>CASEGV010000032.1:0-22128 GCA_949287595.1 uncultured Mycoplasmatota bacterium
GTGCAATTACATTGTATCATAGGTTTCTGAAATGACTCTTTTTTATAGACTAAAATAGTGTCAGCAATTTTACTCACCAACACTATTTATTATAGAACCTAAATGATCGCTAGTAAGCGACTTTTTCTTTTAGAAATTTGTCTGTAATAGAACTCTTGACGAAAACATAGATATAGGTTAAGATAAGCGTATAAAGAGGTGAGTTAAATGACTTTAAGGCAAGGTAGAATATTTCCAATAATAGTAACGGTATTATTAATTAGTATTATTATCTACTTATTTGCAACCATAAAACAACCTTATGTAGAATGTAGTAAAACCGCTACAACAGAACAAGGAATTCAAATAGTAGAAAATTTAAAAGTGACCTTAAGTAGCAATAATATTGCAAAAATGGATTTAACAAAGACAATCATTTTACCCCAAAATTATATTCAAGAAGAAAATAGCTATCTAAACTCAATTAAGTTTGCAATTAAAAGTTCCTATGAATATTTGCCAAAAAATGCAGTAAAAATTACACAAGATTCAGATAGAATTGTTGCACATATAATGGTAGATAAAAATAATGAAACTTTGATTTTAAATAACATAGAATTTACAAACGAAGATGATTTACAAATAAAAATTAATGCTAATACAAAAGCAAAAGATGTAGTAACATTAAAAATAAAAGACGCATATACAGAAGGCGAATTCATGACTCATATGAAAAATAATGGTTATTCATGTAAATAAAATGAAAGAGTAGAAGAATGAAAGAATATAATATAGAAAAACTAGTAAATAGCCTAGACTTTGAGAAAAATAAATTGCATAAAACGAAGCAGAATTTATTTCTAACAACCTATGAAATAGAAGTGTTAATGAGATATCATATTAACTATAACAAATGTAAAACAGCAAAGGAATTACTACAAGAAGTAGAGTATAAAATAGTAGATTTAGAAAAAGAACAACAAGAAGAACTAGATCAAATTGCAATGAGTATTGCTGAAAGAGACTATTATCAAAACACAAGAAAGTAATGACAAAAAGTAAAAAATATGGTACAATGAATACCGCCAGGGACAAGAACAGTCCTTTTTTTGCCTAACAAGGAGGTCTGAATGAATAACATAGATTCTAAAGAATGGGATGCCATGATGTTAAAGTACAAGTTTGCAAAAACAAAATTAGAGGCAGACTTAGAAATATTATTAAAAGAATATGAATATAAAAATGAATATAATCCCGTAGAACACATTAAGTCTAGATTAAAATCAGAAAGAAGTATCTTAAAAAAATTAGAGGAAAAAGGTTATGAAAAGAATGTAGAAAATATAAAAAAACACATTCATGATATTGTAGGATTTAGAATTGTTTGTTCTTTCTTATCGGATGTTTATGATATTGTAGGAATTATTAAAAATTCTAAGACATTTAAAATTATAAATGAAAGTGATTATATAGCAAATCCGAAAGATACAGGATATACAAGTTATCACTTAAATGTTTTAGTACCAGTACACTTAGAAGAAAAATTAGAATATATAGAAGCAGAAATACAGATAAGAACAGTAGCTATGGATTTCTGGGCATCACTAGATCATAAATTACAATATAAACTTCCCAAGGAAATTCCTCTTCATCTCCAAAGAGAATTATTAGAATGTTCTGATGAAATAAAAGTAATAGACGTGAAGATGCAACATCTATATGAAGTAATAAAAAAATATATTGAAAATAATAAGGAGGTCTAAGGATGAATTATATGTTGGATAAAATAAATGTATTAGAAAATAAAGAGGCAATATTAAATGGTGCAGAAGAAATAGTGACTAGTTTATTAGAAAATGATAAACTAGATAAAAGTGAAAAGTTGATGACAATAGAATTAGCAATGGCTCAACTTAATTATAAACTGTATAACATTAGCGGAGATAGTAAAGAAGAAATGCCTAAGTAGCATTTTTTCTTTTGGAAAAGAAAGAAACGTGATAAAATAAGAAAAGAAAGAGGGAGAATATGGCTGATAAAATTTATGTGCATTCAATTATGACAACGGTATTTACAAAAGATGGCGATATGGTGGTAATAATAAATGAGAATAATGAACTAGATACAATACCACAATATTTCATGGGACATAGAGAAGATAAAAACTATACAGGCGAAGGTGGATTTGATATTTTAAATTCGGAAGATGACTACAAAGAAGCAGTAGGATATTTTTTAGCATCCAAATCAAAATTTACAGATACAGGAATAAAAAATGGCTTTTTAGTTGGAAATAAAGAAAGTCTTGTAGATTGTGGAGAATTACAACCAAGAATTGACTATTTCCAAATAGATGAAATGAAACGTATGAAATCTCCTTCATTTATAAGAATAAAAAGTAATATTTTTGAAATTACAGTAGAAAATCAAGAAGTGTTAAATCAAATACAGACAAGATATATTGTAGACCCTACTTTAGATATAGATGATTATCGAGGTGTAAAAGGAATATCACCAGCGGAATTAGAAGAATTACAAAGAGAAGGAAAAGTAAAATTTTCTCCTAGACTACTATGGCAAATGAGCGGAGAAGAATTAAAAGGAATCAAAAGATTTTCTAATATTTTAAACCATATAATTACCATGAATCCAAATAGAAGAAAGTAAAAAGAAAGAAGGAAGTAAGTAAATGATTTATCTAGATTATAGTGCCACAACACCAGTAGAGGAAAGCGTATTAAATAGTTATATAGAAACAACAAAAAAAATAATAGGTAATCCTAATTCTCTACATAAACTAGGAGTAGATGCTAAAAGATTAATTGATAGAGCAACTTCTCAAATAGCAACTATTTTAGGTGTAAAACCAAATGAAATTATCTATACCAGTGGAGCAAGTGAAGCCAATAATACAGCGATAAAAGGAATTTGTTTAAAATATCAAAATAGAGGAAAACATATTATTACAACACCATTAGAACATTCTTCTATTATAGAACCACTAAATTATCTAAAAGAGTTGGGCTTTGAAATAGAATATGTAAATTTAACACCATCAGGTAAGGTGGATTTAAAAGATTTAGAAAAAAAATTAAGAGAGGATACAATATTAGTAACGATAGCTAGTATTAGTAGTGAACTAGGAATAATTCAACCAGTAAACGAGATAGGGAAAATAGTAAAAAAATATCCCAAAGCTTTTTTTCACTCTGACATTACACAAAGTATGGGAAAAGAAAAAATAGATTTAACAAACGTAGACCTAGCAAGTTTTTCTGCCCAGAAATTCTATGGTATGAAAGGAATAGGTGCACTAATCAAGAAAGAAAACATCGTAATAGAGCCCTTAATACATGGTGGAAAATCAACAACCAAAGATAGAAGCGGGACACCAGCAACACCTCTAATTGTATCTACTGCCAAAGCACTAAGACTAGCATATGAAAATATAGAAGAAAAAGAAAATAAGGTAAGAAAATTAAATGATTATCTAAGAGAAGAACTAACCAAAGAAAATATTACAATCAACTCTCCAATAGATGCAATTCCTAATATTTTAAATATTAGTATAGAAAACATAAAACCAGAAACTATGTTACATGCTCTAGAAGAAAAAGAAATCTATATTTCAACCAAAACAGCATGTTCAACATCCAATGCCTCCCTTGCAGTCTTAGCCCTAACAAAAGATACTACAAAAGCAAGTCATAGTCTAAGAATTAGCATCTCTTACAAAACAACAAAAGAAGAATTAGATATCTTTATAAAAGAATTAATCCACGCCAGAAATGAGTTGAATAAGTTATATGTTAAAAAAGATTAAACAAATCCTGATAGTAATTATTTTACTATTAGTACTAATACCAACACCAAAGGTAAATGCCAAAGAAAAATTAAATTTGTATCTATTCTGGGGAGATGATTGCCCGCATTGTGCCTTAGAAAAAGAATATTTAGAAGATTTAAAGGAAGAATACAAAGAACTAAATGTAATACAATATGAAGTATGGTATAACGAAGAAAATAATAGTTTTCTAAAACAAATTGCTGATAAGACCAATAAATCTCTAACTGGTGTACCTGTAACAATAATTGGTCAAACCATTATCACAGGTTTTAAAGAATCAACAGAACAACAAATGAAAAGAGCAATAGACTATTATCTAGAGAATGATTACCAAGATATCGTAGAAGAAATAAAAAATGGTACTTATGAACAACAAGAAGAACTACCAGATCAAGACTTTATAGAACAAGAAGAAAAACTAGATAAGGAAACCACAGTAGACTTACCAATCATAAAAAAGATAAATTTTAAAGACTTTGATTTGCTAACAGCAATACCAATATTAGGAGTATTAGCAAGTCTATCTCTCCCAATACTATGGTTAATCATTACTTACTTTTCATCAGTAAACCTAGAAAAAGATAGAAAAGCAAAAATAATACTACTACCAGCAGGACTATTACTAATAGGAATATGCTCTATCATACAATCTATGTTACAAATAGAAATAATAAACATGGTATCAAGAATTATAATTATCATATTATGTATTACGTTTATGATTCATAAACTAGAAAAAATTAATTTAACAAAATCCCAGTTAACAGGATTAATACTATTACTAGCAATAGCAATAGGACTAGCATCCAAAAACAACTACTGGCAAATAGCAAATACTCTAATAGAGGTAGAAAAAATATCACTACTTCCCAAACTAGCCTTAAATTTTTATTATTTAATTGCCTATCTATCACCATTTATGTTACTATCATTATTATTTATTCCATGGAAAAAAATAAGTCCACAAAAACAAGAACTAATAGAATTAAGTATCTGGACAGCTTCGATATTAGTAATAATATTTATCTAAAAAAAGTTTACTAAATAAAAAAAGTTGTGTATAATAAATTCTAGAATAGAGAGGTTGCGCTATGAATAATAAAGAAATGGCAGAATTGATTGACATAGATGGTTTATCAACAGAGATTGAAGTAGTAACATATTTAAATTCTGAAGATGATAAAAGACAATATGTCGTATATACAAAAGGAGAAATTCAGGAGCAAACAGGTAATCAAGTAATTTATATTGCTAGAATCGTAAAAGATGGAGAGAAACTTAATTTAGAAGAGATTACAGAAGATGCAGAATGGGTTGATGTTCAACATTTATTAAAGCAAATTGCTAATGCGCAACATGCAGGATAGGTGGTGAGCTAGTGGAAGATAAATATGAATTTGAAAGTGCGGAGTATCGTATTGCAGCTATAGAATTAAAAGCAATTGCTTATGATATTGTAGCAACAATATCTAAAAGAAAAACAGAACTAATGAAAACAACAAAAAATGAAGAAGAAAAGAAACAAAGATTAACGGAACTAAATAATAGAAATGACAACTTGTTAATGTTAACGAATCAATTAGAAGAACAGTTAGAAGCATTAGATAGTTTAGATAAAGAAATGAAAAAAAGAGATTTAGAAGAAAAAAGCTCTAAACCATTAGCACTATCAAATAAAGATTTAGAAAAGAAAAAAGCAATAGTGATAAATGCAAACCCTATAGAACAAGAAAAAGAAATAGTAATTCCAGAAGAAGAACCAGAAGAAGAATTTGATACAGAAATAGAACCAGAACAACATCAACCAATATCAATAGAGAAAACAAATGAAGAGCAACAAAAAAACATAACAACAGAGATATCACCTCAAACTGCTTTTTCTTCATCACCTAAAATACCGACTCCAGTAGGAGCAAATACACAACCAGTAAAAAGGAAATTTCAAAAAACGACCAAAAATATATCTAAAGCCATTATGGTAAAACCAAATCAATTAGAAAATTTAAGAAAATCAAGAATAAATCAGGAACAAAAATTGGTAGAAAAAGGAATATTTCTTCCTTTAATGCAAAATTTACAGAAGAACATGATAGAAGAACCACAACCGCTAAAGAAAGAATTACCAGATGATATAGAAAGAAAAATAGAAGATTTAACAGTCAAAGCAAATATTTATTATAATGAAGGAGAAATAGACAAAGCGCAAGAACTATATGATCAAATAAAAGCGTTAACAAATCAAAATTAAAAGGAGTGAGGATAAGTGGAAGAAATTGAAATGTTAAGTATAGATGCTACAGATCCTCATCAAGAATATCATCAAGAATTGATAAAAATATTAAAAGATGCCACCAAAGATAATTCTATTGTTTATGAGTTTAAATTTGATAATCAATATTGTTATTGTAAAGTAACAAAATATGAAATAGATGGTTCTCATCAAATTTTAGATAAAAAAACATTTTCGAAGCCAAAAGAGGTGTTAATAGATATTATAGAGCCGTTTATAAAATCTTTTGCTAATCAAAATGATATTATGATAAATAATATTACACCAAATAAAGGAAATAATAGTAATTTAAAAATAATTAGTGAATTTAACGATATGTGTAATATTATTAATTTAAACGAAACAGATATAATTAAAATGTCAGAACTAGTAGAACAAGAAAAGAAGAATCAGCAGAATCGACCAACAGATTTAAATAAGAACGAAAAGGGTCTAGGAAATGTAATTGCGTTTATGATTAGTCTAATTATTGTAGGAATAATAATTCTAGGAATGTTAGTCCCAGATTTTATAAGTTAAGACCAAGAATAGGTCTTTTTTTTTCTTTCTAAATTTGGTACAATAAAAATAGAAGGGAAGGCACCTATGACAAAGGAAAAACAAATAACATTGGCAAAAGTCTTATTATCTTTTTCTTTGATTTTGATTTTATTAGGAATTGCTTTCCATTTAGAAAATCAAACGATTTTAAATCCGATAACTAATACTCATGTAATAGGACAAGCAGAAAATACTGATATTAATATTACAACAACAGAAACACCTGTTCCACAAACGGAAGCAGGACAAGAAGTAACCAGTCCAGAGAATCCAAACGCAGAAAATAGTAATACAAATAATCAAACACAAACGCAAACTCCAAATACAAGTACTAAAACACCTCAACAACCACAACAAATACCTCAAGCACCAACACCAAGTATAGAAACCACCAATGATAACTTAAGAAGAAGTATTGAAAATACATACGGAATTACAGTACGATATGGAGTAGAAACAAATGGATATACAGTAGCTGGACTATCTACAGTAAGACTAACAGACTCTAATAGAATAAACCAGTTATTAAATGAACTAAATAGTAATTTAGCACTATATCCTACTGGCTTTTTTAATGAAACAAAACAAGCAGGATATACATTAACAATATATTTAATTAAGCAATACTCTCAAGCAAATGTAACTGGTATCACAGATTCAACATCAAAAAACATTTTAATATCACTTGCAACAGATTATAGTTTCACAGAAAGCCTCCATCACGAAATCTATCATTACATAGAAAAATATATGTATGCCAAAGGTGCTAATTATACCACTTGGAATACATTAAATCCTGTAGGTTTTAATTATGGTAATACCAATAATTCTTATTCCTATGTATCAACAGGAAATATCAATGCATCTTTTGTGAATAATTATGCACAAACCGATCAATATGAAGATAGAGCTTCTACTTTTGAGTATATGATGGATGATACAGAAGCAGGTTGCCTACAAACAGGTACACCTATCTGGAAAAAAGCAAAATATATCAGTGAGCAAATTGACGCTGTATTTCAAACAGTAAGTCCTAATGTATTAGAATATTGGGAAAGATATGTATATAATTAGAAGAAAAGGGGATAACATGAAAAGAATAATTATAAATGAAGAAAATATAGATACAAATAAGATGGATGAAACAGTAATTAGAGTAAAAGCATTAATGATTAATAAAAAAGAAGAACTATTAGTAGTGCATAATAATTATACCTATCAATTTCCTGGTGGACACTGGAGAGAAGAAGAATCATTAGAAGAAAGCCTAAGTAGAGAAATAAAAGAAGAAACAGGAATTTCTATCGATATAGAACCAGGTCCTTTCATGGTAATTGAAGAATATTACAGTAACTACTTAGAAACAGGCAATACTAGATGTAACAAAATGTATTATTACATTGTACATAGTAACGAAGGACCAAAAGTAGAAGAAATGAGTTTATCAGAGCTAGAAAAGAAAACTGATTTTAATTTATTTTATATTCCTATCAAAGATATGGAAGTATTTTTAAAAGAAAGTATAAATAATAATTCCATAGAAAAAATAATAGGAGAGGAAATGTTAACAGTAATGAAAGAATATCAAGAAAAATATAGAAGGAGATAATATATGAAAGTATTAGTAACCGGGGGACTTGGCTATATTGGTAGTCATACTAGTGTAGAACTACTAGAGGAAGGTCATGAAGTAGTTGTATTAGATAACCTATCAAATTCAAAAGAAGAAGTAAAAGATAAAATAAAACAAATTACTGGAAAAGAAGTAAAATTTTATTTAGGAGATATGATTAATGAAGAATTACTAGATGAGATATTTACGAAAGAAAAAATAGACGCTGTAATAGATTTCGCAGCTTATAAAGCAGTAGGAGAATCAGTAAAAAAACCAGTAGAATATTATACTAATAATGTTTCAACTGTATTAGTTTTATTAAAAGTAATGAAAAAACATAATGTAAAAAAATTAGTGTTCTCATCTAGTGCTACTGTCTATGGAAATCCAGAACATGTACCTATTAAAGAAACGGATAAAACAGAAGGAACAACCAATCCTTATGGAACGTCAAAATTATTTGTAGAGCAGATTTTAAAGGATTTGTATAAATCAGACAACACCTGGGATATCGCAATACTTAGATATTTTAATCCGATAGGTGCACATAAGAGTGGACTGATTGGAGAAGAGCCAAATGGTATTCCTGCAAACTTAATGCCATATATCGCTAAAGTTGCAAATAAAGAGTTAGAATGTCTATCAGTATTTGGAAATGATTATAAAACCAAAGATGGTACAGGTGTAAGAGACTATATTCATGTAGTAGACCTTGCAAAAGGTCACATCAAGGCATTAGAAAAATTAGAAAAAGAACAACAAGGTTTATATATTTATAACCTAGGAACAGGTACTGGATATAGTGTATTAGATATCATTAATGCTTTTGAAAAAGTAAATAATATCAAAGTAAATTATAAAATCGTAGAACGTAGACCAGGAGATATTGCAGAGTGTTACTCAGATCCTAGTAAAGCAAAAGAAGAATTAGGATGGGAAGCAACACTTACTATAGAAGATATGTGTAAAGATGCATACAATTTTGTAAAGAAATAAAAGAATAGAAAAGGTGATTTTATGAGAAAAGGATATGCGTTAATCACTATTGCAGGAATTATATTACTGTCATCGATTGCCTTAATGATAAATAAAAATAGTTTCGCTGAGCCGGATGATTCTAATCAATGCTTAGATACAATAGAGCTAGTCGTTGCAAATGAAGAAGAAGTCTATGTAAAAAACGAAAATAATAGAATTGATTTACCCTATGGCAGATATTATTGACAACCAAAATCAGTATCAAATGATTCTCGCTTTTTTGTTGGAAACTATAATATTTTTGAAAAAAGCATTGCTCAAAACACTACGTTAGAAGAAAAAGAAATATATTACATGCTAGATAGCGAATTTAGAAATAAAACAAATAAGTATTCCGTGTTAATGAATTATCTAATAAACGAAACAAAGTTTAGTGATAATAAAGATGAAGATGACTATTATAAGCAATTATTAATACTCTGGGCAATGGATCGTCTAGCAGGTTATGAAGATGATAAAAATTACATCTGGAATTCTGATTATTCTGAAATAATTGAGACAGTAGAAGATACAGCTTATGATGATAAATATGAAATAGATGATCACTCAGAGGAAGAATTCTCTTATAAGGATTATTATTGGAAATATGTAAACAATTTATCTGTTGGAGATAAAAAATTATTAAAAGAATCAGACGTAGGAAATAAGATGTTAGCTTATCTAGATACCTGGGAAGAATATGTTAATTGGTATATAGAAAAAAATCAGCAAGTAGAATTAGATCCTATCACGCAGGAGGATATCTCATATCAGGTAACAAATGATTATATAGAAACAAATTTAATTACACCTAAGGTAACAGGAAAAGTATATGCAAATAAATTTAAAAGTTATCAAGTAGACGTATCTTCACCAATGATTGTAGTAGATGAACAAGGAGAAGAAAAAACAACCTTTAATGCAGGAGAAAGTTTTAGAATAAGAATACCAATATCAGAAATAAAAGATAAAACGTTGACTTACTCTATAAATATTAAAGGTATCTTTTCTTTCGATAGCTTAGTTTTATATGAATATCCAGCGCCTCAAAGGTATGAGACTCCATCAGATGAAAGAATATACTTATATGATACCTTATCAAGTAGTACTGTAAATAGAAATTGTATTTCAACAAAAACTCTAGATACTACTTTATCCATAAACTACACAGAACAAGTAGGAACATTAAACATCAAAGTAATTGATGCAGAAACAAAAGAAAACCTATCAAATGCCGAAATAGCAATTTATGATAGTTTTGGAAATATAGTATATAGAATTAATACAACTAGCAGTGAAATAAATGTAACATTACCAGTAGGAGATTATACTGTAAAACAAACCATAACACCACCAAACTATCAAGCAAGAGTAGTAGAACAAAAAGTAACAGTAGCAGAAAATAAAACAACAGAAGCTGTATTAGAAAATATCCAGCTAGTAGAAGTACCAAACTTAGGAAGAAAAACAACAGGAATTATCATGATAATAGGAGGTATAGCACTAGCAATAGGAACAATAATAATTACTTACATATTAAAAAATTCTAAAGCATAACCAAAACAGTTATGCTTTTCTATATTCCAAAGATAAAGTATGATATAATACAAAAAGGAGGTACCCATGAAATTAATAATAAAAAACTTAACAAAAAGTTATGGAGAAAAAGCAATATTAAAAGACATTGATTTTACTTTTGAGGAAGGAAAAATATATGGCTTAATTGGTAGAAATGGAGCAGGTAAAACTACTTTTTTTAACTGTTTAAATGAAGATATAGAAATAGACTCTGGAAAATTTATATTATCCGATGAATATGGAGAAAATAAACTAAAAACAGAAGATATAGGCTACGTAATATCAACACCAACAGTCCCAGAATTTTTAACAGGAAAAGAGTTTTTAACATTCTTTTTAGAAATTAATAAAGATAAAATTAAAGATGAAAAAACTATCGATGATTATTTTGATTTAGTAAAAATATCAAAAGAAGACCAAGATAAATTATTAAAAGAATACTCTCACGGTATGAAAAATAAAATGCAAATGTTAATTAATTTTATTGCCAATCCTAAAGTACTATTATTAGATGAACCATTAACATCTCTAGATATTGTAGTACAAGAAGAAATGAAACAAGTATTAAAGAACATGAAAAAAGACCATATTCTAATATTTTCAACCCATATATTAGAATTAGCATTAGATTTATGTGATGAAATAGTAATATTAAATAATAAAAAATTAGAATTAGTAGAGAAAAGTAATTTAAATATGAAAAAATATAAAAATAAAATAATTGATTGCTTAAAGGAAGAAGAAAATGTTTAATATATTAAAAATGACTTATAAAATAGATATGACTTATGCTATTAATTCGTTTATTTACAGTATAAAACATTTTCCTATATTGAAAGATTTAATCCCTGATGATAGTCTATATAAAAGTAAAAAACTAAAAGCAGTAGTAAGACTATTAGGAATAGTACTTTCAACGATAAGAGCAGTAGTATATAAAGTATTGTATTTCTGGTCTATCTATATGATAGCATCTTGGATCATGCCCGAAAATACTATAATAGGAATATTACATATTTACTTTATCTTTACAATACTTGGTATCATAATTAATAATAAATTATTATTGACAAGTACTAAGAAATATTTTTCTATTGTATTATTTAATATGAATGCCAAAGAATTTATGAAAGCATCTTTCTGGTCAGATAGAATTACTAATTTTATTCTACATAGTATTTGTTTATGGTTTTTAGTAAAAAATCCTATCATATTTTTATTTACTATATTTATGTTTTTAGGAAGATTCTTAGGAGAAAGATTAAACGTTTTATATTACATGAAGTATAAAATTCCACTTACATATAATTATACAATATACTGGACTGCACTATTTCTAGCCTTAGGAGCATGCCTATTACCATTACTAAATATTCATATATCAAATGAAATAATGGCTCTAATAGATATAGTAATGATACCAATTTCTATCATCTGTTATTATGGTCTAATAAAAATAGAGAACTATAAATTAATTTATAAAAGATTAAATACTAAAGTAGCAGCCTTAAATAGTAATCAAGGAAAAGAGTATTCAAGACAAGCTATGGTAGATATTAAGGAGAAAGATAAGAAAATAGATGAAAGAAAATTAAAAGGTAAAAAAGGATATGACTTATTTAACACCATCTTTTTTGAAAGACATAAGGAAATATTATTGCGTAGTGCTAAATGGTTTGCAACAATCTCTCTTGTCATAATAATAGCAATAGGTATATTAATGATAGTAGTTCCTGCATTACAAAAGAATTTAAATAATTTTTTACTAAATAATATTGCCTGGTTTGTAATAGTAATGTATTTTATCAATCGAGGATCAATAATTACACAAGCTATGTTTTATAATTGTGATCATTCTATGTTAACATTCAATTTTTATAGAAATCCCAAAGTGATTTTAAATGTATTTAAAACAAGAGTATTAACGGTATCTAAAGTAAATCTAATACCAGCAATAGTAATAGCCATAGGACTACCTATATTGCTATATATATCTGGAGGAACATCTAATATCTTAGATTATATATCTATACCAATATTTATTATTGCGTTAAGTATATTTTTCTCTATTCATTACTTAGTAATCTATTATTTATTTCAACCATATGATAGAAACATGAAAATGAAAAGTATCACTTATTCTATCATATCAGCAATTACTTATATTATTGCATACTCTCTAACAGATTTTAAAATGTCTACTACCAGTTTCTCTATTATAGCTATTATCGCAACAATAGCATATAGTATAATAGCTTTAGCCCTAGTATATAAAAAGGCACCAGAGACATTTAGAATAAAATAAAATTGAAAAAAGAAAAGAAAAATGATATAATAACGCCTATCTGAGGTGAGGGTATGAGAAAAATAGTATCCGAAAATAATCTAGTATTTATAATAACTGACCAAGGCCTTTTCTATAATAATATTCCACTAGAGTATATTGATAAAGAAGAAGAAGGTTCAGTCTATCGTTACCAAGATAAAGCGATAAAAATATATCATGATTATCCTAGAAAAACTACAGCAAGCCTAGATTTATTAAAGGTATTAAAAACAATCGATACAAAAAGAATACTAATGCCTATAGATATTCTCATGGAGTCATCAAATAAAGCTAAAGGATATATCACACTGTTTATAGAAGGAAATAAAGATATTGTTTATAATTATCCAAAAGATAAATTATTAGAAGAACTATCTTTTCTAGATGATGATTTTGCTACTCTAGGAAAAGAATCTATTGCAATAGGGGATTTAAGAGAATCAAACTATTTATCTAATGAAACAGGATTTTTTCTCTTTGATTATGGAGATTATTATCAAAAACCAAGAAAAATAGATACAACAAGTACCAATGTAGAAGAATTTCAAGTATTCTTCTTATATAATTTAGTAAGTCCTAAATTAAAACAAGAAGCAAGCAAATTAAAGCTATCAGAGCAACAAGTAATGAGTATCTATAGAAAAACAAGATATGAAATAACACATCATAAACAAGGTCTAGTAGATTATCTAGCTAAAAATATGAACAATGAAGAGAATTTAAATAATTATGTAAAAAGGCTAATACGCAGGTAAATCTACAAAAATTGACAAGTTTTGTGAAATGGTCTACAATAGTATTATTACAAAAACAATGAGGTGAACTAATTTGAAAAGAGGAAAACTAATCAGCTCAGTTTTAGCAACTCTTGGAATAGTAATGATATCGATTGGTTTAGTAATACAAAAAGAAGATATTACTACATTGCAAAAACAAAAAGCAATCGTAACCAAAAATAGTGAAATAGAATTAAAAAATATGGCAACATCTGCCAATACAATTATAAATGAGGAAGAAGAAGAAAATACTCAAGAATTAATAGCAATTGATATGGAAATAGCTCCTGCATCAGTAATAGTACCACCTAGAATAGAAGTATATGAAGGTATGACAATAGATGAATTAGCAGCTAAACTAAATCGTAATTTAGGAGATGGCTATATTGCTGGTAAAGGTTATTTAATTGCTAGTCAATGTATTGAAAAGGGTGTAGATCCTTATGTTGCAGTAGCAATCATGCTACATGAAACAGGATGCAAACATAATTGTTCTTCTTTAGTAAAAACCTGTAATAATGTAGGAGGCCAAAAAGGTGCTCCAGGATGTAATGGTGGTGCTTATAAAGCCTATGCAACCCTAGATGAAGGGATTATTGGTTTTATAAATAATCTTTATAAAAACTATTATTCAAAAGGATTAAATACCATAGAGTCAATAGCACCTAAGTATGCTGCAAGTACAGCATGGCCAGGTAAAATAAGAAGTTACGTAGAACAAATCAGAGCAAACTAGAAAAATAGTTTGCTTTTTCTTTTGTGTGAATAATTAGTGAAAATGTCATGTTCTAAAAAAACGAATAATTAGTGAAAATGTCAGTAAATTTATATGTTAAAAAAATGTTAATAATTAGTGAAAATGTCAGTAATTTGTTAAAATACCTTCTTGTATTTAAAGGAGGTATTTTAATGTTAAACGAATACGAAAAAAATAGATATAACGTTATTTCAGACTTAGTATCAAAAAAAATCACAATAAGGGAAGCAGTACAATTATTAAATATAACAGAAAGACAAGTATATAGGTTAAAGAAAATTTTTAAGGAACAAGGCGAAAAAGGATTTATCCATGGAAACTGTGGTAAAGAAAATCCCAATAAAAAAGATGAAAGATTAATAGAAGAACTTGAACATTTATACTTAATAGACCATTATGATTTTAATTTTGCACATTTTTATGAAGACCATATTTTTGGTAATTATGATATATCATATGATACTATGTTAAAAGCATTTACTAGAGATGATATTATTTCACCACTTGCTCATAAAAAAACAATACAAGAATATAAAAATAAAATGAAGTCAATATCAAAAGAAAATACTATTGAAAGTAATGTTAAAGACAAAGTAAAACTTTTCGAATCTAGAATAATTGAAACTGAAAAAGCGCATCCAAGAAGATCTAGTAATCTATATGCATTTGGTCAAGAAGTACAAATGGATGCATGTAATAAAATGTGGTTCGGTGGTATTTCCTCTTTTTTACATTTGGCAGTAGATAAGGCAACAAAGAAAGTTTTATTTGGGTGGTTTGAATATGAAGAGATAACTAGAGGGTATTACGTATTATTATTTAATATAATAATAAACTATGGGATACCTCAAAAAATTAAAGCCGATAATAGAAGTACATTCTCTGCAAATAACACCAAAAAGCAAGAGAAAAAAGTATTTATGACGCAATTTGGAAAGGTATGTGAACAATTAGATATTGTTTTACATACAACAAGTGTATCAACTGCAAAGGCTAACATTGAAAGAGAAAATAAAACATTTAAAGATAGATTAATTGCAGAATTAAGATATGAAGGCATAACTGATATTGATAAAGCGAATAGATATTTAAATGAAGTGTTTATACCCAAAATGAACAAAAGATTCTCTTACGCAGTTGATAAAAAGACCTCACTAATGAGAGAAAACACTTACACAGAAGAAGAGTTAAAACTAGTTATTTCAGAAAGAAAAGAAAAAATTATCGATAATGCATCATGTATAAGTGACAATCGTAAATATTATATTCCGGTTGATTTAGAAACAGGAGAAGTTATCAATTTTCAAAAAGGCACAAAATGTACTTTAATAATAGATTATGATGGAGAATATATAGGAGAGATACAAAATCATTATTATAAAATGTTAGAGATTAAAAATAGAGATTCAGTAATGAAAAAAGAATCAGAAATTAATTCTATAAAAAAAGAACATCATAAATATATTCCTCCTAAAAACCATCCTTGGAGAAAAAATATGATGCTCAAACATTAATGTTGGGACTTCGCCCCAAGCCCCAGGGTTTATCACACCTGGCTTCCAAAAAAAGAAATATTTCTTTTTTGTATAGCATTACTTGATTGTTCAGGTTGCTCCCCAGCATTGCCTTATCATCCCAAGTAACAATAATTATTATAAAAATTAATCATGAAATGTCAACATGACATTTTCACTAATTATTAGCGAAATACATATAATTTGACTACTGACATTTTCACTCATTTTTCAGTAGAAAAAAACATGACATTTTCACTAATTATTCACACTAGAAAAATAGTTTGCTTTTTCTTTTGATTGAAAAAAAGAACATTATCAGTTATACTAATACTAAGATAGGAGGATAGTTTATGAATGAAATATTATTAGTAATTGCTATTCTTCCAGTAATATTATTAGGAATGTATATATATAAAAAGGATAAACATAAAGAACCTAGATCATTATTAGTAAAACTTTTTGTGTCAGGAATTATATCTACGTTTATGGTAGTAATAGTCTCACTTCTAGCAACATTCATTTTCCCGTTTTTAAATGAAAATCACACAACAATGACAGCTATAGAATTTTTTATCTATATCTTTATTTTTATTGCTCTGTTAGAAGAAGTTTGCAAATGGCTTATGTCCTATTATATAGGATATAAAAGTAAAGAATTTGATGAGTTTTATGATATAGTAGTATATGCAGTATTTGTTGCTTTAGGATTTGCAGCCTTTGAAAATATTCTATATGTTTTTGATTTACAAAGTATACAAGTAGGAATATATAGAGGACTTTTAGCAATACCAGGGCACGTTTGTGATGGTATTGCTATGGGATACTACCTAAGTCTTGCCAAATATCATGAACAAAAAGGTAATAAAAAAGAAGAAAAAAGAAATAAAATAAAAAGTATTTTAATACCAGCAATATATCATGGAATTTATGATTATTGTTGTCTATCAGAATCTAATATTATCTTAATAACATTTATTATTTTTATTATTTTCTTATACACAACCTCATTTAAAAAAATCAAATTATTATCAAATGAAGAGATAACTATAAAAAGTGAAAATAATTATTGTCCAAATTGCGGAACAAAAATAGAAGATAAATATTGCCCTAACTGTGGTAAAAAATGTGACTAAAAAACTAGCAACTCGATTGCTAGTTTATTTATATTTATAATGTTTTGCTTTTTCCATAGAAATATTTAAAATGATACCAATAATAACCATATAAGAAAGAAGACTAGAACCACCATAAGAAATAAACGGTAAAGTAATACCTGTAATAGGAAATAGTCCTACTGTCATACCAATATTTTGTACTTGTTGAAATAAAAGCATTCCAACAATTCCTGCTAGTATATATTTATCGGTATCCATTAATTTCCTCTTAGCTAAAAGAATGATTTGTATATCAAAATAAATAATAACACCAAGTAATAAAATAACACCTAAAAGGCCAAAATTAGAAGCAAAAACAGCAAAGATAAAATCAGTAGATGACTCTGGAAAATAAATAGGTGTCTGATTAAAACCATGTCCCAAAAATCCAGCTGAACCAATTGCTGCTAAAGCATTTTCTAACTGTAAACCGGTACCATCTCTCCAAGAAAAAATACGGTCAAAGCGATAAAATAAATCAGTGCCAAATAAATCAATAAATAAATCTTGCTTGAAAAAATAAATTCCAAAAATACAAGCTAATATGAAAAAAGCAACACCAAAGGCAATTAAGAACCATCGCATACGAATACCAGATGCAAACATCATACAAAAATAAATAATAAAATAAATAATAACAGCACCAGTATCAGGTTGTAGGAAAGTAAGGATAGAAGGAATTAACACAATTCCTAAAGTCTTTAAAATAAAAAGAAACTCTTGCTTAAGATTTGGATTTTTATAATCACTTCTAAAATTATGAATCATAGTAGCAAGCATCAACATTAAAAATATCTTCATAAACTCACTAGGTTGAATACTACCAACACCAGGAATCGTAAACCAGCACTTACTATTATTAACCGGTTCAGCAAATAATAATAATCCCAGTAATAATATATTTCCAAAGATATATAAAAAGACTGTATGCCGATACAAATATTCATTTTTCATATGAATTAAAAATGCAACTAAACCGGCACCTATCAAATACCATAAACCTTGTTTTAATGCTAAATTACCGAGTTCACTAGAAGTATAAGTTAAAGCACTATAAATAGTAATAATACTAATTACTGCCATAATACAAATAGGAATTAATATTTTTTTGTTTAATTTTCTTATTGTCATAGTATCGTATCTCCTTGCTATATATTATACCAAAAATGTGCAAATTTTATATCAGAAAATCATAAAATATCAAAAAGGAGAGATAATAAAAATGAAAAAATTACCAGAATTATATAAAAATAATAATATAAAACCAATAGATAATAATAAAAAAGTATATTATATGAAAAATGAAGATATGAGAAAAGCAAGCAATACTTCGGTAGAAGAAGAGCTAGATAATATTTTTCATGGCCTAGGATATTCTTATAATATTCCAGTAGAATTAGTAACAACAAAGAAAACATACCATACGAGTCTTGTAACAAAAACTAAAGAGAATGTAGTAACAATAGATAATATAATTATTCCTATTTCAGAAATTATTAGTATTACAAAAAAATAAACCGCAAGAAGCGGTTATTTTTTGTTAGCATAAATCTATAAATGTATCTGGAAGACAACGTAGGGCACCAACACAATCTAAGTTAATGGTAAAGAATTCTGATGTACCAAGGTATCTATTAGTAGCAGTATCTAAATATAGGATACGACATGTGCAGCAACAATCATCAATAGCTTCAATTCTAAATACATCAGAAGTAGAAGTTTGATTGTTTATGGTATAAGTAAAACTCCAAGGTGCACCAGTACAACAATTAAATAGCATGATAGGACGTGTATTATAACATATAGTATTACAAATAGGACCTAAGTAAGGTTTATCACAACCCTTAAAGTGTTCATTATCATAATCTTGTCTTTGCAATAATAGAATTTTCTTTAAAATGTCAGCAAGGCATCCACAGTCTTGATTTTGATTTTGCTTTACATCTCCACAACTCATATCATCTCCTCCTTTCTATAAACAGGTGATAGAAGTATCAGGAAAGCAACGTATAACACAAAAACAATTAGCTGAAATAGTAACAAAATTATTAGTTGCAGTATAAAGATCATTGGTTTTTATAAGAGCACGAAGTACGACAGAACAATTATCTACTGCTTCTACTCTAAAAAAAGTTGTATTAGCATAAGTAAATAAATTACCATCTCTAGTATATAAGGAAATAGGACGAGTATTATAACATGATAGATTCATACTAGGACCTAAAAAAGGTCTATTACAACCTTCCTCTAAAGCCTTAGAAGAAATAGAATTTCTCTGAAGTAAATCTATGACTTTAAGTAAGTTTAGAATACAATTATTAGAACTCATGCGACCACCTCTTAATCTTTATCTAATATAAGGTATTCAAAAAAATATAAATGGTGTTTATATATACCCATAAAATAATATGTAAACAGAAGTAGAAAAATGTTAAACTTTGTAAACTTCCTTGACGAATAACAAACAAAAACACTATAATAGATTTATAAGAATATAAAGGGTAGAAATATTCTTAATAAAAATAGGAGGTGAAAGAAATGGGACAAAGAACTGTAACAACTGATGCAATGGATTCAGTACAAAAAAGCCTAGAAGATGCAGTTATAGATTATTTAAGTGAGTATAGACAATTAGAAGCTGTAGTAGAAAATGTAAGAGCAGGAATGTCAGGAACTCCAGTAAGTGATTTTTTAGCTAAATTTAGTGAAAAAAAATCAGTTTTTGATTCTGTTGAAAGAACATTAAATGAAGCTGCAGATGCAATGGCACAAGAAAATAATAGTTTTAAAGCTAGACTAGAAAGTTTAAGAGCAAGCTTTAGATAATATAGGAAAGGAGAATAATAAATGGATTTACATATTGATGAAGCAATAGTATCTGATGACGCGATGCAAATCAAAAACATTGTTGAAGAAGTGTTAGAAACAATGGATAGATTAAATAATCAAATAATTCCAAAAATTGAATCAGAGATTCAAACAGAATGGGCAAAAGGCTTACAAAGCGACTGGGAGCAATATCATAGAAATGCAATACCTGATGTTGCAGAACAAATGAGAGCAAGTGCAGAAAACCTACAAAGCTCTATTAACGCATGGCATGAAATTAACCATGCATAAAAAAAGCACTGCAAATTATTGCAGTGTATATCAAAGAGAAATAGACATTTTCTTTTTGATATACACTGTATAAAAAGGGAGAGGATATAAATGAGCGATTTTCCAATTACAAGTACAAGTCAATATATAAATTTGGATGCAATAAAATCAGCTTGTCAAATGATAAAAGATGCAGCGAATGATTATAAAAATAGTGCAAAAGAAATAGATGCAGCAATCGGTTGTTTAGGAAAAAATGCACTTTCTATTGATGGTGAAACATATGAAAAACTGTTAACTGAATTAAAAGAAACTTTCGAATCATCACAAACACAATTAGAAAGTTTAGCAGATCAAATTTTAGCTGAAGCAACTACAATTTTAGAAAATCAAAAGATTGCATATCAGAATTATTTAAATTATTTAGAGTATTTAAAAGAACAGGAGGCAAAAAATGGCTAGATATACTTATGACGATGCATCTGTAGGAAGCGGACTAGACGCACTTGCAAAAGCAAAAAGTGCTTTGTACAATACAGAAAGTGATATTTCTAAAGCACTACAGACAATTAATTCAGCTGGAAAAGGCTATATAGAGTATAGCGTAGCTGATGCTGCTGGTATTGTAGGAAATGATTTAGACAGCATTGATAGTATAACAAAAGAAATAGCATCAACAGCTGCAGATTTAGCATATTATTTTGATCATCCTATTCAAAGTGCCATTGGTAATTTATTTGGTACAATTGATATGGCACTATTTAATCTCTTGGAAGGTGCTGGTTCTGGTATAGAAGGTATTTTTGATGGTATATTGACAATTGCTGGATGGGGAAGCGGATTAGTAGGCTGGGATGGTGCACAGGATTTCTTATCTGGAGTAATAGAGAAAGATTACGTGGGAGACTTCTTTGATTATCAATATGAATCAGGTGCATTAAAAAGCGTTGAATTTTATTCTGCATATAGTCATGATAGTGGAGTTGCCGAAGTAATTAAAGGTTTTGGTACAGCTGCAGCTTATGTAGGAATAGGTATCGCAACTAGTGGAGCTTTAGCAGCCGATATAGGATTTACTTATCTTGGAGAGCAAGGAAGAAAAACCCAGACTTCATTACAAAGTGGAAAAAGTTTTGACGAAGCCGCAAAAGATGGTTTTAAAGCAGGTCTACTTGGAGCTGCAGCAGCAGGAGCAGGTAATCTCGCAGGAGGTTTATTAGGTAAGCAATTTGGAAAAGTAGTTGATAAATTTCATCCAACACCTTCAAATGCTACAAGTGCAATAGCCTCAAGTGCTGATGATGTTGCAAAAGCAGGAACAAAAATAGATGATGCGTTAGGTGCTGCATCAAAAGTAGATGATGTTACTGGTGCAGCATCGAAAGTAGATGATGTCACTAGCACAGCATCGAAAGTTGAAAAAGGTCAATCTAAATCCTTGACAGAAAAAGCTGGACCATTAAGAAATAAAGCAGATATGGTTTCAAGACTTGATGAATCAGCAGAAGGAGCCACAAAAACAGCAACAGAAAATAGTGGAAAAGCAAAATTGTTTGTAGAGAATGAGAATGATCTTCCAATCATGAAAGATCATGAAGGTGCAAGTGGAAGTACTGATAAATTAAGTGAATTA
>CASEGV010000033.1:0-20031 GCA_949287595.1 uncultured Mycoplasmatota bacterium
TGGTACGTAGACAAAAATATAAAAAAAGAAAAATTTCCTTTTCCAAAACAAAAAAGAACTGTTAGAAATTAATCATTTAATTTCGTAACAGCCCCTTTTCTTTTATATGAAATAGTTATATAATAAAATAACATTTAAAGGAGAAAACTATGAAATTTAATATGAGATATAATGATAAAAAATTGAATGAAATAAAGATATTGATAAAAAAGAACATGGTAAGTCAAGCAAAAACTGCAATAGATAAGTATCGCGAAGAGTATCCAAATGATAATCAAATAAAATTTTATGATGGTTTATTATTAATGAAAACAGCAACAATACAGAAAGAAGAGTCTTCTAAATTGTTTGATATTGCATTTGATATCTTTACAGAAGTTTATGAAGAAAAAGAAATTATGTCCGACCAATCCCTATATGAGATGGGAATGATAAAAGTATATATAAACGATTTTGATTGTGCCATAGCATGTTTTACAAAGCTAATAAGTGAAAGCTCATATGACCAAACTTTTGCAGTAATAGAACTAGCAAAATGTTATCAAAAAAAAGGTAAAACAACAAAAGCAAAAGAAGTGTTAAAAGAAAAATTAAAGTCTTCAGATAATAAATATATTATTTTAGCTTTAGCAGAATTAGAATTACAAACAAAAAATACAAAAGAGGCTAGAAGATTAGTGGGATTAATAGAAGAAGAACAAAGTAATTTTTATAGAAAAGTATTATATATAAAAGGAAAATTAGCTACCGTAGAACAAGAATATAATAAGGCATATACTTATTTAACGCAGGCACAAGGTACAAAAAAAGATAATGTTTACTGGTTATCTCAATTAGAACTGGCTAAACTATATGAAAAATTAGAAAGAACCGCTGATGCCAGAAAATGTTATCAAGCCGCAACTCGTAACTCATCGGCTGTTTTTTCAAATGAAGGATATTTAAATTTAGGGTTATTAGAAATGAAAGAACAAAACTTTCAATCGGCAAAAAAGTATCTTCAGAAAGCAGCAGCTTCTAACTTAGTACTATCAATAAAGGCTTACTTTAGTTTAGCATATATTGCTATTAGAGAAGAAGAATATGATACTTGCTATAATATAATAGAAAAATTAGAAACTAAAGATTTAAATTTTGAACTAGAAAGAAGTCTAAAAAAATTAAAGTTATATACAGATAAAAAAGTAGGTAAACCTATTCCAAAACAAGACTATAAATATACAGAAAAACAAATTATTGACTATAGTGAGGATAAAGCAATAAAGTATATTGGAGAACTTCATACAGAAAATGATGCTTTATCTGTATTTGGAGATGATATAAATATAAATACACTATTTTATCAAGTGAAAGCTAATATTAAAAATATTACACCAAATATAAGCAGTCTATTAGATGAATACATTTTAACAGTCCCAAATGTTGGATATGGTCCTACGGGAGCAACAGACAAAATAAAAGTATTATGCTTACCAAATACAGATTCTATCATTACAATGTATCCTATAAATCAAAATGGAAGTAAGCCAGTAGAAGAAGAAAGACCAAAAGCCGCAATAAAGAGAATGTCACAAATTGAAAAATTTAATGCTAGATATGGAAAAAAATAAAATAATGAAATAAATAGGAAAGAAAAGTAAATATGAAAAAAATAAATCTAACAGAAAACTTAAGCATAAAAAAATTAAATCCTAATAATCCTCTAGATACAGGATTAATAGAAGAACTAGAAGAAGATAAAGGAATTTTTGGAGAAAGAGGATACCTAGGACCTCTAAATGGTGAAATAAAAAGAAAAAGTCATTTATATCGTGAAGAATTATATGACAGTCCTTATATTATTTATCATCAAAGATATCCTATTGGCTATCTAAAAATATCACCTGTGTTTATGTATGAAGGAGAAAATGTAATAGATATCTCTTATGCTATCCATAAAGAGGCAAGGCACAAAGGGTATATGTATAAAACTCTAGCAGGGCTAGTTGACACGCTGTATAATATGTATAGTGAAATTGATAATATAATGTTACTGATTGATTATAGAAACAAAGCAAGTAGAAAGGTAGCTAAGTATGCAGGCTTCATAAGCGATGGACTAACAGAAGAAGAACATCAAGAACAAGGATATGTAATATATCAAAAAATGAGAAAATAACTTCAAGGTTATGGATAGATAAATACCATAGCTCAGTGTTTTATGAGAAAACCCCTTCACAAAAATAGGTTAAAAATCCTGTGATGACTAAAATTACAATCAAGAAAGTGTCAATTGACATTTCTTTTCTTTTCTTTTCTGCTACAATATGACAGCAAGAAAGGAAAGATGTAAATTGGATAAAGAAATAAAAGAGACAATAGCTGTAGAAAAGACTGCATCAGGTACATCAAGTGTGATGGATTTTTGTGAAACAATAAGTGAACCAATAAGAAGTTTAAGAGGAACACAAGAAATAATAAGTTTATCTTCTCGTGATGCTACTATATTAGAACGAAACATAGCATTAAACCAAATGGCATGCTTATATGTAAAAACCATTACAGGAAGTGATAAACCAGAAGCAGAGGAGGTAAAACTACAAGCAGGAGTTTGTTTCAATAGATATCTCGATGACTGCCTTACTTATTATTTTATGGATACATCAGATGATTATAATATAAAAGCAGAAAGAACAAATGCTACTTTAAAAAGAATGGAAGAATTATGTAATCAAGCAGAAGCTATAGGCTTTAATACAGAAGATGAAAAAACATCTGAAAATGAAACAGGACTTTCATGCCAATCTGCTTTAAAAAACATCCATGAATTAGCAGGTATAATGTTGTCTATCAGTGGTCCAAATGCGAATGATTTTATAAGAGAAACTCTTCCACAAGGGATGTTTATATCATCAATGGAATCTATGGTGGAATCAATAGCTTCAGGAAACAAAGAAGATCAAAATCTTGCAGTAAACCAATATGAAACATTAAAAAATTATGCCGAAAGTGTATTAAGTATGAGTAAAACAGAAGCTAAGCCACAAGAGAGTACTGTAAAGACAAAATAATTAATCCGAAAAATAAAAAAGTAAATCTGAACAAGATTTATTTTTTTTGTCAATAATCTGTCAACAACTAGAAAAATCCACTAGCAAATATTTACAAATATATCTTTTTTGAGTTAATATATAGGTAATCAGTGGTAGCTGGTGGTAAAAAGTGGGGGATTTATATGTTCATGGGAGAATATCATCATTCAATCGATGATAAAGGAAGATTAATTATTCCAGCAAAGTTTAGATCAGAATTAGGTGATAAGTTTATTATCACTAGAGGGATTGAAAATTGCTTATTTGCATATCCCGAAAAACGCTGGGAAGAAATCGTCCATAAACTAGAATCCTTACCATTTACCAAAAAAGATGCAAGAAATTTTACACGTTTCTTTCTATCAGGTGCTACTGTAGCAGAATTTGACAAGCAAGGCCGTGTTAATATTACCTCCCCACTAATTAATTACGCTGGTATCGAAAAAGAATGTATCATCATCGGTACTGGTGATAGGTTAGAAATATGGTCAGAAGATGCTTGGAACAGTTTTTTCAATTCTGCTTCCATCAACATGTCTGATATAGCCGAAAATTTATTTAACGAAAGTGTGGATTTATAGTGGAAAAGCATATTAGTGTATTATTAGAAGAATCAATATCTGCTTTGAATTTAAAAGAAGATAGTATTATTGTAGATTGTACCTTAGGCTATGGAGGACACAGTAGTTACATCTTGAAACGAATAAAAAGAGGGAACCTATTCGCCTTTGATCAAGATAGTGAAGCAATTCGGCATAGTACTAGTCGCCTGAGTGCGATTGGTACTAACTTCACTATTATCAAAAGTAATTTTGTAAATTTAAAAGAAGAATTAAATAAATTAAATGTCCATGAAGTAGATGGCATCCTTTTTGATTTAGGAGTATCCTCTCCTCAACTAGATGATGCTTCTCGTGGATTCTCATATCATGAAGATGCAAGACTTGACATGCGTATGAATAAAGACAATCCTCTTTCTGCTTACGAAGTAGTAAATAACTATACGAAAGAGGAATTAACCAATATATTTTATAAGTACGGGGAAGATAAATTTTCTAAAAATATTGCCAAAAAAATAGTAGAAGCAAGAGCACAAAAACCAATCGAGACAACACTAGAATTAGTAGAAATAATAAAAAGTGCTGTTCCAATGAAATTTAGAAAAGACAAGCATCCTGCACGGCAAATCTTCCAAGCAATAAGAATAGAAGTAAATCATGAACTTGATGTGTTACTTCCTGCCCTAGAGCAAGCTTTGTCTTTAATAAAAATAGGAGGAAGAGTAGTAGTAATTACCTTCCATTCTCTAGAAGATAGAATAGTAAAGCAATATTTTAAAGAAAAATGTAAAATAGATGATAAAGTAAAAGGATTACCCGATATTCCAGAAGAATATTTACCAGATTTTAAATTAGTAGTAAATAAAGCGATTCTTCCAAGTGAAGAAGAACTAAAAAATAATAATAGAGCAAGAAGTGCCAAACTTCGAGTAATAGAAAAAATAAAATAAGAAAGAAGGAGGAACAATGAGAAAAGTAAAAAAGCGCCTAAAAATGTCTAAATTTGAAAAATTAATTTATACTTTAGCTTTATTCTTGTTAGTAATTTCTCCGGTATCCATTGTTTTTTCGAAAGCAACACTAGCGAATATCAACTATGAAGTAGAAAAGCAAAAAAAGTTGATAGAAGAACAACAGAAAACAAATGAAAGCTTAGCAATGACAATCAATGAATTAGCTTCCCTTACAAAAATCCAAGAAGTTGCAGAACAACAAGGACTAAGTTATAATAATAATAATATAAAAACTGTAACAGAAGATGAAAAATAGGATGTGAGGAAATGAAAAAAGCAAAAAAGAGAAAGAAAAATAATATCAGATATTCAAAGATAGTAATTTTTACTTCTCTTTTTTTGTTTGCTTGCATGATTGGTAGAGTAATTCAATTAGGGTTATCAACAGAAATAGATGGTGTAAACTTAAAAGAACTAGCAAGTAAAAGAACGACAACAACAGAAATACTAACAGCAAAACGTGGTAGTATTTATACATCAAACGGTGATGCACTAGCTCAAAATGTATCCTCTTATAAACTAATTGCTTATCTAAGTCCCAAAAGAACAACGAATAAGGACAAACCACAGCACGTTGTAGACAAAGAAAAAACAGCGGAAGCCTTAGCACCAATACTAGATATGACTAAAGAAGAAGTATTGGGATATTTATCAAAAGAAAATGTCTATCAGACGGAATTTGGTACCAAAGGAAGAGGTTTATCAGAATTAACCAAAAATAAAATTGAAGCCCTAAATCTACCAGGAATTGACTTTATAGAAAGTTTTAAAAGATATTATCCTAAAGGAGATTTTGCATCATACACAGTGGGATATGCTAAATCAACAACCAATGAAGAAACAGGAGAAGAGACCATCACTGGAGAAATGGGAATCGAAAAATACTATGATAAGATTTTAAAAGGAGAAGATGGCTACGTCCAATATCAAAAAGATTTACAAGGATATAAAATTGCCGATACCAATGAAGTAAGAAAAGAAGCCTCTCAAGGAAAAGATATCTATCTAACGATTGATAGCCAAATTCAATTTTTTGTAGAGCAAGCCCTAAATAATGCGGATATAGATTATGACTGGGAATGGTTTAATATTACTATTATGGATGCTAAAACTGGTGCCATACTAGCCACTGCAACAACACCATCCTTTGATCCGAATATTAGAAACATCACAAATTATCTAGATCCTACGATTTCATCACCATACGAACCAGGTTCCACGATGAAAACATTTACTTATATGGCTGCTATGGAAAATGGTGTCTATAACGGACAAGAAACATATTTATCTGGAGTATATACAACAACCGATGGTACCCAGATAGGTGACTGGGATCGTAATGGCTGGGGAGTAATTACTTTTGATAAAGGATACGCTATGAGTAGTAATGTCGGAGTAATTAATCTAATTAATCGTCATATGAGTAGTGCAATGTTAAGAGAATATTTTAAAAAACTAGGCTTTGGTAGAAAAACGGGAATTACATTGCCAAATGAAGAAGCCGGAAAACTAGATTTTAAATATGAAACAGAAATTTATAATGCAGGCTTTGGTCAAGGTATCACAACAACACCAATCCAAAATGTAAAAGCAATGACTTCACTAACCAATGATGGAATGTTACTAGAGCCTTATATCGTTAGTAAAATAGTCGATCCTTCTACCAAAGAAGTAATTCTAAAAAACAAAAGAACTGAAATAGAAAGAGTCGCTTCCTCAGAAACAGTAGCTAAAATCATTCAATTAATGGATGATTGCGTCAATGGAATAGGAAATACCGGAAGTGGCTTTAGAATACCAAGTGGAGAATTAATTGGAAAAACAGGTACTGCTCAAATTGCTGCAGAAGATGGAAGTGGATACTTATCTGGAAAAGAAGATATTATTTCTTCATTCTCTGGAATCTATCCAAAAAGTGATCCAAAATTAATTATATATGCATCTGTAAAAAGACCATCAGGAGGAAGTCAAAAGCCATTATCAAATGCCATTAAAGAAATCGTAAATAATGCCTCTAAATATTATGGAAATGACGATACAGCAACACCAGAAATAGCTATTTCAGAATATAAAATGCCAAGTTTTATCAACAAAGATTTAGAATCAACCAAGACCACACTAACATCCCAAGGTATGACTTACACAGTATTAGGGTCAGGAAATAAAGTAATAAAACAATATCCTGAAAAAGGCGATACCATTACCAATAAAGATACTGTATATTTAATTACTAATGACCAAAACTTGACAATACCAAATGTCATAGGTCTATCTTCTAAAGTAGCAAATAGCCTATTAAATCTATTAGGAGTAAAAGTAAATCTAGATGGCATTGGTTATGTAACAGCACAAAGTATTCCAGAATCTACACCAATTACAGAAGGATTAGAAATAACACTCACCCTAAGTCCTAAATTTAGTAGTAGTTAAAGGAAGTGTAAAAATGAATAAAGTAATATTCATACTAGAAGTAATTGGAGTAATAATTGCTATTATTGTTGTTCTAATAGTAAAAGTAATACCAGAATATGAAAACTCTCTTGGTAGTAGTGAAAAACTATTTATGTATGGAAACTATAAAACAAGTGTAGAAGTAAAAATACAGACAGGTCCGGAATTCTTATTGATTATAAATGAAGATAACCAAATTTCTAATATATTCTTTGAAAATGAACAATCTACTATATTAGTAAATAAAGAAATAGAAACGAAAGATATTCCAACAGCAATATCATTAATGGTACAAATACTAACAGAAAATAACGAAATAGAAAATAAGAAAATAACAATAATTAATTATGGAGAAGAAAAAATAAGTAATCAAATTACAACAAGTCTAAAACAAGAGTTAATAAATAACAATATTTCTTCCCCGGTAGAAACCCTATCATCTACACTGCAAGAAAAAGCACAAAGTATGAATATAGAAGAAACAGAAACAGATAAGATACTCTGGTCCTTATATGAAATATCTTATCAATATATGGATAATACGGAACTATCTACAAACCAAGAAAAAATATTAACTAAAGAACAGGCTATTTCTTATATGGATAATATCTATCAAAAACTACAAACATACAGGATAAATAAAAATATTAAAGGCCAAGCAAGAGATGACTTATCTATGCCGATACAATATATTCCAGGAGATGCTGACAATGAGATATATCCAAAAGAAAGTAGCTGGTATTACATAGAAGATTATAAAATATATGCAGAAATCACTCTATCAGAAGGAGCAACTAGCTATACGTATTGCTATCCAGGATCTCTAGAAGAGAAGAAAGAAGGAATGTGTCCATGAAAAAAATAGTAAAAAATAAAAATGTTATCATTACAATACTATGTATTACTATAATTGTATTAAGTATAGGATTTACACTAATTGCTTTAAAATTAAAAGAACGAGAAAGTAAAAGTAAAATATATGATGTATCAATAGTAAGAATTCAAGAAGGAACAGCAATTAAAGGCGGAGAAGTATTACCAACTAGTGAAAATAAAATAGAAAATAATGGAAAAACTGCCAATTTTGAATTTAAACTAAATAATCCGAAAGATACGTTAACGTATATTATTACAATTAAAAATAATGGAAATTTAAAAGCTAAAATAGATGGACTATCAGAAAGTCCAGATTATCTAAATAGTAATACTCAGGCAAATATGATTCTACCAGTAATCATAAATCATAATGATATTACTAATCAAGAATTAAATCCTGGAGAAGAAATTAATCTAACAATAACAGTAGAGTTTACTAATACTGGTGTATCGATAGAAAAGATAATTCCTTACAAAGTAAGCATATTAACATCATGTGTAGAGTAAAAAGAAAAAGTCCTTATTTTTCATGAAAAATTATCGACATTTTTTTTTTCCTTTGATATAATAATTTTATAATAGGAGTGAGAATATGGAAAATAAAAAGAAGAAAACAAAAATAGTAATAATAGTTTTAGTAGTAGCAATAATTTTATTAGCTGGTGGCATAACTATATCATATTTAACATCTGCGAAATATGTTGCTAAAAGAGCAGTAAAACTGATGAGTGAGAATGCAGTAGAACTTGCTAACGGTAGGAAAACAGAGACAGGACTAGAAGAAAACTTTAATAAAACAAGTACAATTAAAGTAAATTTACAAAGTGATTACTTTCAAGCATTACAAGCATTAAGTCCTGATTATCAAATACTATCAAATATATTAAGAAATTTAAGTGGTGTAGAAACCCAGGTAACCACAATCCAAGATCAAAAAAATAAAAAGATGCTAGTAAATTTTGATTCTAAATTAGCAACAGAAGAATTAGCTAATGTAAAATACTTAGTAGATAATGCAACAGAATACTACTTTATTAATGGTACAACCGAAAATTATATTAATAATGGTAATAATGGTTATTTTGAAGCATTAAGTTCTGCTACAACAGCTCAAGAAAATACCGAATATATTATCGAAAAAATAGGATCATCTGCAGCTAATAATATTAAGGATGAATATTTATCAGAAAGTTATGAAGACGGTAATAAAAAGGTAACAATTACTTTAACGGAAGATAATATGGTAGAATTTTTGAATAATATAATTGCAGAACTAAAAGAAGATTCTAGAGCAAATAAAATAATGACTGGTTATGATAAAGATTTTGGTAAAGAAAAAATAACCAAAGATGACCTTCACGATATCGGAACAGTAACAATTAATATTTATATTGATAAATTCTTTGGAACTGTAAAAAGATATGAAATGACAACCAGTGATAATAGTGGAATTACCTATTATGAAGAAGAAAATAAAACATTAGAATTACGCATGAATAATGAGTTAATAGCAAAATTAGACATTACTACAAGTGATGATAAAATGGAAGCAAAAATAACAGATGGTAATGGAGCAAGTATTGGTAGTATTTCAATCAGTAAAACAAGTACCAATTATGATGTAATAGCAAATATTACAACATCTACTCTAACAGCTAACTTTGGCTATAATTCTCAAATTACAAACTTGAAAAAAGGTAATTCTTATGATAGTAGTACAACAGTTAGTCTAGATGTATCTGCTAATAATGTATCATTAATCAATGGAACAATTGAAGTAACAAGTACAACAACCAATGATACAACAATTAATGAAGATGTATCAAACTCTGTATTAGCATCTACAATGACAACATCACCAACAGAATTAATCTTCCAAAAAGTAATGGAAGTTATGAATCGACTTGCAGTATAGGAATAAACAATGCAGAAGTTACATGAAGCAGTAAAAGAAGCACAAAAGGGAATAAATAGTTGTTCTGGAGGACCATTTGGAGCAGTAATTACGAATCAAGAAGGACAAGTAATTGCTGCTTGCCATAATGAAGTATTAAAAACAAATGATCCAACAGCACACGCAGAAATAAACGCAATAAGACAAGCTTGTCAAAAATTAAATACCAAAGATTTAAGCAATTGCGTAATTTATAGTACATGTGAACCATGTCCTATGTGCCTTTCAGCAATCATCTGGGCCAACATAAAAACGATATATTATGGAAGCACTCGTAAAGATGCCGGAAAAAAAGGATTTAAAGATGATATTATCTACGAATTCTTAAAAGGAACTAACAAGGAATTACTAACAGAAATAGAAATAGATAGTCTAGAATGTAAAGAATTATTAGATAATTATACAGGACAGATATATTAGGAGGATTTGTATGGCAAAGAAAAAGAAAAGAAAAAAATTATCTAAAAAAGCAAACGAAGCAAATAAACAAGCATTGACAAATAGAGTATTATTGATTGTATTTCTAGTCCTATGTGTAGTAGTATTTGCTCTAGCAATCGTAATGATTAATAAAAACTCAGAATATCAAAAAGAAAAATATGATATCAAAGTTCCTCTAACAAGTGAGGATTTACAAAAGGGTGTAGACATGGAAATTAGTATGGATGGTATTGGAAAAAATAAAAGTAAAGAATACCGTATCCAAGTAACTAATTATGTCAATGATAACATTAATTCCAAAGCAGAAAAATATAAGATTGAAGTCTCTTTGCCAAAAAAAAGTAGTGATATTGATGTAGAATTATATAGTAGTGAAGAAAACTATGAACTATTAAATGGAAAAAAGACAGTAACAGATTTAAGATTAACGAAAGAGAAAAAACAAACGGTAACTTATACTTTAAAACTAACACAACGTAACGAAGAAAAAGAAGATGAGTTTGTAAGAGTAGTCTTTTCCAAAGATGAATAGATAGGGAGCGTGTAACATGGAAGAAAAAGAAGCGCTTGGTGAAATAATAGTAAAAAAGGATAACCAAGATAAAAAATGTGATATCCTTTTTATTTTTGAAAATAATAATCAAAAATATGTAGGATATACAGATTACAGTATAGAGGATAAAAGAACAAAAATTTATGTAGATATCTATAACGAAATTTTAGATATAAATAGAAAAGAGAATATAACAAAGCAAGAAAAAATTAACTTAATCCAAAAAGTATTAAATAAAATTGCAAGTCAAAAAAAGGAAGATTTAGAATTAATGAAGATTTATAATACGATGCAAGAAGACATTGCAAAATATACATCACTTAGTAAAAAGACAGCAACAACACACGAAGAACAGATTAAATTAGAAGAAGAAAAAGAACAATTAGAAGAAAATATCAAACAGGCAAGAAGACATCTTCCTAAAGAATTACTAGAAGAGTGGAAGAATCAAAAAGAATTAAAAATTAAAGTAAATAAAAATTTTAGAAAGGATGTCCAAGAAAATCATAGACAATATAAAATTATTCCAATAATTTAAATAAATATGATAAGAAATCATTCCAAAAAGAAAAATACATGCTATAATGAAACTAGAAAAGAGGAAAATATGGAACTAGTTACAAAATTAAATGAAGCAGGCTATGTAACACATAATGGTACAATGCATGCTGATGAAGTATTCGCAACAGCTTTTCTAGATTTATATCGAGGAAATATTAAAGTAATCAGAGTATCAGAAGTACCACCAGACAAATTACAACCAGATGCAATAGTATATGATATAGGAAGAGGAAAATTTGATCATCATGGACAAGACGCCAAAGTAAGAGAAAATGGTATTAAATATTCATCTTTTGGACTACTATTTAGAGAGTTTGGAAAAGATTTTCTAAATAATAGAAATATTGAAGATATAGAGGAAGCATATACCATGATAGAAAAAGAATTAATCGAAGGAATCGATGCCATAGATAATGGTATGTTTCCAGAAATAACAGCACCATATAAGGTAAAAACGATAAGTGATATAATAAAATTATTTAATCCAAGTTATGGAAGCAGGCAAACAGAAAGTGAACAATTTATAAAAGCAGTAGACTTCGCAAAGACAATATTAGAAGAACTAATAATGAATGTATCAGGCAAAGTAAAGGCTAAAAAAATAGTCTTAGAAAAAATAAAAAAAGAAAAAAGAGATTACTTAGAATTAGACGAATTTCTACCATATGAAGAAACAATACTAAAAGAAGAAGCAGGAAATCATCTATTATTTGTAATGTATCCATCTAATCGTGGAGGATATGGTATCAAAACGATAAAAAAATCACTAGAAGATAAAACAGATCGGCTACCATTTCCTGAATCCTGGGCAGGACTAGAAAAAGAAGAACTAGAAAAAGTATCAGGAATTAAAGATATAGAATTCTGTCATATAGGTAGATTCTTAGTAACCTGTAAAACAAAAGAAGCTGCCTATCAAGTATTAGATAAAGTGCTTCCAAAAGAAAAATAAGGAAGCGTATAGTGAGGTAAAAATGATTAATTTAATAATTGGAACAATATGGACAATATTTGCATTATTGATAGGGTATATAACATTTACAAAAGAAACATCAGGACCAGTGGAAATAATTGTTTTTCTTGTTTTCTTAGTTTTTGGTATATTTCTTTTAGTAAAAGGAATTAAAAAATTAATTCAAAATCAAAAAACAGAAAAACTAGGAGAAGAATGCTATGCTATGGTAGATAGCATCTATCCAACCGGTACTAGAGTAAATAATGCTCCTGAATATAAAGCAGATTTTTTAGTATACATATCATCTCAAAATAAAGTAGAAAAGATATCAGAAGTAATCGGTTTTAATCCCTTAAAGTATCCAATTCAATCATTTGTAAAAGGGAAAATTTACGAAAATGATATCAATATTAAAGAAACTGTCGAATATAATAATATTCCACTAAATATAAGACAAAACTTTGACTATTACAGAAGAGATAATTCAATAAGTAATGATAATATATCATCAGAAGACATCATAACTATTAACGGAGTAAAATATAAAAAGATAGAAGATCAAGATCAAAAATAAAGTCATCACCGATGACTTTATTTTTGAATAGAAAAATTATTTTTATCTAAATTGATAAACTCTTGATAAGAGATATCACCAGTAGATAGATGATTACTAACCACTATATCCAAAGGATAAACTTTAGAGTGAGACAAATAAATATTCTCTCCTTTTTCTAAACGAACAACACCAGAAGAATAATCTAAATAAAGCTGGTTATCAAACTCTAATAAAACTTGTTGCAAAGTAGTTCCAGAAGGAACAACACTATTTTGAACCATTTCTACAAGTTGCGATACCATGGACTGAAAATTATCATTAGAAATATCTTCAGAAACTTTAATATGAACATGAATATCAGTCGCAATACTAGGAAGATAAGTAATAAAGGAGTCTAGAGAAGTATTTTTATCAGTAATCGATTGAAAATCTTTCCCAAGATACTGATAAAGGTTACTAAGAGTAGGATTATCGATACCTAAACCATCATATATTTCAATAGAGGTAATAGAAGAAAAAGAACCTTGAAATTGTGTTAACAAATTTTTCTCTAATCTATCTGTCATAATTGCACTAAGATAATTATCATAGAACCCTTTAGACTGTGTTTTTTTATCTGCCTTTTTAGTAAGCTTAATCTTAGAATTAGAATGTCTAACTTCTTTTACATAAAACTCAATATTTTGCCTCCTTACTCGGTAAATATAATCCATAATACACTCACCATTACAAGGCTGAGTATAAACAAAGCCCGTACTACCAGGTTTTAAGCAATAGGAAGTAACAAAGGAAATATCTGAAGAAGAATAATCAGTCTGATATTTTTCATTTAAATAATCTCTAACAGCAGGAATATCTGGTTTTCTAAAAAAACGCGGAACAAAAGAGAAACCACGACCAAAAACTAAGTAAATAAGTCCTGACATTAAAAGTAAAAGAGAAAAACAGATGAAAAAAAACACCAAAAAGAAAAGACATTGAAGGTAGATATGGGATGATAAGAAGGAAGTAAAATAAATGATTGATTAAAACAATAGAAGAGGAAATACAGATTCTAACTTTGAAATAGAATTCTTCCCTAAAATGACTGGAGAAACTCCAACAGCAGAAGAACCAGTTCAACCAGAACAACCAATACAACCAGAAGTAGTAAATCCTGAAACTAGTGATATTTTAATGATAGCTATAATAGCAGGTGTAATTGCTATAGTAGGAATGATGGTTGTTGTAAAACTATATCAATGCAGACGAAAGAAAAGTAACTAAAAAAGTTACTTTTTTAAATTGGCAGCATATTTTTAAGTAGAATAACAAATTCGACAAAAAAGATTATTGACTTTGTAAACGAAAGGACGATATAATGAAGTTGAAAAAAGTACGTAGTAAAAATTAAAAAAAGATTAGGTGAGAAGATGAAGCGATATAAGAGGTTATCTAGTATCGTATTAATATTATTGTTGTCTTTAACATATATAACCGGTTGTAATAAAAATTTAATGGAAGAAGATATTAGAAAATTAATGCCAGAGAAAACTCCATATCAAACTGAAGAACAAAAAGAAAAAATCAATCTTTCCTACCAAAAAGGTGAACTTAGTATACTAGAGATGAATACATATATTAGAACACTATTAGAAGAATATAACTATGAAATAGCTTCCAAAGCTACTATGAAGGGAGATGATACTGTATTTTCATTATCCAATAAAAAGGGAAAAACAATATCTTTTACCATGCATAAAGACGGAAAGGTAGATATTGAATATCAAAAAGAAAGTTAGGAGAGTAAAATGAAAAAGAGAAAATTAAAAAAGAAGTTTAAATTCTCTATGATTACGGTAGTAGCTATTGCGATATTTGCAACACTAACCAATCTATCTGTTAGAGCAGATGGAAATGAAGTATATGATGCAAATAGCTGGGACACCTTTAAAAATAGAACAAAAGAAGAAATTGCAGAAAAATATGGAGAGACCCTAAAAGCAGGAGCAACCTATGTAGATGGAGATGCTAGTACCTATTATGAAGTAACACCATCCCTAGAAGACCCGGCAACCGTAGGTAAACTAACAACAGATACTCATGAAGCAATGACAGAAATGACCAACTTTTATCGCTGGTTAGTAGGATCTAATCCACTAACTAGGACATCAAAGCATTCAGATGCCTTACAAGCTGGTGCTCTAATCAGACCAAATTCAAGTTATGGACACGTCTTAACACCAGACCAAAAACCAGACGATGTTCCTCAAGACATCTGGAATCAAGGAGCAAATGTTAACCATAATATTTTATCTTGGTTTGCAACACCAAGAGGCTCTATTGAAAACTGGCTAGATGAAGGATATAACGCCAGCAGCAAAACATTTGATACAGTAGGACATAGAGAAATGTTAATCAGTCCTAGGGTAAGTACAGTAGATTATGGCTATGCTAATAGGACAGCTATCGGTGTAGTAGGATTTTCTGGTACAAGAACCAATCCTTATACCGCTTATCCTGCTCCAGGATATATGCCAAATAACGAAATATCCACAAGATACTCAGGCTGGTCAATCGAATTAAACACTAGTGTAATTAGTTATAACACATTAAGTGATATTACAGTAACAGTTACCAATTTAGATACCAATGAATCATACGACTGTACTTCTGCGAATGGAAAACTTGCAACAGACTCCATTATTAATAGTATTATGCCAACTTTAATATTTGCTCAACCCGAGGTAAGTAGTTATGCTACTGGTGACAAATATAAAGTAGAAGTAACTGGCTTAAAAGATATTAGTACAAAAAACTCAGCAGAAATTACATATACCATAGAATTCTTTGACATAAAAGATTATATGGAAACTACAGTAAAAAGTGCAACCATCAAAGATAGATATACAAAAGTAAATATTAATAATAGTGAAAACAATACAGAAGACTTAGAAAAAATAGCCTCTATTCTACCAGAAGAATTAGAAATAGTAACAGAAAGTGGAAAAAGAGTAACGATACCAACAACTGGAGAATGGACAGTAGATGAAGAAAACAACTGCTTTGTTGCTAAAGGATATGCAAGTAAACTTCCAGAAAACATCAAAGATACGAATAACGTATTAGATAGAGTAGAACTTCCATATGAAGTAACATCTTACGCTGGAAGATTAACAGCAGATAACTACAATCCAACAGAATCAACTTCTGGAAAAATTACAATGCATAGATATATGCAAGGATCAAATAATTATTTGCTATACCAAGTAACAGATAATAAATCTATCATGAGATTTGATAAAGATTCAAAAAACACAACAGAAGATGGTGCTTATGTCAACTATACAATAGATTCTTATACATTAAGTGATACAGGATCATATGTTGGATTCTATTATGTTTCAGGATATCAAGCTTATGTTGCTGGTATCATAGATATTAATGTTAAAGAAAAAGAAATTAAATCTATCAGTATGAATGGACTACCTAAAAACACTTATAAAGTAGGAGAAGACTTAGAAATTACAGATGTATTATTAAATATTACCTATGAAGATGATACATCAGCATCAACACCATTAATCAGAGATATGATAACTAATGCTCCAACAGCAAAGCAAGGACTACAAGAAGTAGAAATCACATATCAAGGTAAAAAGACAACTACTACCATCTTAGTAGTAGATAATCCAGCAAGTATCGAAGCAGAGTATGGAGATACTCTTGCAGATATCACAATACCAGAAGATGAAAACGGCACGTATAGTTTTCAAGATGATAAAACAACATCAGTAGGAGAGACAGGTACCAAGAAATTTAAAGTAACCTATACACCAAAAGATTCTAACTATAGTAAAGTAACAAATCTAGAAATAGAAGTAAATGTACTACCAGGAGAACCATCTTATAGTACAACCATCACAACAGAAGCAACCTATGGAGATACTCTAGCCGATATTAAATTACCAGAAAGTGAATATGGAACTTATGAGTTTGAACAACTACTAGCAACACCTGTAGGTAATGCTGGAACAAGTGAAGGTGTATTTACTGTAAAATTTACACCAAATGATACCAAAAACTATAAGACAGTAACAAATATTCCAGTAATCATTAATATTAAGAAGAAAACACCAGCTTATGAAATACCATCGAATCTAGAAGCAGGTTACGGTGATATGCTTGCTGATGTACTTCTACCAGAAAACTTTACTTGGAACAATCCAGAACAAAGTGTAGGAGAAATCGGCACAAATAAGTTTTTAGCAACCTATACACCAATAGATGCCAATAACTATGAAATAGTAGAAAATATAGAAATACCAGTAAAAGTAGGTAAGGCGACACCAGAATACACAGTACCAGAAAACTTAACTGCTACTTATGGTGACACTCTAAAAGAGGTAATACTACCAACCAGTACAACAGGAACATATCAATTTGTAAAAGATATATCAACCAAAGTAGGGGATGCTGGAATCAATATTTTTGAGGTAAAATTTATACCAAATGATACAAACTATCGTGAAGTAACGATGGAAGTAGAAATAACAGTACAAAAGAAAAATCCAGAATACACAGTACCAGAAAACTTAACTGCAACCTATGGCGACACATTAGGAACAATCGCCCTACCAAAAGCAGAAAATGGTACTTTTGAATGGATGACAGAAAACTCAACTAAAGTAGGAAATGCAGGAATTCAAACTTGGATGGTAAAATTTATTCCAAACGATACCAAAAATTATAATACGATAGAAAATATCGAAGTATCTATTCAAGTAGAAAAAGCCAATCCAACCTATTCAATTCCAACCAATCTAAAAGCAGAATATGGCGATACTCTAGAAGATATTGCATTACCAGCAGGATTTACTTGGAAAGACAAAACAACTTCCGTAGGAGAGGTTGGAAAAAGTACTTTTACCGCAATCTATACACCAGAAGATACTAAAAACTATAATACAGTAGAAGTAACATTAGAAGTACAAGTAGAAAAACAAACTCCAGAGTTTGAAGAATTAGAAAACCTTACCGCAACTTATGGAGATACCCTAGCAGATATTAAATTACCAGAATCCAACTTAGGTAAATTTGAATGGCAAAATAATCCAAATACATCGGTAGGAAATGCTGGAGAACACATCTTCAAAGTAGACTTTATTCCGAATGATGAAGAAAACTATGAAAGAGTAGAAGGAATCGAAGTAATTATTAAGGTAAATAAAAAGGAAGCAGCTCCTGTAGAAATTCCACAACTAGCAGAAATTACTTATGATCAAAATCAAACACTAAATGATATCAAATTACCAGGATGTTGGACCTGGGATAATCCAAATACAACTCCTACAGTAGATAACACTGGATATAAAGCAACTTATACACCAGAAGATACGCTAAATTATGACTATAGCAATCAAAATCTAAATCCAACCTTAACACTAATCGTAAAGAAAGCAACACCAGTCTTTATGAATCCAACAGTAACATCTTACGCAGGACAAACCCTAGCAGAGGTGATGCTTCCAACATTATCAAACGGAAAATTTGTATGGAATGACCCGTTAACAACATCGGTTGGAAATACTGGTACGAAAACATTTACCGCAACATTTATTCCAAATGATACGACAAATTATGAAACAGTAGATAATGTTCAAGTAACCGTAGAAGTAGGAAAAGCTCTACCTGATTATACGATTCCAACCAATATAACCGCAACTTATGGAGATACACTAAAAGATATTAATCTACCTGAAGGATTTACTTGGAATAACGAAGAAGAATCTGTTGGAAACGCTGGAACCAAAATCTTTTTAGCAACCTATACACCAGAGGATACAACAAATTACGCAACTGTAACCAATATCGAAATTAAAGTAATTGTAAATAAAAAGAAAGCAGATCCCGTAGAAATTCCACAACTAGCAGAAATTACTTATGATGAAAATCAAACACTAAGCGATATTGCTTTACCAGGATGTTGGACCTGGGATAATCCAAATACAACTCCTACCGTAAACAACTCTGGATATAAGGCTACTTATACACCAGAAGATACGCTAAATTATGACTATAGCAATCAAAATCTAAATCCAACCTTAACCTTAAAAGTAACAAAGAAAGACCCGATATTTAAAACACCATTAGACATAACAATTCCTTATGGTACCAAACTAGAAGATATCGAATTACCAAAAGGATTTACCTGGGAAGATACCGGCCTAGTAGGAGAAATTGGAACACATACTTATAAAGTAACTTATACACCAGAAGATACCAATAACTATAACAGTATCAATAATATAGAAGTAACTGTAATCGTCGAAAAAGCCAATCCAACGACACCAGAAGTAAACAATATCAAAATAGAAAAACAAGAAGACCTAACTCTAGCAAATATTCCACTACCAGGAGGTTGGACCTGGGAAAATCCAAATACCAAAGTAACAACATCAGGATATTACAAAATAGTATTTACACCAGAAGACAAAGAACATTATAATACGATTACAAAAGAAATCTATATTGAGTTAGAAGAGGAAGAAATACTAACAGATACAGAAAATAGAGTAAATATTGATACACAAAAAGTTCCAAATACAGAAGACAATATCACTCTATGGTTATCTATATTCTTACTATCTATCACTTCTATAACAGGAGTAGGTCTATATACAAAATTTAGAAAAAATTAAATAGGAAGGAGAAATCCTTCTTTTTATATTGTTATCTATAAATTATAAGAATTAGAAAATAATAATTATAACTAGCCAAGAAAGACTAAGGTAAGTTTTTTTCATGCCCATAAAAATGATATTTTCGTACATTTTGCACGAAAATATCAATATAAATATGTATTTTTTGTTTATAAGGAATTTGCTCCTCAAAATGCAAATTTGAAAACTTGATAAAAAATAGTTGACATACGAACAAATGTATTATATAGTGTTCTCATATCATCAGGGGAGGAATATTATGTATAGAGCTTATCGGTTTCGTTTGTATCCCACAACTAATCAAGTAGAGTTAATTCACAAAACATCTGGTTACACATA
>CASEGV010000034.1:0-19617 GCA_949287595.1 uncultured Mycoplasmatota bacterium
TTTAAAAAATTGATTTTTTAAAATCTTTTTGTAGTGGAACAAAAATCTTTTTAAGATTTTTGAAGAAAATGACTTGACTTCTTATAGTTAGTCATCTCCATGCAAAATATTATAATGTACTTATTTCTTTTTTTCAATCTTAAAAGATTTTATTTTTTTATACAAATACCATACAATTAAAATAAATAATAATATCTTAATAGGAGTCTTTAACCAAGATATTTTAGCACTAACATATATCCAGCCATTTCCTAAAGTATATCCCAGATAAACAAATAAAAACGTCCAAGGAATAGACCCTATTATCGTAAATAATAAAAATTTCCAGAAAGACATTCTCATAATCCCAATAGGAAGAGAAATAAGAGTTCGAATAATAGGAAAATTACGACCAATAAGTGCACCAAACATCCCATATCTTAAAAACCAAGAATCACTTTTTTCAATATCCTCTTCTTTCATAAAAAAATATTTTCCAAATTTCCTAATAAATGGTCTTCCTCCAAAATATCCCATAAAATAAATAACAATGGCACAAAAAACACTACCAACAAGGCCAATTAAAAAAGCTCCAAAAAAAGAAAAAACACCACGACTTGCTAAAATACCACCAGTTGCTAAAATAGCTTCACTAGGAATAACAATAATAACAGCCTCTAAAACCATTCCTAAAAACATACCAAAATAGCCAAAGTTTTGAATTAATGAAAAAACAAAATCTCCCATGATATCACCTAATAAAATATATGAAAAAAGAATTAGTTTTTTTCTAATTCTTCAATATATTCATATAAGGTATCATAAGTTTTTTTATTTAATTTATCGAGTTCAGAACTATGATTTTTCATAATAGCTCCTTGAAAGGTAGTAAGCATTTCTAAATCATTAACACTATCCCCTATGACATACAAATCATCTTTATAACAATCTGCATGAACTAATACTTTTTCTAAAGCAACACTTTTATTAACAGAAGAATCAACAACATTAATATAATAAGTACTAAGATAAGCATAAAACCCTAAATCTTTTAACTCTTCTACCACTTTTTTAGCATCTTCTTCTCTATCATTAATAATACCAACTACTTTAACACAATCATCCATATTAGTTGTTTCATTATATCCATCATCTAAATAATATTCAAAAGAATACTTCTTCATAACTGAAATAATCTTTTCTATCTTCTCTCTAGATAAATATTCCGTAGAAAAACAATAATCCATAGAATCGAATATTTTAGCACCATCTTGGCATATTAAATAATGATAAGGAATTTTATATTCATTTAATAATACTTTAATATTCGAATAATTTCTTCCAGTAATAATACAAAATATATTACCATATTTCATAAATTTAGAAATAGCAACAATATTTTTTTTGACTATTTCCTTATCTTCAACATATAAAGTTAAATCAAAATCACTAGCAAGTACTTTCATAGTATCACATCCTACAATAATTATATAAAACAAAAAAAATAAAAAAAAGTATTGACAATAGAATCATATCTGATATAATTGTAAATGTCTACTGATGAAGCAGACTGAACTTTAGTACTTACGGCTGAGGTTCAATAAACAATTTATGCGGATGTAGTTTAATGGTAGAACCTCAGCCTTCCAAGCTGACTACGGGAGTTCGATTCTCCTCATCCGCTCCATATGAAATACAAGAACTAGTCAACGACTGGTTCTTTTTTTTATCTCCCGTAGCCATCTTGGAAATACAAAGAGAGCACTAAAAAAGATGGTATTTGCAATTAATATCATCCTTTTTGTATATTTTTAACTAATGTTTTCTTTAAAACCCTTTCTCCATTTTTAGCACCAGTCCCTAAAGCAGATATTTCAACTCCTGTTTCCCTTTCTAACCAGTCAAAGTATTCTCTTAAATATCTATTAAAATAATAATCTTCAAAATTACCACTTCCACCTTTAAACTCTAATCCTAAATGTTGAAAAAAATTTAAATATAAACTAGATGGAGTATTGATTTGACAATTTGTTTTTAATTTCTTTATATCTAAATCAAACACTCTTCTCTCCATTTTTGTTACTGTAGTTTGTTCAGACTGATCAAATATAGTATTAGGTGGAAAATCACTATCTATCATTGGAAGTTCAATCAGCTTTGTTTCATATTCAGATAATCCCTTAGATTTATACATTAATCGTTCTAACTCTAAGGCTTCAAGTAATGTTATAGTCTCTAAATTCTTTGATTTATAATTATCTCCAAAGACTTGTTTTAAACACACTTCCGGACAATGACTAATAATTTTCTTTAGTCTTTTAATACTTAAATAGTTAGGAAAACATTCAACATCACCATGACAAGGATAACATCCATACATTGATGCAAGATTAATTTGCGTCCAAGTTAATTCTTCACCTTTACCATAATTTCCTGAATAAATAAATTCCCCAGATTTTGTTATATTACTTATTCTTATGGGAAATGGCCTTATCACCATAATTGTTTGTAATAATCTCTCTGCAGAAATTCCAGAATCTGCAAGTAGTTGCATAGTAGAAACTTCTCTACAAACGGTATTAGGATAATGCCCACTATGATTAATATCTAAATCACAACCTTGTGAACCTTCTAATATTACATATTCTAAAGGATTTTCAAGATGTTCATATAATCTTTCATGCCATTCATCATTTGAACAAACAATAGCATTTTTAAAGGTCTTAAAAAACTCTATTTTCTTATCTTTAATAATTTTCTCACATGTAACAGCATTACAACCTTTAAATGTTGAACCACTCTTAATATGTTCCTTTTCATATTGTTTATGTCGCTCTTCAATTAAAGGAACCATTTCATGAACATAAATTTTTCTATCCCCTAGATATTTACTAACTTGTTCATATTCATTTTTAAATACTTCCATATCAATAGCAGAACCTGGTCCTATAAATAACTCTGTATTAGGATTAACTGATGATACTGGTATATTTCTAAAAACAGTAGCATTACCATTTTCATCTACAAAAGTGTGTCCGGCATTTGGCATACAATTAGTAACAGAAGCGCCTAGATTAATTGATTTATCTGTTGCTATTTCTCCAATAACTTTAGCTTTACCACAACTGCCAGCTTCTCCATCTATTACTGATATAACATTTTTAACCATAACATCCCTCTAAATAAATTTTACTTTAAATCATTAATAACACCATTGATTAAATTTAAATCTGATGGAATAATCCATTTTACATTTGCCATTTTAAATAATACTAAAGGTATAATGGCACCACTTCTTGCACCATCCATCCATTTAGGATTATTAGGCATTAACTCATATAATTCATCAAGGGAAATATCATAAAATACCTTTTCAGTACCTTTAATATAATCTTCTAAACTAAGCATATATTTATGAATATTATCGTCAAATAAAGTATTATCAACTAAATTAAATCCAGTTAACAATTCAAATCTTTCTTCACCACCAGTAAATATTGCACAATCATAATCTTTATCTAATTCAATATTAGATAATTTTTCTCTAACAAATTTTTCCATCTCTTCTACAGTATCACCACTATATTTATCATTAACTTTATCAAAGTTATTTAATAAATCAGCAACACCAATTGTTAAATTTTTTGTATCAATTATTTTGTCTCCTACAAAAGTTACTAATTCAGTAGTTTTACCACCCATGTTAATAATTAAGACTTTCTGGTTATTATAATCATTTTCCATAGCCTTTGCTAAATAATAATTTTCAATACCATGACTAATAATATTGAAATGTAAATCAAATTTTTCGTTAAATAACTTAACTAAATCTTGTTTTCTTTCCTGTGTTAAATTTCTAAATATACCAGTAACAAAAATATTTGTATTATAATACTTTAAATCATATTTAACCTTTATTTCTTCGAAATAATCACATAGTTCTTTTAAATTATTTTCACTAATACCTTTTTCTGCATCAAAGCCATTTTTAAAATAAATAGAATGTTCTTCTATAAGTTTTAAATCATTCTCATAACAATAAACTTTTATTGTTGATGAACCAAGGTCTATATAATAATTATGCATAATTCTCACTCCTACCTCTTATTTTAGCACAAATTCAAAATAACTTAGATTTTTTATTTCATTGTTGAGCTACCACCACTTTTCACTTCCATAAACATAAAAGATTTACCGCCATCATTTTCCCAATATTTTTCTTGCTGGTAAATAGACTTTGCCATTCTTTGCTCAAATATTTGCTGACTTTGCATAGAAGCATCAACGAAACTTAAATGATATTGATACATAAATTCAGAAGTTTTTACATTTTTAATAGCTTGTTTTAACTCATCAGAAGCAAATGGTTGAGCAATATTATTATAATATTGATACATTACTCTATATGCACCAATTAATTGAGAATTATCAAGATTATTAAAATCAATATTTAATCTAAAAAAATTATTTAACTCAACTAAATTGTTTTTTAGCATGGTAAAGTGACCATTAACTATTTCTTCTTCAGTTTTTCCAGATATCATTTGTTCAATTGGATTAACTTGACTTAATAACATAATTGAGTGTTCAAAAGTTTGCTCATCCAAAAAATTATTATAAAAAAAAGATATACCATTTCCCGATGGAATTTGTTTATGATAATATCGATTGATATCAGTATCATGGATTAAAAAAGCATTAAATCCTAATATATCCATTTCATTCTTAGGAGAATCAATAGTAGGATCACAATGCAAACAATGATTAAATCCATCTTTATCTTGCACAATAACTTCAAAATTCCCATGTGAACCTATGGAGTTTTTATTTTCATCAAAAGTATCTGAAACCTTATATAAAAAAGGAATATGATACGATTCACATAAAAAATTCATTAACTGACAATAACCTTGACAAACTCCTTTATTTGTTATTAAAGTACCAATAATATCATGACTAGTATCCTGTTCAACATAAACTCTATCAGCAACAAATTCATACATCGCAACAAACAATTCTAAATTATTTAATTTTCTAGACATATTATCATCATATATTACCATATTATTTAATTGATTAAAAAAATTCTTAATTTGTATAGCTGCTTTTGATAATTCTTCATCTGTATATGGAACATTATCACCATTATATCTAGTATAAGTCATCAATAATTTCTTTTTAATATTTTCTAATTCATTTTTTTGTTTCCTTAATTGCACCATTTAAACTCACCTATATTTCCATATTTATACCAATAATTTCATCCATTGTTATTACTTTCTTGCTTCTTTTATTTATATTATATTTAGTAAATAATGGTGGATAAAATGATACCCCCTTATCTAAACTAATATTACTTACATCATCTTTCCAGTTATCCCATCTATATAATTCATAGAATTTATTTACACCATCATTTGAATTAATTAACCAATCTATATAATTCGCATAATAAATATTTAAGTTTTCCCATTTTAAAGTATCTGGAGCAAAATAATGTACAAATCCATCTTTTAATGCAAATAAACCACCAATAATATCTTCTCCTAATATAATATCTACTCTATTTTCCCTATTATATTTTTTATTTTTTTCAATTACATTTAATTGCCCACAACCATATAATCTTATCCAATTATCAATAATAATACCTCCACAGTTTTCCATAACTGAGAAAAACAATTTATCTGAATACTGATTATATATATTGTATAAATCAACAACAATATTTTCATTTTTATCTAAAATTTTTATATTATCTTTCTTTAGCAATTCTTCGAATAATAGTTTTGATTTCATATTTATATCCTCCATATTATAATCTTTTTAATAAAATATATCGTTTTGTATTTTCATCTTTTTGATACCAAGTTTTAATTTCATATCCCATACTTTGAAGATTTCTTAAACTATACTCATTCCCAAAAGTTACTTCTGCTACAATATTATAAATTTCTAATTCTTTAGCTCTTTTTTCCAAGTGTTCCACTAATATATTTTGAAGATGATTACCTCTATATTCTGGTAATATAATTACACCATCTATATCAGCACATTTACCTTCAATATCTGATATATAGTTTTTTATTTCTTTCATTCTATTAGAAACCGATAAAAATATCCACGCAACCATTACATTATTTATAAATGCTCCATATATTTCTCCATCATTCACAGGATCATTAACAATTCTTAAATAACTTTCTTCTTTAAATGGTAGAAAATATCCTTTTTCATTTTCTTTAAAATGATCAATTACAATATTTTGTATTTTATAAATATCATTAACATCTTCAGAATTACAAAGTTTAATTTCTATCTCTTCTCTATTTATTTTATTTTTCATTAAAACTTCTCCTTATAATTATAGTTGGTTAATTATATGTTCTACATAATAAATCACTTTGTTTCTTTTAATTCTTCCTATCAATATATCTTTTTTTCATCCGGAAAGGCTGGAATTTCAATATTCATATAATTTTTCTTTTAAATTACGCATCTTAATACTTCGGTAACATTTTTCATATTTTTTTCAGATGACATTATTGTTATCAAAAGCTTTTTATCTTTGTTTAAAATAATATATTGACCATTTGAACCATCTCTGAATATATAATTGTCTCTTGAAATGAATGTGTAATATCCAACCCCTATTTTAGGTAAAACTCTTTCTGGTTTATATGCAGATGGAGTTTCTAATTGCATAGAAGTCATCTCTACTATCCAGTTTTCTGGAATAATTTGTTTCCCATCATATCTTCCATGATTTAATAAAAGTTGTCCTATTTTGTGAAAAGCTGAATGCTTTAAATATAATCCTGTAGCTGCCGGACAATATTTCCCATAATTATCCCATTTGAATTCTTCAATATTTAATCTTTTAAATATTTTTTCATTTATATAATCTTTTAAATTAATACCAAATGATTCTTGAAAAAATACAGATAAAACAAAAGGCTCTAAATTATTGTAAGCAAACCTTGTCCCCACATTAAACGGAATATCATAGTTTAAAGCATAATCTAACAATTCATTTTTATCAATGTCTTCGATATATCTTTCAGACATCATTTGACTTTCATAACCTGTAGTATGGATTAATAAATTTTTAATTGTCCATTTTTGAATTTTTAATAAATTATTTTTATTTTTTATCTTTACTAATTTTTTTATTGAAGGAAATATTTTAGTATCTAATGATAGAGGAATACCATTCACTAACATTTTATCTTCTATTGCAATTCCAATTGCCATAGCAACTAATACTTTAGAACAGCTTCTTAATTCATGTAATTGTTCATCTTTATAAACTATTTTATCTAATTTACCGTCTTGTTCTATGAAAATACTATCAATATTTAACCTACTTAATTCTTTTGAAAGTATATTTACATTTTCTTTAACAACATTAATATCTATCATAGTCCCTCCTTTAAACAAATTAAATTATACTATATTTAGAAAACAACCCTACAAGATTATTGACCCTTCCTAAAGTTTATCATATAACTATTTAACAAATAAGTTTTTTGATAATAAATTCAACTTCCATACTTGAGCACTTTCTCTATGCAACACCTTTAATACCCTAACTAAAACTTCATTCTTTAACACCTTTATGAATAAATAATATCAAAGGTACTATATTCTATTTATTACATCCCGTAGCATGCAAATATGTTTTCAAATACTCTGTCCACTCTGGAACATCTTCTTCATCAAAGAAATGAAATAAAAAATCTACAACAAATTGATGCCTACTTACCGCTTCTTTCTTTCCAGACTCTGTTAGCATTAAGTTTTTTAGTTTTAATATTTTATCAAACATATGACAAATAGCACTATCAGCACATTTTTCTAAAGATTTATCTTGTGCTCTACTTTCAAACGGAAAAACATTTTTATCAAAAAAGGGATTCCCGTAATTGATAACATATTCATAATCTCTTAAAATACCATGTGCACCTAATGCATCACACATATCGGCATCAGAAACAACCTTTCCTTCAATAGTTGTAGGAACACAACCCTGTAATCGTTTTCTATATCCAATATTACTAATAGCAAGACAAACTTGATCCTGTATACTTTGATCAATACCACAATCATCCATAATTTTTCTAGCATTCACTAAATGTTTCGCATACTCCATACCAAACAGCTTATAATCATCTACATCATGAAGTAATGCAATCAAAGAAACAATATCTTTATCTGCCTTTTCCTGTTCAGCAAACTTTAAAGACAAATGAAAAACTCTATCAATATGTTCCATACCATGACCAGAATGGTCTTCTCCTAATAACTGACAAACATGTTCTCTAACCTTTTCTATCATCTTAACACCTCTAATAAAACTATATCAATCAAATGAATAATAAATTGCGATTTCCCTATTCGCTGGATTTTCTCCATCTGATTCAATCAAATCCACATCTTGAATTCGCATATAATATACACCTAGATTATCCGGATTATTTTTATTAATAAAAATTGCACTATGATTGATTCGATAATTTTTACCAGTATCAGTTTGAATGTTACGAATAGAACCATCCACTTTCTGATAGACCGTCTCTCCATAACGATACTCTCCTCCGCCTCTTTCTCCAAATGGTTCTGAATACGATACAATCTCTCCGTCAATAAAATTCAAAAACGAATGAATCTGTTCATCTAATTCCGGCTTTTGCTGAATATCAGGAGTAAACAAACTTTTCAATGTGTCCGCGTCATTCTCCTGAATACACTTCAAAATAGTATTTGCCTGTTTCCTAGCAACTGCTCCAGGAGAAGAGGTATTGGTAATACTACATCCTGTTAGACAAACAAAAATCAACACAATAAAAAAAACACTAAAAATCAAACGATATCTTTTTACCATTTATAACATCACTTCCATAACGACAATTACTAATATGAAAACAACAAAGATTCCAATTCTTAAATCAAAAAATCTTTATCAGTCTTTTTCGTTCAGTAAAATTTGAAAACAAATTAAAAATACTATCAATATTTTCATACCATAGTCAGAATGAACTATTCCTAATAACTAATAAACAATTTGTCAACCATTTTCTAACATTCTAAACTCTAATTAGTTCTTAGTCTTAACTTTTGCAGCATTAATCGTTTTTAATCCCTCTTCGATTTGAGGCTCTAACGCTCTAATTTCATCTATCGTATAATAATCTTTATCAACATAATCTTCGACGTAACTACTAACTTCATTAAGACATACTTGATAATTGTTATCTAATAGATAATTATAATATTCTTCATTATAGACTGTACCAAGTCCATCATAATAGACAATCATTTCTTCTGTTACTAAATCATATAATTCCGTATGACGAGCCAATCCAAACAAAATATCACTACTAGCATATATATATTCTGTTACATTATATGATTCTTTATCATATAACAAATATACATTATCACTATTATAATATTGTACTGCTTCTCCATCTTGAATAGAAAACTCATAGTAATCCTCGATATTAGAATATCTCTCAGGTACAGGAGTAATTTCTGGAATAGTATCGTCACTACCACAACCTGACATAAAACATACAGTGCTCAAAACTCCCAAAGATAATAATTTTTTTTCATATTAGTTAATCTATATTTATCCATATAACCTACCTCCTAATTAAAGTTACATCTATTATACCAAACTATTATCTAACAACTCAATAAAATTAAAAATAACACATGCCAATACATCAAAATCATAAACCTTATCAATAATAGGGACATGGATAAATATCATTTTGGTAGATAATTGATTTTGATAAATATAGCTTAATCACTCATAATATATACGATTACATAAATACGAATCTACATCATGAGAAATACAAAACTCTATTAGTACTTTTTTTAAAAATTTTCTAACAAATAAAAAAATGATAACTTTTTAGTTACCATTTTTCTTATCTAAATATTCTATAATAGCATACGCTGCATCTCGCCCACTTCGACCAGCAAAAGCAACCGTTCCTGGAGTATTTGTTAAATCTCCACCAGCAAATATGTTCTCCCGAGATGTTCTTCCCTCTTGATCAATTTTTACTTTTCCACGAGGAGTTCTTTCTAATCCCAATCCACTAACAACACTCTCTTCTACCATAGATCCTATAGCCATCATTACATAGTCACACGGTATATGATAATTACTACCTTCAATATTTACAGGGCTAAGACGACTTTCCCCTTCTTTTTGAATCAAATCTGTCTTAATGACTTCAACTCCTTTTACTTTAGTAACACCATCTATTTTTAAAATATTATGTTGAAATAAAAACTCTACGCCATCTTTTTTCGCATCCGCAATTTCTTCTTTCGTTGCAGGCATTTCTTTCTCACCACGCCTGTAAATGACATAAACATGTTCTGCGCCTAATCGCTTTATCGCTCTAGAAACATCCATCGCAACATTACCACCACCACTAACAACAACAGTCTTTCCATGATAATCAGGATGACTATTATTTTCTAAAATTTCATTGCCACCATAGACACCCCTCAAATCTTCTCCTGGAATATGCATCTTTAGTGAAATATTACCTCCAATTCCTAAAAAAATAGCATCATACTCTTTCTCTAAATAATCTAAAGTAATATCACGACCTAATTCCTGATTTAATTTTACTTCAACACCTAAATCTAAAATCTTATCAATAGTCTTCTTTAAAATATCTTTAGGAAGTCTAAACTCAGGAATTCCATGATATAAAATACCACCTAAATAATTATGTTTTTCATAAATAACAGAACTAATACCATTAATAGCAAGAAAAGCAGCACAGACAAGTCCGGCTGGTCCACCTCCAACGATTGCAACCCTCTCCCGCCTTTTAGGACAATCCTTCCTTACAATACTCCAATTATTTTTAATAGATAAATCTCCAATAAAAGCTTCTAACTCTCCAATTCTTACCGTATCATAAGACACTTTCTTTACACAAGCTCCTTGACATTGCTTATCATAAGGACAAACTCTACCACAAATAGCCGGAAGAACAGTAGTCTGACATAGTACTCTATAAGCATGTTCGTAATCTTCACTTTTAATATCTTGAATAAAAGAAGTAATATCATTATTAAATGGACATCCTACTTGACAAGGTTTAGTAACACAACTAGCACAATAATTTGCTTTTTCTAAAATACTATTCATGATGACCACCTCCTAATAAATAAGACCTATCTACAAAAGTAGTATGTAGAAGTTCTTCTGCCCGCTCACTATTAGGCTCATCTAAAAACTTCTCATAAATCTCTTTAATTTCAGGATTTTGATGACACAACCGAATCTTAGAATGACTATCTTCCTTCTCCATACTTTCTAGCCGTTTATTCTTTCTACTTTTCATCTCTAATAAAGTAAGTTTAGGTTGGCCTCCACCACCAACACATCCAAAACTACAACTCATAACCTCAACAAAATGATAAAAAACCTCGCCCTTTTTAATCTTATCAAGAACTCTTACTGCATTTTTCATTCCATTAATAACTGCAACCTGCAAAGTAACATTACCTAAATTAACACTAGCTTCTCTAACACCTTCTGTACCACGTACATCTTGAAATAAAATGGCATCCCTATCTAAATCCTTACCATTTAAAAAGTAATAGGCTGTGCGAAGTGCTGCTTCCATAACACCACCTGTTTTACCAAAGATAAGTCCGGCACTAGAACCTTTTCCTAATGGAGAAGAAAACTTCTCCTCTGGTAAAGTTTTAAAATCAATATCACAATCATGAAATAAAGAAATTAACTCTCTTGTAGTTATCACATAATCTGTATCACTAATACCAGAAACTTTAAAATATTCACAAGCTCGATTGACTTCATCTCTTTTTACTTCTGCTTTTTTAGCCGTACAAGGCGCAACTACCACATTTAATATCTTACGAACATCAAGCTGCTTTTGCTCTGCAAAATAAGTTTTAATCATACTACTCTGCATCGTAACGGGACTCTTACAACTAGATAAATTAGACAAAAACTCTGGATAAAAAATCTCTGCATAACGTACCCAGGCTGGACAACAAGACGTAAACATTGGAAGTTTTTCATTATTTTTAATACGATTTACTAACTCCATAGCTTCTTCCATAATAGTTAAATCTGCTCCAAATGTCACATCAAAAACATAATCAAAGCCCAACTTTTTTAGTCCAGCAACAATTTTTCCTTCATAATTTTCTTCCCCTAAAGAAAATGCTTCTCCTATCGTAACCCGTACTGCAGGAGCAATACTAATTACTTTAATGAAATCTTTCTTACTTAATAATTCTTTTAACTTTAAATAATCAAATTTCTCATGAACAGCTTCTGTAGGACATAAATTAGCACATTGCCCACAATGAATACAAACTGGCTCCCTTGTTTGATTAATATCATACATCTTTAAAACGGTAACTTCATCCCGACAAGCCCTAACACAATATCCACATTGAATACATTTAGAATCATCCTTTTCAATTGCTGGATTATCATCGCTATAAATAATCTCTAAACCGTTATCTTTCATTACAACACCATCCTAAATTTATCATACAAATAAGACATAACTTGGTCAAGAAAAACTCATAAATTTCCTAACTATATAAAAAATAACACCAAGGAGTAACACACGGTCAAGAAAAAATAAAAAAAAAGACCCAATAAAGTCTTAAAATAAATCTTGCATCAAAAGAAAAGTTATAATAATAGAAGCAATTAATAAAATAGAAAAAGCAGAAATAAAAGTATTAGCCTTAGTAGATAATTGATTCTGTTTCTTAATAGTTCTATCTTTAATAGCATAAACCAAAGTGGAAATAGCATAAATCATCGGTGTAAGACCAACTGTACCAAGAACTATATGTAATACTCCTGCTGCAATATACCAATCATAAATAGAATATAATTTTTCCTCTTTCTTATCACTAATACGAAAAATAATACTAACAATTAGAACTATCAAGACCAAAATCCAATTAAGAACAACAATCATATCTCTAACATTATTTAACACATCTATTGCTTCTTGATTATCAGAGAAAGTAGCAGTAAACCTCAACCTAGAATACCAATCCATAGAAGTAATAAAATTATCAAAGAAAATAATTATCGTAATAACTAAAACTATAATCATCAAAACAATAGCTTTAGAAGAAAGAAAAAGTATATTATTTTTTTGACTATTATTACCATTTTCTAAAGAACTATTCTTCTCCGCATTCATCATATATCACCTCTATTATGATAATACCACATAAACACGACTAAGAAACAAGAAAATCCCATATTCTCATATATTGTTCAAACTGTACATCTTTTTTCACCTGAGCAGTAGGATGATAACACGGAATAATAACAAAATCATCTTGTTTAATAACTGGCATATCGCGAATAATATCCGATAATCTATGACTAATATGAAACCCGTACATAGTTGCTAAAGAAAATAACGGATAATATCCTAAAGTAATAATAACTTTAGGTTTAATAATATCAATTTGTCTTTTTAAATAATCACTACAATAGATAGTAGATTTTAATAAATCAATATTCTCTCCTCGATAAAGATTCCCTTTTCTAGCACACATAATAGCATTAAATATATTGTCTATATCAATAGAAGTATGAGAGATCTTAGCAGACTCCAATAAATACTTCATAAGCATCTTTTTAGTAAGACTCTTTTCACTATTGATTAAATAATCCCAATTCTCAAGTGTTGGATTAATCAAATAAGAATTATGTAACTTTTCCATATCAGCATAAGGTCCCCAATCTTGTCCTATAACCATAATAGAAGAATCTAATCTACGGTACCAATCTGTCCAAATAGAAGGAATACTTTTACCAAAATCAACATCACAATATATATTAATTAATGAACAATCTCTACCACTTTTCTTTCTTAAAGACATACACCTTCTACACTTAGACATAGCTTCTATTAAATCATCAAACTCTTTTTCTTTCATAAAATTCCTACCCTTACTCAAATTGATTAGCAAGCTGATCAATACTAACTCCGCCAGCACCATTCCAATCAATTACTACGCTATCAAACTCATTACTTCGAAACTGATTCATCTTCTCATAATCTTCTCTACTCATATCAAAATTCAATGAATAAATATTCTCACTAATTCTATCTATATTAGTACTCTTAACCAAGGGAAAAAGATGCTTTTCTTTCCATATCCAATTTAGAATAATCTGATTTTGAGTTTTCTGATACTTTTTAGAAAGTTCCAAAAGTAATGAATAATATCGATTAGCTGTTCTACCACGTCTTAAAGGCTGATAACAAACAAATTGTATATTATGACTCTTACAATAGTCTAATACACCAATATCTTCATAGATTTTACATTCTAAATTATAAATACCTTCAAAAAAATCAACAGAAACAGCATCATGAACTTCAGCCAACTGTTCTAAATTAACATTACTAATACCAATATATCTAACTTTACCAACAGAAACCAATCTTTGAATTTCCAAATAAACTTCAACTAAAGGAATTTTAGAAAACACAGGACTATGTAATTGCAAACTATCAACATAACGAAGATCTAAAACCTGCAAATATTCATTTAATTGTGTCTCTACATCTGATATATCTACAATAGCAGGCTCCAAATTAACAGTAATAAACAAATTTTCTCTACCAACTTCATCAATAAACTTCTTTACCTTTTTACAACTTCACCAGAATTATATAACATATATAAAGATAAATAATTTTGTCCCTGAGAAAAAGAATACACTAAGGAAGATATTTCTTTTTCTATATTTTCACAATCAATATTCCAAGTACCAATACCAATAGGAAAAATATTTTCTTTTAAAATCATATGTTATTCCCCTAACTATATATTATTTTTATATCTACTATAAGCTTCAGAAATCAGCAAATAGTAAAAATAATTTTATATGAAAACATTATTTTATAATTCATGGAACATATTACCATTTTTATATGAATAATACTGATTTTTACCATTATTAGATACTAAAATATAATGCTCATTTAGACTAACATTTCCTGTAACTGAAGTGATTTCTTTGTTGTTATTTAAGTTATAAATTACTTTCGTAGCATCGTCTGTAGTCATAGTAGCATACTTAACATCATGCACACTATCAGTCGACACATCTTTGTAGACTGCTGGTATCACTTCTTCTCCTTTACTATTTATTAATCCTTTTAAATTATCTTTGGTAACAACATAATAACCATGTAAAATTGCTACTGTATTTATATCATTATATAACTTACTAATTTGTTTGCCTTTACTATCAATGAGATAATAATTTATATTATCTTCACTTACTTTAGCGTTACCATTATAATCATAATTTTCTGCTCTAACAAAACTTTTATCAAAAACTTTTTCTCCTTTAGAATTATAAAATTCATATATTCCCGATTTTGTTCCACAATCCGTACTAGAATAGGTATCTAAAAGATATAAACCATTATTTATATAAGATGGAGTTAAAGTTCTACAAGTAACAGTTTTAGCAAGATTACCATTATTATAAAATTCTACTTTAGTATCACCACTGTAAATAGCTTTTGCATAATTCTTATCATCTTCATAACTTACATAGGCAATAGAAATAGATCTTTTATAATTACTGTCTAAAAGATATTCATTATAATCTTTAGTACAAATAATCTGTCCATCTTTAAAGAAAGCATTATCACACTCATTGCTGATATCGATAATTTTATTATTAACTAAAATTTTATAAATACTTTTACTATTATTAGATGATGCACATGAATTTAATATGATAGTCTTTCTATCATCACTTACTCTATTAATACAATAATGCACACTATCATCAAAAGATATAATTTCTTTTCCTGTAGTTAAATCAAAAATATAATTTTTACCATTATAAAACATAGAAACAAAATGATCTTCTGTATTTGTAGTAATATCTTCATTTGAAGTAATATCAAAACTATCCAACTCTTCTCCATTACTACCTAAAGCATAATATTTTTTAGCTTTTCTATCTTCTAACACAGAATAATAATCACTATTAATATAAGTATGTAAAACAGCATCTTCTAAATTATATAAAACTTTACCCTTACCATTAATTATATAAGATTTAGAATTTTTATCTCTAGCTTCATAAACACCATTTTTACTAGTAATAGATTCGTATGTTCCAAAGTCTACCGTCATTTTTCCTTTAGAATTTATAATACCAACTTCATCGTTTAAGGTAACTTCGGCTGTACCATTTATAAAATCAGAATGAGATGTATAAATAAAATCTGTGAGCCTTTCTCCATCTTCATTAAATAATGCATATTGATTTTCTGCATTCTTTAAAAAAAAGGTAGTCTCATATTTTTGGCTAGAATTTTTACTATTAAATCCATTAAACACCATAATTATTAATCCTGATGATATAGCTATTACACCAGCAGATACTAAAAAAATTAGTAATAATTTTAATTGCTTATTAATCATTGTCAATACCCTCCATTAAAAATAGTTTCTAATTAATTTAATAATATCATTACAATATAATAAATGCAATTTCTTTCAATTAATATTAAAAATTTAACATTGTAAAGATAAAATTAATAATATCACATCAACCATATTATTCTTAAAACTTTGCACCAGCAACTCGACAAATTATTTTTAATGGACAATCCTCACATTTTTTCTTATTACAAAAACTATTTCCTACTTCCCATAAATATTTATCAATAGTACTAGCATCTACCATTAACTCTTTTCCAACCATAATATAAGTATCAGATAAACATTTAATATCTTTCGAATTTAACTTCTTAGAATCTATAATACCAGTAAAATAACTAATCTCTATATCATGTCTATCAATAGGAATAACTGCTAAATCTTCCTTAAAATTACAAACCTTAGAATCACATATAATTCTAATCAATAAACCTCCAGTTTTTTGACCATACCCTGGAATACTTTTTATAAATTGTTCTAAAGAGCGAACACTTTCTAAAGATTTTAAATAATACAAAAGACTGTCATACTTTATTAATACTTGCGATAACATCATCCACTTTTTAACAGCAACATTAGGATACCTTGGATGAACATGAGAAACTAAAATATTTCTAAGTTCTTCTTCTGACATAATAACAACATAGTTAGGATTAAAAATACAAGGATATTTCATATAAGTATCCATTAAATTATGATGATATATTTTAGACCTCATACCATAATCTAATAAACAAGAGTAAAACATATATATAAAGTATTCATTCGTTCCATAAGTAATATTAACTGGATATTCTATAGTGGCAAGATTATTTTGATTTTGAAAATATTCCTTTAATAGTAACACTATTTCTCTACATCTTTGATAATCGATATTCAAAATAATCACCACTTTCTAAAATCATGATGTAAAACTCTCTCATCTAACTCTGCAAATCCATTTCTACTCCATAACCATAATGCTGTATGAATATCAATTGGCTTGTATTTAGTTCCCTGAAATAACTCTTCCCAACGAGCAATAACAATTTCTTGTACATGACTAGACAAAAACTCTTCTTCTGTTATTAAACCTAACTGATAAGTAGACTTACATACATGAGTATCAGGAGCAACAGTTAAACTCTCAATATTTTTATACCCTCCATCTGTATATTGCCAAATAACATACAACCAGTAATTACATATTTTTGTTCCTGATAAATAAGGAAATCTCTTTTTTTCTTTTTTCTGAACAAACTCTCGGATTTTATCCACATCATTATGAAAAGTATCAAATAATTTACGAATATCACCGTCAAAAAAATCTACAAAAGTCTGACATAACGCTATCCATATTTCTGTTTGTTTATTTTTCTGTAATGCTACTTTATATTTTGTTAAAGCAGTCTGAACTTCAAGAAAAGAATGATTCAATACTTCTTTAGGGAAAAATACAAATCTAGTCTCCTTATCTTGATATGTCTTATTAGCAGCCTTCCATAACTCATACGAATTTCTTTGATAGTTTAATGCCATAGGCAAAGTAAAATACAAATAATTTTCTAACGACTCCTGAGGTAAACCTGGATTAGAATCTTCTGGCATCACTTCACCACCAAGTAAACCCTGCTTCCACATCGTATATAAAATATCCACCTTTTTTAGTATTTCTTCTTTCAAAACATATCACCCTTCTAACTCTTCTACAACTAATTTTACTTCTTTAAACATCCTTTTCACCTAAATAGCATATTCATCATTACTGTCTAATCATTATCTTTAACATAATCAATATAATGAGGTCTATTTCTATTTCGTTGATAATATGCATCGATACCATATTTCTTAATTTCATTATTACCATCTAACCATTTCTTAATAGTTGACTTTTTATAAACACTTTCATTTACCTTATCACAAGGAAACTCACTACACTGAGCACAAAATAAAACATGATGCCTTTGTGTACATTCTGGAATAAAACAACCTTTAATACAACAACTATTTACTCTTTTATTTCTACATCCCCCACATTTAGGAGTAGCAAGCTTCTTCAATTTCTTATGAAATACCAAATATTCATCCAACTTATGTCGATACTGAGCTTTCAAATTCTTATCTAAAAACTCCTGATGCCCTTCCAACAAATGTAATAATTCCATAGCATGATAACTAATATCACCATAACTGCAACCAGTACAAGTACTACAAAACATAGAACAAGGAGCAATAGCTAAAAGAAGCTCTTCACTTACTTTTTCTCATAATACCACCTAAAAAAATTATAGCAAAAAAAGACGATATTTCCTATCCAATATCGTCATAATATCACACAATTATTTTGCTCTTCTAACAGGAAATCTTAAATTTTTACTCTTAGCCATTTCTTTCGTAGATTTTTCTACATTATGTTGTTGTCACTCTAAAACACTAGAAAAAAATCTAAACCTATCTTCTCTTTAAAACCATCTGTTTCCGAACATCAGGAGCAACATAACGAGAAATATCTTTTCCTAAAGAAAATACTTCTTTAACCATACTAGATGATACAAATTGATATTCCTTATCTGCAAATAAACAAACAGTGTTAACACTACCATTAGAAATTTCTTTATTGATTTGTTGCATCCCTACTTCATAATCATAATCACTTAAACTTCGAAGACCTCTAACAATAGCTCCACACTCATATGCTATCGCAACATCAACTGCCGCACCACTAGCAGAAATCACTCTAACATTTTGTATGTTCTCATATAATTTTTCAATTATTGCAACTCTTTCATCAATGGAAAACATACCCTGCATTTTATTGGGATTGCAAAGTACTGCAATCAAAACCTCATCAAACAAATCACTTGCTTGCTCAATAATATTCATATGCCCTTTAGTAATAGGATCAAAACTACCGGGATATAACACTCTACTCATAATATCACTTCTTTCTATATGGATATTTATATTATAAAGAAAAATCAAAAATAACAAAAATACATATATAGAATGACAGATATAATCAAAATTTATAACGAACAAAAGAATTAAGTAAACTTAATTCGCCTTGGTCGTCACCTTCCAAGTTTCCTGCTTCTCAGACTAGGTATCCCTACTTCTCCACAGGCTTAACAT
>CASEGV010000035.1:0-18678 GCA_949287595.1 uncultured Mycoplasmatota bacterium
TTTGGTAATTCATTTTTTTTCATAACAAAACCTTCCTTTTCTTATTTTATCATATCGGAAGGTTTTATTCTATTTACACAACTTTTTCTATACTCTCTTCCATATTATTACTTTACCTTAAAAAGAGCAGGTATTCTTTCGTTTTCAGAAGTGAATAAATATTGTGATTTTTTCTATGGTGATATCAATGTAGAATACGATGATTATTATGATGATATGTATGATGAGATGAGAAAATTTCTTGATTCTGATTCTAAAGAATTCTGGGATAGTTTATTTTCTTTTTATGATTGGTCTGATATTTATTACTCGATGTTATTTTCTACTGAGCCTTATACATTAAAACGTGTTGTTAATAGAAATAAGCATTTACAACCAGCAGAATATTTAAAGTTACATGATACTATTTCTAAAGTTAACTTCACTCCTTATATAGGTGATATTAATCAACTGGCAAGCAATTTACCATCTTCTTATGATATCGTTAATTTGTCTAATATTTCTACTTATCAATCTATTGCAAGTTATCGGAAATTGTTGGAGACAATTCCTTTAGAGGAAAATGGTCAAGTACTAAGTTATTTTTATCAAATTGATGATAAGGTAAGAGATGCCTTTCAAGAGTTAAGTCCTATTTATGATGTTTTTCCTAACCATAATGGTGTTATGATTTATACAAAAAAAGCAAGTAAGTAGTTACTTGTATTTTTTACATTCTATGATATAGTTTTTGCTTTTTGTTTCTTTTTTGATACCTATGTATTGATATTTACCATAGCGTCTGATACTGAATATATCATTTTCTTTTAATTGGTAGGAGTTATTTTTTAGAATATCATAGTTTAATATTATTTCTTTATTTTTTATTTTTTCTATGATGTTTGGTCTGCTAGTTTGTATTAATCTAGAAATTACTGTATCAATTCTAGTACTTGATGCGATGATTTCGATTGACTCATATTCTTTATGATATTCTTTTAGTGTTTCTAGAGATACTTCTATTAGTTCTATATGGGAATTTTTAATCAGTAATAAATTGTTTTTAATATAGGGAGCAATACTTTCTAATACATAGATATAATAATGATTATTGGTAATTACTATGTCTCCAAATAGTTCACTTGTGATGTTTAGAGAAAAGAGTGTACCTAGTATTTCTCTATGTTCTAGAGGTATTTTTGATTTTATTTCATATAGAATTACTTTTGGTTCTTCTTTTATATAAAAGATGTTTTTTTCACTATCGGGATATGGTTTATAAATTTGATATGGTTCTTTTTTTAATTTTTTTGCTAGTTCTAGTTGTTCTTTTGGATCTAAGAAGAATGTTGCTTCTTTTCTATATAGACGGTTTAAGTTTTTTTCTATTTTGTACATAGTATCACCTTTTAATATTTTTTATAGGTTTTTCTTTGTTCTTGCCTAGTATAGCATATTTTTAAGGATAGTAAAAGTATATAAAAATTGTTATAATAGATAGAAATAAGTGGTGAAGTTTATGCAGGATTATATTAGTAATTTAGAAGAGTGGTTTTTAGAAAATAGACGGATTCTTCCTTGGAGAAAAGATAAGAATCCTTATCATGTATGGATATCTGAGGTGATGCTTCAACAGACTAGAATCGAGGCGGTAATTTCTTATTATGAGAGATTTATGAAAGAGTTACCAGATATACCTTCTTTAGCAAATGTTTCAGAAGATAAATTATTGAAATTATGGGAGGGACTTGGTTATTATAATCGAGCTAGGAATTTGAAGAAGGCTGCTTTCATGATTATGGAAAAGTATGGTGGAGTATTTCCTACTACTTATGCAGAAATTATTCAATTGCCTGGTATTGGTGAGTATACAGCTAGTGCGATATCATCTATTTGTTTTGGAGAAAATCAAGTCACTGTGGATGGAAATGTAATGAGAGTATTTACTAGGGTTTATAATGATTCTTCTAATATTTCTAAGGATAGTACTAGAGTGATGATTCATGATAGATTACTTTCTATGATGTCTTTTGATCCTGGCTGTTTTAATGAAGCAATGATGGAGTTAGGAGAAGTTATTTGTATTCCTAATGGTATGCCAAAGTGTGATATTTGTCCTTTGAAAGAAGGGTGCCTTTCTTATCAAAATAGCAATTATTATTTGTTTCCTGTAAAAGATGAGAAAAAAGTAAAAGAAGAAGTGGAAATGACTGTTATTATTCCTATCTGGTATGGTAAAACTCATGTTAGAAAGAGAAAGAGTCCAGGTCTTTTACATAATTTATATGAGTTTCCTAATATGGCTGGAAATAAGAGTATTGAAGAGATTAGAGAATGGTCTTTAGAGTTTGGTAAAGTAATAGATATTAAGAAGAATATTTGTTATACTCATGTGTTTACCCATAAAAAGTGGAAAATGCAAGCGTATTTTGTGACTTTTGAAAGTGTAAATTGTCAGGATATGTTTTATAGTGTTTCTGAGGTGGAAGAGTGCTTTGCTTTACCGACAGCGTTTAGTCCATTTTTATATCAGTTGAAGGAGGAGTTAATATGAAGATAGTATCGTGGAATGTTGCGGGAATTCGGGCATGTCTAAAGAAAGGGCTTAGTGATTTTTTTGATGATGTTGATGCTGATATCTTTTGTATGCAAGAAGTAAAAGCAATGGAAGATCAGTTTGACTTTAGACCAGATGGTTATACTATGTATTTATATCCAGCAGAGCGTAAGGGATATTCTGGTACTCTTATTTTTAGTCGAGTTGAACCTATTTCGGTTAGTTATGGAATAGGAGATAAGGAATATGATAGTGAAGGTCGTAATATTACCTTAGAGTTTGATTCCTTTTATTTAGTCAATTGTTATGTACCTAATGTTAAACGTGATTTATCTAGAATGGAATCTCGTATGCGGTATGAAGAGTTGTTTTTATCTTATATAAAAAAATTAGAAGAAGATAAGCCAGTTGTTTTCTGTGGTGATATGAATGTTGCTCATGAAGAGATTGATATTAAAAATGCAAAATCTAATATAGGAAATGCTGGTTTTACATATGAAGAACGTGGGAAGTTTAGTGAGTTGTTACAGGCAGGATTTATTGATACTTTTCGCTATTTATATCCAGATAGGCGTGATGCTTATACATGGTGGAGTTATATGAAGGGTGTTAGAGAGAGAAATATTGGTTGGAGAATTGATTATTTTGTAGTATCTAAGTCGTTTATTTCTAAAGTTAAGGATAGTCTTATTTATAAAGATATATTAGGTAGTGATCATTGTCCTATTGAACTTATTATCGAGGAGTAAATATGAAAGAGTTTTTTTCCAATTTAAAATTTGTTTGGCAATATGCTAAAGATCAAAAAGCAAAATTAATTAAATATATTTTATGTAATTTTGTTGTGGTTATTATTAGTGTTGTTGTGCCAATTATTAGTGCTAATATAATTATATATTTAACAGATAGTATGTTTTATCAGTTGCTGATGATGGCATCGGTGTTATGTTTACTTGAATTGTTACGTAACATGTTAAATTATTTTTCTAGATATTATTCTATGATTATTTTTCGGGAATCGTTTATAAAAATACAAACAGCATTAGGAAAAAATATATTAAGATTAGAAAATAAAATTATTGATTCTAATAGTTCAGGAGTATTTATTCAAAGACTTACTAGTGATACTAGTAGACTGGCGGATATTTTTAATGTTTTGAATTTGTATCTTAGTAGAATATTAATTAATCTTGGTATTTTTATTGCGGTATTTATTATTAGTTTTAGAGCTTTTATTTATTTAATTGTTATGGTTATTGTACTCTATCTGATTGAGAGAAGGAGAGTTAGAATATATAATAGTAAGGATAAGGAATTTCGTAAGCAAAATGAGAAAGTTACTGGTTTTGTTTCCGAAATTGTTAGAGGACTTCGTGATATTAAAATGTTACATTCCGAAGATAGTTTTTCTTCTGAACTTCATAGCCAGGTAGAGGAATTAAATCAGAGTAGATATTTGATGATGAGAGTTAATAATAGGTATAATTGTCTTCGTTTTTGTCTACAAGATATTTTTCATTTAGGATTAATCTTTTTATTGGTATATTTAATTATGACTGGCAATTTAGCTGTTGCGAATGGTTTAGTTATTCATAATTATCAGGGAAGAGTTACTTCTATTATTGATATTTTAGGAATATTATTACAAAGTATTAAAGATTTTAATTTATCTTGTAGTAGAGTTTTTGCTATTATGTATAGTGATCAGTTTTCTAAAGAGAAATTCGGGTCTAGGCATTTAGATAAAGTAAATGGTGATTTTTGTTTTTCTCATGTTAATTTTCATTATGATTCTAACAATAAAAAGGTACTTGATGATTTAAGCTTTGAAGTACATGCTAATGAGACAGTTGCATTTGTTGGAAAGAGTGGAGCTGGTAAGAGTACTATTTTTAATTTGTTATGTAAGATGTATGATGTTGATAGTGGTAGTATTACTATTGATGGTGTTGATATTTCTCTTTTAGATAGGGAAAGCATTCGTGGTAATATTACTATTATTAGTCAGAGTCCTTATATTTTTCATCTTAGTATTCGGGATAATTTGAGGCTAGTGCAGCCTGATATGACGGAAGATGAAATGATAGATGCGTGTAAACTTGCGTGTATTCATGACTTTATTATGAGTTTACCTGATGGATATGATACTGTTGTTGGAGAAGGTGGTGTTAATCTTTCAGGAGGACAGAGACAAAGACTTGCGATTGCTAGAGCATTTTTACAAAAGACAGAGATTATTTTATTTGATGAGGCTACGAGTGCACTTGATAATGAGACACAAAGAGAAATACAAAAAGCTATTAGTAATTTGCAGAAAGATTATACTATTTTAATTATTGCTCACAGATTAAGTACAATTATTAATAGTGATAGAATATTATTTATTGAAGACGGAAAAATTGTTGGAGAAGGGAGACATAAAGAACTTCTTAAAAAGTGTCCTAGTTATCGTGAATTATATGAGGCAGAATTAAAAAATAATGAATAGGAGGTAGTTATGGAAACGTTTGATGTTAGATTACAAAAAGCTATTTCTAAGTGTTCGGGAATAGGAAATTCTGATGATTATCATAATTTTTATCATATATATCCTTTTTCTACTGAAAATATTCAAGGTTATTTATCTTATTTTGATGTAAAAGACAAAAAAGCACTTACTGTTGGTTCTTCCTTAGATCAGGTTATTGAACTTGGTATGCGTGGTTGCTATGACCAAAGTGTTATCGATGCTTGTCCTAATACAAAAGAATATTTTTATTTAAAAGTAGCAGGATTACTTCAGTTTGATCGTAGACAATTTTTAAACTTTTTTAGATATGTGGATTATCCAGATACTTTTTTATATAATTCTCAGGTATTTTCTAAGGAAGGATACTATGCTTTAAGGGATACTTTGCGTCTTTTAGATTATGAGTCTTTCTTATTTTGGGATGAGTTGTTTCATATGTTTCCTGGAAAAAAGGTAAGACTTTCTTTGTTTACTACAGAAGAGTATTCTGATACCTTGTTGCAACAACAGATGAGTTATTTACATGATGATGAGAGTTTTGATAAAGTAAAAGATATTGTTACTAACATTCATTTTCAGTTTATTCAGGGAGATTTAATTTATAAAGATTTTGATACTAATTTATTAGACAGTTATGACTTTATTCATCTTTCTAATATTGGTAAGTGGAATAAGGTAGAAGATGTTAAAGCAATGGCTAATTTATTGAATCCACATTTAAATATTTATGGAAATATGGTTCTTTGTTATTTATATAATACACAAGATCCTTATGAAACCTCTTTTCATCCTATTTATAATTTAGAGAGGGATAAAGAAATATTAGGTGAATACTTTAATTCTTTCTATAGTTTTTTGGGAATTGATGGAATCAAGTTTAAGGATCATAAGACAAAAGATTCGGTTATGGTGTATAGCAAAAAGTAATATTTAGAGAGAGTTTTGAAGATGTTTACTCTATTTATCATTAGAGTAAATAAGATAATTTAGTAAAATGATAGAAAAAAAATAAATAATTGTCTATTATATGATATAGTTATTTTAGGTGATGATATGAGAAGAGATAAAATTAATTACTATTTAGATATTGCAGAAAGTGTTGCGGAACGTGGTACTTGTTTGAGACGTAACTTTGGTGCTATTATTGTTAATCATGATGAAATCGTTTCTACTGGTTATGTAGGTGCTCCTCGTGGTAGAAAGAATTGTTGTGATTTAAAGTATTGTATGCGTGAAAAATTGAAGGTTCCTAGAGGAGAACGATATGAATTATGTCGTAGTGTTCATGCAGAACAGAATGCTATTATTAGTGCTAAAAGATGTGATATGCTGGATTCTACTTTGTATTTAGTGGGAATTAATTATGATGATGGTAGTTATGTTGAGAATGCTAGACCATGTGCTTTATGTAAAAGAATGATTATTAATGCAGGTATTAAGCAAGTGGTTGTTCGAGATACTAAGGATAAGTATACCATTATTGATGTATCTGAATTTATTGAAAATGACGAAACATTAGAGGGAGTATTAGGTTATTAGACTTCCTTTCTTTTTTCTTTACAGATACCCTGGTAGGGTATATAATTAAATTGGTGATGTTATGAGGAAAACTTATCGAACGGAAGAAGAAAAGAAGCAATTGATTCATAGACTTAATCGTATTTCTGGTCAGGTAGAAGGTATTAAAAAAATGATAGAGGAAGATCGGTACTGTGATGATTTATTAACACAACTTTTGGCTGTGGATAAGGCAGTAAAAAGTTTATCTTCTGTTATTTTAGAAAAGCATATGTATTCTTGTATAAAAAAAGAAGTGTCAGAGGGAAATTTAGAGGTTGTTGATGAAGTAATGCAATTATTTAGGAGGTATTCTTCATGAAAAAGGTACAATTAAAGGTAGATGGTATGACTTGTAGTGCTTGCTCTAGCGGACTTGAGAAATATTTGATGAAACAGACAGGAATATTTTCTGCCTCTGTTAATTTGATTTTGGGAATGGTTACGATAGAATATGATGACTTATCTATTGAACAGTTGCAGAAGTATATTTCACAAGCAGGTTTTTCTAGCCCGGGAGAGTATTCTTATACTGATGATAGTAAAGTGTATAAACTAGAAAAACGTAATTTACTTATTTTTGGTATTTTACTTATTTTATTGATGTATGTTTCCATGGGACATATGTTATCTTTACCAGAGATATTTTCTCCTATGGAATATCCTGTTTTATATAGTTTAATATTATTATTTATTTCCTCTTTTTTTGTAATTTACGGTTTTGATATTTTAAAAAGTGGAGTGTTGAATTTGATACATCGTATGCCTAATATGGATACTCTGGTACTTTTTAGTGTGTTTTTTAGCTTTTCTTATAGTATTTATAGTTTTATAGAGATTTGTTTAGGTAATACTTTGTTTTTACATGAGTTATATTTTGAGTCTGTTGCGATGGTAATTTATTTTGTAAAGCTCGGTAGATTTATTGAGAATATTAGTAAAAATAAGACTACTAGTGCAATTCAGAATTTGGTGACGATTACTCCTAAAACGGCGGTTATGAAAAAGGGTGATGATTTCGTTTCTGTTACGTTAGATGAAATTGAAATGGATGATATTTTAGTTTGTCGTCCTCAAGAGAAGTTTGCGGTTGATGGTGAAGTTGTTGATGGAGAGTCTTATGCAGATGAGGCGTTTATTACAGGAGAGAGTGTACCGGTATTAAAGAAGAAAGGTAGTACGGTGCTTGCTGGTTCTATGAATTATGATGGTGTAGTTCTGTATAAAGCAAAGAAAATTGGTAAAGAGTCTACTGTTTCTAGTATTGTTAGTATGGTTGTTGAATCTTTAGGAAAGAAGAATAAAATAGAGAGAATTGCTGATAAGATTAGTAGTTATTTTGTACCATTTATTGTTTTGGTGTCTATTATTACTTTTGTTATTAAGTTAATACTAGGATTTGGTTTTGCTGCTAGTTTTCATGCTTTTGTTACAGTGTTAGTAATTGCTTGTCCTTGTGCACTGGGTCTTGCTGTTCCGTTAGTTATTAGCCTCAGTTATGGTCTTTGTGCTAAAGTAGGCGTGATTGTGAAATCGGGAGATGTATTAGAAGAGATGCGGCAAGTAGATAGAGTAGTATTTGATAAGACTGGTACTCTTACTTATGGAAAATTGCAAGTATACCAAGTATTTTCTTATCTTGATAATTCTTATTCTATTTTGAGAGTAGTGGAAAGTTTAGAAAGCTTTTCTACTCATCCTATTGCTTCTGCATTTTCTAAGAAGGATTTGCTTCCTGTTTCAGATTTTTCTGATATTCCTGGTATGGGAATTGAAGGAGTGATTGATTCTGAGCATTATTATGTTGGAAATAAAAAATTACTTAAAAAGTTAGGAATTAGTGATTTTCATGAGAAGGATTATAAGGAATTAGTCAGTGCAGGTTGTAGTATTTTATATTTAGTAAAAGAGAAGGAAGTTGTTGGATTAATTGGTGTTCGTGATACTGTTCGTCCTGATATGAAAAATGTTATTTCTCGTTTAGAGAGTTTAGGTATTACTACGGTGATGCTTACTGGAGATAATTTAGATACGGCTAGAATTGTTGCGAAGGAATTAGGAATTAGTGAGATTCATGCGGATGTCTTACCGAAAGATAAAGCTTCTATTATTCAAGGATTTGTTGCTTCAGGTAATAAAGTTGTCATGGTTGGTGATGGTGTGAATGATGCTGTTGCGTTAGTAGAAGCTACTGTTGGTATTAGTATTAGCGATGGCACTGATGTTGCAAGTGATGCTAGTGATGTTATTTTGATGAATCATAATTTATCTAATTTATTGGATTTTATTGATATTAGTCGTAAGTCTAATCATGTTATTAAAGAAAATTTGTTCTGGGCATTTTTCTATAATGTATGTATGATACCAGTTGCAGCAGGATTATTAGAACCATATGGTATTGTTTTAAATCCTATGCTTGCTAGTATTTTTATGACTATTAGTAGTTTAACTGTTGTTTTTAATTCTTTAAGACTTAGATGGATGGTGAAATAATGGAAGTGAAGTTTAATAAACTAATACCAGAACTTAGTGTTTCTGATATTAATAAAAGTAAAGAGTTTTACTTATCTATAGGATTTTCGATTGTCTATGAGAGAGTAGAGGATAAGTTTTGCTTTTTAGAATTAGATGGTAATCAACTTATGATTGAAGAAGTAAATGATCATTGGAATACAGGAGAGTTAGAATATCCTTATGGAAGAGGAATTAATATTAGTATGGAAGTTAGTGATATTAATATGATTTACGACTTGGTTCAGAAGAATCATTATCCCTTATTTCGTGATATGCAAATAGATGAGTACCTAGTAGATGATAAGGTTTATTCTGATAAACAGTTTCTAATTCAAGATTTGGATGGATATTTATTAAGGTTTACAAGTTAGGAGGATTTTTATGTTTAAGAAAATAAATAAAACTATTTATATAGAAGGAATGAAATGTGAAGGTTGTGTTAATCGTGTTAAAAATGTTTTATCTGCTATTCCTGGAGTAAAATCTTGTTCTGTTAGTTTAGAAGATAAGAAAGCAGATTTGGTACTAGCGAAAGATATTGATGATTCTGTGTTCCAAGATAAGATAGAAGCGTTAGGATTTACTTTGAAATAGTTTTTTGGTATTATAATTACAATTTGTTATAGAAGGAGTTTTTGCTATGGATATGATTAAAAATTTGAAGGTGACTCCTACTTCGCAGATTTTACTTGCTGATTACCGAGGAGATATTTCTTTAAAAGATAAGGATGTTTCTCGTGCTTTTATGAGAAGATTAGAAAAAAAGTATAAACTGAGAGCTGATACTATTGATAAAATTATTCAGCAAGATTATGAAGTGTTTTCTAAAAGAGGAGATAATGTTCGTGATTATGCTTTTTGTCAAGATACTAATGTATATGATAGATTAGATATTGTATACGATTATATTCAACCACAAGAGCATGAACATTGGTTTTTTGTTACAAAGAGATTTTTAAATTTTACTTTTAGTGAACTTGCTGTTTCCATTGGAATATTTTGTAATTTGGAAACTTTTCACAATACTAAATATTCTAAATTACAAAAAATGAATACTGATTATCAAACTTTAAGTAATGAGGAAAATATTAGGGATTATTACCGATTCTTGAAATTAGCAGCTCGTTCTCGTTTACTTCAGAAAATAGATCATAGTTCTTCTGTTGTTAAGCCTTCTTTTAAGGATGTTACTAGAGCTCTTACGGTTGTTTTATATGAAAATCCTTGTTCTGTATTGAGTCAAGAATGGAATACTTTTAAGCAAGATAGTGATTCTTATGATAAAGAAATGCAATTAATTAAGAAGCATTCTAATATGGAGCAAATTTATAAAAATAGAAGACTTTAGAGAGTCTTTTTTAATGAACAAATTTAGTTTATTTACATACTTTTATATTTGTGCTATGATTGATTTACGTTTTATTCAGGAGGATAATTATGAGTCAATCAGTTAAAAACTTAAAAATGATGCCTACTTCTGAAATTTTATTTTCAGAATATAAGAATGATATGTTTTTAGAGGATAGTAAGGCATCTAAAATTTTAAAGGATAGATTAGAAAAGAAATATAAATTAAGTCCTTTTCGTTCTATGGAAATTATTAAGAATGATAAAAAAGTATTTAGGAGAAGAGGTGAGCGAGAAGAAGATTATGCTTTTATGCCAGGTCATACTTTAAGTGATACTTTAAATATTGTTTATAAAAATCTTTTACCTATTGATTATGGCTTTGATATTTACAAACGTTTTTCTCATTTAGCTTTTAGTGAGTTAGCAATGTTACCTGTTATTTTTGATAAATTAGAACATCAGTATCAGATGAGATTAGAATTAGCACAGAATAGTGTAGGTGTTTCTCGTGAAGATTGTTCTTTAGAGGTGCAAATGGTAGATTATTTTCGCTTTTTAAAAGAGACTTCTTGTGAATATCTTCTTTTGCAAGCAGACTACGGACTTGGTGTTTTGCAACCTTCTAAACAAGCTGTTTCTAAAGTAATGAAAGTTTGTAATTGTGAATATGAAAAGATAGTAAGAAGAGATGTTTTTCTTGCTGATGATTTAGCGGGTGTTGCATTAAATCCAAATTCTGCAGTTATTGATCGTAGATTAATTAAGAAATATCCTAATTCAGAACGTATTTTTATGAGAAGAAATGGAGGACAGTAGTATGAGTTTTTGGAATGTTAAAAACTTAAGTTTAAAAACTGTTCCTACTTCTAAACTTCTTTTTTATGCTATTTATCGTGAGCAAAGTAGATTTCCCAAAGAGGATATTGATAAAGAAATAGATAGACGAATCTATAAAAAAGGTTTTGATAGTATTGTTGAGAGAGATTTTGATATTATTCAATCTAGAGGTAGTAATTTAGATGATTATACTTTTGATTTTAGTCGAGGATTAGTAGGGACTACAGAGAGTATTTATAGTCATATAAAGCCTTATCATGAAGATATTTATGAGCAACTGAATGGTTTTACTTTTAGTGAGCTTGCTTTAGCAGGTCTTCATTTTTCTTCCTTTTTTTCTTTATATAAATTGCGTGATAAAGTAGTGAAACAAGAGTTAAAAGAAGGTATGTCTAGAATTCATTCTAAAGGGAAGATTTCTGATTTTGGAAAAGATAATGTGTCTAGAGTTGTTGCTCTTAGTAAATTACAAGAAGAAAATCATGAAATGATGAATTATTTTGATTCTATTGCTTTATGTTTTGGTAATCTTGTTTTTCCTTCTTTGCCTTTTGGTTATATTTGTGAATTGAAAATTTTTGATAAATTAGGTAGTCCTATTTCTTCTTCTGTTGTAGAAGAATATAAAAATCTAAATAATGATGTTTATCATAGGGATTTCAGTGTTGCAGAAAAGTATCCTAAAATATATGTAAAGAAGTAGTTTTTGGAGGTAGTATGGGATATATTCAATATTTAAGACAGTATGTGGGACATAATCCAATTTTAACAGCAGGTACAGGTTTATTAGTTTTTAATGAAAAGAATGAAGTGTTGATGGAACTTCGTACAGATTTTAATTCTTGGGGATTTCCTGGTGGTGCAATGGAACTTGGTGAGAGTTTTGAAGAGACTGCTTCAAGAGAACTTGAGGAAGAGACAGGGCTTGTTATTGATGATATGAAGTTACTTGAGGTGTTATCTGGTAAAGATACTTACCGAGAATATCCTAATGGAGATAAATTATATGATATTACGGCTGTTTTTGAAGTTAGAAAATATCATGGAAAGTTAAAAATAGGAGATGATGAGTCTAGAGAATTACGATGGTTTTCTTTAAAAGAGATGCCTAGTAATTTGTCTCCTATGACTGAGAAGTATTGGAGTAAGATTCAAAAATATTATCAAGAGTATTTATAGTTTTATTTGGGAAAGTGATAGAATGTCTAAAGTTAGTAATGTTTTAGAAATGTTAGAATTACTCAGCAGTGGTCGTAAGTATCAGATAGCAGAACTTGCTGAAAGGTTAGAAGTTAGTCCTAGAATGATTCGAGTTTATAAAGAGGAATGTGAAAAAGCAGGTATTTATATTGATACTGTAAAAGGACCTTACGGAGGATATGTTTTAAGGCAGAATGTACATGTTCCTCAGAGATTTATTACTCCTGATACTATTGATGTTTCTGATAAGAAAATTTATAATTTGGTGAGTCGAGCAATTAAGAATCAATAAAAGTGTTTTATTGAATACTATTCTAAAGATAGAAAAAATATTTCTAAACGTGTTATTCGTCCTTATGAGTTGATCTTATTTGGAAATGAATGGGGTGTTGCAGCTTATTGTGAGTTAAAGAATGAAATTAGACATTTTTATCTTAAGCGTATTAAAAGTATTGAATTATTAGAAAAAAATTAAACTGACATATATATTGCCTCTTCTTTTGATATATTGATGTTGAAAGAAGAGGTTTTTATTATTTCTTCTTATATATAAATTATAATAAAGGAGAGGTGCTCTGTGAAAAAATTAGTTTTTGTTTCTAGTAATTTTGGGAAAGTGGTTTCTGTTAAAACAGCTGCCAGTATGTTTTATGGTATTGATATTTGTTCTTGCTCCTTAGATTTTTTAGAACCAGATGTAAATGATATTTCTTATATTTCTAAAAAGAAAGCGGAATATGCTTATCAGGAGTTAGGATATCCTTGTTTTGTGTCTGATACTGGTTTTTATATTGACTATTATCCTAATCAGCCTGGATATCCTGGGGCTTTTGTAAAAAGAAGTGGAGTAAGTTCTAATTTAGAAAAATTACTTGATGATATGAAAGATGTAGATAATAGAAGTTGTAGGTTTGTTGATTGTATTACTTATTATGATGGAGAGTGCTTTCAACAATTTTTTGGTGAGAGTCGAGGTGAACTTGCAACAGAAGTATCTGGTGAAAATATGAATAATGCTAAATCTGAGTTATGGAAAGTATTTATTCCAGAAGGATATCATTCTACACTTGCTGGTATGTCTTCTAAAGAGATGTTACAATATAAAAAGGAAACTCGAAAAAATAGTGCTACTGTTCAGTTTTTAGATTGGTATCGAAATAATAAAGTTGATAATAAAAAAATTGATAAAGAAGAAGTAGCTGATTTTTTTGACTGGTTAGAAAATTTTACTGATATATATCCCTCTTTTCGTGATACTGATTGGTTGTATAGTCCTTATGAAATTTCTCCACTTGACCATATACAATTAGATTATTTAGATTTTATTTATAATTATGTTGAGGAATGTTCTAAACATCGCCATATTCCTTCTAGTACTGATATAGATATAAATTATTATACAGTAAAATATCATGACCGTTTTTATTCTATAGGATTAGGATATCGTTTTGGTGCTTATCTTGCAGTAGCTGCCAAAGATGATGTTAGTCAAGAAAAAGTTTTAGACATGAATCCAATTTTACAACAATCTTTTCAAAAAAAATTAGATAGAGGTTAGCTATCTAATTTTTCTTTTATTTTTCTGTATTCTTTAGTTAATAGTTCTTCTATTCCTTTTTTACAGTTCGCAGGAGATGTACTTGGAAGGGTAATGTCTTCTATTTTTGTTTTTGGATAGATATACTTTTTATATAATTCGTGTGCTTTGGTTCCAGTTGTAAAGATAGTTTTAATATTTGAACTTTTTAATATTGGTTTTAAATTGTTTGGTATTACATTTTTAATGGATGCATCACTTGATGAAGATATATCGCATTCTTTTACTACATCAAATAAGGCAATATGATATTTTTTTAGAAAGTTGATTTTTTCTTCTTTGGAGTTACCAATTTTTTCTTCAAATACTTTTTCTAATGTGGACCAGAATCTATTTTTAGGATGTCCATAATAAAAACCTATTTCTCTTGATTTAACGGAAGGAAGACTTCCTAATATTAAAACTTTAGAATTTTCATCATAAATTGGTTTTAGTGTATGTTTTACTTTCATGTTATCACCTAGTGTTTACTATAACGTTCTTTTGTATTCTTTTCAAGTTTTTTCCTACTTTTACATATATTTTATTGGTGATGTTATGAATAATGGAATACAAGTAATTTATCCAAGAACTAAGTATTTAACTTTAAATCAGACAATGCAAGAGTTTTTAGAAAAAACAATTCATGAGTTTATGAATTATGCTAAGGAACCAATTCAGGAGAATTTTACTTATACTTTAGATATTTCTCATGATGAGTATAGTTATCAAGATTATTTATCTGTTGTGTTTTATGTATCATTTTATACTGGTGGTGCTCATCCTGAACATAGAATTTCATCTTTTGTTTATGATATTTCGTGTGATAAGATTATTACTATTCATGATTTAGTACGAGAAAAAGAGCATTTACTTTCTATTTTATCTACTGAAAGTAGAAAGATTCTTTTTAAGAATCCTAATATTCATGATCAAGAATTATTATTTGCAGGTACTAGTCCAGAGAAATCTAATTTTCAAACTTTTGTCTTTACTTCTCATGGTATGATGATTTATTTTCCTGAATATCAGATTGCTCCTTATTCTTCTGGAGCCTTTAAAATAGTAATTCCTTATGATCAATTATAAATAAAATCCTAAAAGTTTTTACTTTTTAGGATTTTTTATGGTAGTTACTGTATAGTTTGTAAAGTCTAGCGACTGGATTAACTTTTTAAATTCTTCAAAAGAGAACTTTTCTATATCTTCGATTGTATCTGGATAGGGATAATTAAAATCTACTATGTTTCCAATTAATGGACTTATCATAGAAGAAAGGTTTTCTTCTCTTAATATAATTTCTAGTATGGTATTTTTTTTATCTATTTCAAATAACTCTTTGTCTAACGTTGGATTTTTAAATTCTTCTATGATACTATTAACTAATTCTTCTTTTTTATCTGTATAACTTCCTATCGATAAAAGTAAATAATTTTCTAATTGTTTTTTTGATTTGTTTATACTACCGGTTATAATTTTATCTTTGATTACTTTTTTATACAAAGGTGATGATACACTAGTAGTCATTTCCATAAAGTAATAGATATAAAAATCTAGTTTTAATTGTTCTAAGTTAGATAGATGGTCTAGTGATATCTTATATGTTACTTCTGTATAAGTCTTAGGTGTTGGAAATAGTAATTCATCTTCTTGTTTTACGACTTCTTTTTTTTCTTTTATATTTATTTTTTTTACTTTGTGTTTTGGTATTTTTATGGTTTTTGTTTCTTCTTTTATTGTTTTTAATACTTGTTCTTTATTAAAGTTACCAGCAACTATGATTATTTGATTGGATGGTTGGTAGAATGCTTCGTAGCATAATTTGATTTCTTCTAAGCTTATATTTTTTACTTCTTCTATTGTTCCACCAGTTGTTTTAAAGGATAAAGAATGAAAACAGTTGTTTAGTACTTTAATATCTTCATGGTAAAACTTATTGTTTTCTTTTCCTCTAATTTCTTGATAGATTGGTCCTTTTAAATTGTTTAAATTTTCTTCTGTAAAGACAGGAGAATATATGCAATTTAGTAATGTTTTTATACCAAATTCTATATTATCTACAGTATCGAAAAAATATCTAGTTATTTTTCCTTGTGTACAAGCGTTACTATTCATGTCGTGTTGTCCTAAAATTTCTATATAGTTTCCATATTTATTACATTCTACTAAGTAATGTTCTAATACATGGGCGATGCCATCAGAAAAGTGGTAGTCTACGTTATCAATTTTGTAGTCTTTTGACATTCCACCAAAAAAAGTAATTAATTGGAAAATAGTTGTATGTTTTCTTTTATCTTCATAGAAGTAGATGGTTAGTCCATTAGTTAATGTTGTTTTTTCTATTTTGTTCATCTTGCATCTCCTTTAAAAAATATATTGTGTCTAATTTTAGTCTGGATAAGAATTCTAGTAAGTCTTCTTCTGTTACTTTTGTTAAGAGGTCGTAGCATACTTTATCGGTGTACGCTATATCTAGTTTTTTATATATTTCATTTGTTAATATGGAATATTTATTATCAAGGCTCCTAATTAAAATTGTTTTTCTTCTACGTATAATTTTTTCTATTAATGGTCTTAGTTCTTTTTCTTGTTTTATATCATTCATCACTTCTAATATTTTTTCTAGGGCTAAGTCTTTATTTAGGGCATTGATATAGGCTGTTATTTCAAAGATTCCGAAGTTGGGATAGAAGGTTGCGGATGATGAGTAGACTAAGTTATATTCATCTCTTAATTTTTTATTTAATAGTCTTGTTGATTGTGACGTTAAAATATTTTTTAGTAAGCCTAAGAAAATCGTGTCTTCTTCTTTCATATTTTCTACTTTATATACTAAGGATAGGCTAGAGTCTTTAAATTTTTTTTCTTCTGTTATTTCTTGTGGTGTTATTCTAAAAGGTTTTAGGTAATGTCTGTAATTTGTTTTTAATGTTTCTTGTTCTTTTAGTGTAGGAAAATATTTTTTTATGATAGGTAGTATAGTTTGTTTTTCTATATTTCCTAGGATAAAAATAAGAGGATGGTTGTTTTTAATTTTTTCTTGATAAAACTTATATAATTCTTTAGAGGTTAGTTTTTCTATTAGGTCTTGATGGTCATATAATGATCTAGAAAATATTCCTTCATTATCTACTAATTTATGTAGTTTTTTGGTTTGATAGGCATGAAAGGATTTATCTGTATTTTTTAATTTTATTAGTAAATTTTCTTTTTCTCGGTCTAATTCAAAATTATCGAATTCTTCATTTATTAATTTAGGATGATAAAGACATTTTTCTAGGAAAGATATTTGTTTTTCGATATAGTCTTTCTTTAGTGTTAATTTATCAGGAATTATTAAATAGAAAGCAAAGAAATTGGTTGTTCCTACCGTTATTTGTTTGGCAAAGTAATCTACGATGTAGTTTTCTTTTAATGCTTTTTGGAATTCTTCTTCTGTAGGATATTCTTCGTTCATATACATTAGCATGGCAGGTAGTAATGCTTGTTTTGCTAGTTCTTCTATTTTTTCTTGATATGGAAATATTATTGTTATTATGATGGTTTCAAAGTTTTTATTTTTTATTAAAGTTGGATTTGTTATTGTTATCTCTTTCATAAAACACCTCTGTTTTATTTTATCATATATTTTGATATACTAATAATTAATTAGGAGGAGTTATGAAAGTAATTACGATTAAGCAACCTTTTGCTACTTTGATTGCTGAAGGATTAAAAAGATATGAATTTCGAACTTGGAAGACAAAGTATCGTGGAGATATTTTAATTCATGCTGGTAAGAGTGTGGATAAGAAAGCTATGAAGAAGTTTGCTAGTTTAGGTCTTAGTTATCCTACAGGATGTATTCTAGCAAAAGCACATATTTCGGATTGTGTTTTGGTAGATAATCAGTTACGTCGTGATTTGGAACAAGAGAATAGACTTGTTTATTCTGGATTGATTGAAGATTTAGATTGGTCAGGCTATGGTTTTTTGATGGATAATGTTTGCAAAATTGAACCTATTTATGTCAATGGAAAACTAAGTCTTTGGGAGTATCCTTATGATGAAAAATAATTGTTTCTTTTCTTGTTTAGTTTTTGTATAATAGATTAAAGGAGGGATATTATTTATGAAATGTCCAGTTTGTAAGGATGTAACCTTATTAATGTCAGAAAAAAGAGGCGTGGAGATTGATTATTGTCCAGAATGCCGTGGTATTTGGCTTGACCGTGGAGAGTTAGATAAATTGATTGAAAAGGAAGAAAAAACTTATCAAGAAGCTCGTAGAGATAGTCATGATTATGAAGATGAAGAAGATAGAAAGGATGCTAAAAAGTCTAGTCATACTAAGACAAGAAAAAGAGAATCTTTCTTAGGTGAAGTTTTTGAAATGTTTGGTGATTAAAACTACCTTAGGGTAGTTTTTTATATATTAGGAATTTGCTTCTCAAAATGCAAATTTGAAAACTTGATAAAAAATAGTTGACATACGAACAAATGTATTATATAATGTTCTCATCAGGGGAGGAATATTATGTATAGAGCTTATCGGTTTCGTTTGTATCCCACAACTAATCAAGTAGAGTTAATTCACAAAACATTTGGTTGTACTAGAGT
>CASEGV010000036.1:0-18570 GCA_949287595.1 uncultured Mycoplasmatota bacterium
AATACCTCCTTTAATGACAAACAAATTGCTTAAGAAGATATTATATACATTTTTAAAACTAACTGCACATTAATTGTGCACTTTCAAAAAAAATCAACCTGAAAAATACTATAAAAAGGAAAGTTAGTTCTTTTCTTTTTTTTTGCTTTGTGATACACTTAAATAGAATAGAGGTGTCGCGTTTATGGATAACAAAATTAAAGTAGTAACTCCAGATAATCAGGCTTTAGAAGTTGAAGTATTAGATATTTTTAATGTTGTAGGATATGAAGGAAAAGATTATGTTTTATATTCTTTAGGGGAACAAATCGATGCGGATCATGAGCAAGCTTATATATCTATTTTAGAACAAGGTACTGATGGTTATAGTTTAGTTGAAATCAAAGATGCTAAAGAATGGGATGCTGTACAAAAGGCTATTGCAGAAGATATTAAATTAGAACAAGAGGCTAACAATGAATAATTCTGATAAAGTGTATCAACAACTTTTACAACAGAGTATGAATGTAATTGCTAGACAGATTCAAAGTTTAGAACAAAAAAATAGAGGATTACGAGCTTTGACTGATAAAACTACTGTTGAAATTGAAGGGTTAAAATTACAGTATAGTGAATTAAAAAAAGCTTATAAAGAGCAGCAGGAACGTATTCAAGTATCTGAAAGAAAAGAAGCTAAGTTAGATAAATTAGATGAAAAGTCTAATAATATTTCTGAACAGCAACAGGAACATATAGATAAAATAAGTGAATTAAAGCAAGTACAGTCTAATATGAAAACGGCTAGGGCTAAGAGAAAAGTGGCAAAAGAAATAATTAAACAGCAAGAGATTATTCAAAAATTACAAAAACAGCAGGCACGTATTGATTTACGGCAAAAAGCAGTTATGTTACCTAAGTTTTATCGAATGAAAAAAAGAGCGAAATTGTTAAATAGACAACAAGCAAAAGTAAACCAAGCTGCTTTTAATATGCAGGATAATCAAGCATTAAAAGAGATGCTTGAACCAGAAAATAAGGTGCGTGATCGTGTTAGGTCAGCTATATATGATATTAAAGGAGCTTATTACCAGAGAAAGTTTGAGCATTCGCAAGCTGTCTTAGAGACTATGAAAGATTCCAAATCTAATATCGTTATTCGTGGTGCTAATGCTATTACCATGAGTAAGAAGGCTGCTAATGTTTTAAGAACTGCTGCTAAAAAGGGAATGGATGCTGTTCATAGTTTAATGGAGGAAAATAGTAATACGACTGTTAAACAACCTATGTCTACACGTTAAAGAAAAGAAGTTCTTTTCTTTTCTTTTTCTTAATGATATAATAAGGCCTAAAAGGAGGAGAGTATATGTTTGTAGATGAAGTAGAAATTCGAGTGGAAGCTGGAAATGGTGGAGATGGCTGTACCGCTTTTCGTCGTGAGAAGTTTGTTCCCTTGGGAGGTCCCTATGGTGGAAATGGTGGACATGGTTCTGATATTATTTTTAAAGTTGATGAAGGACTCCATACTCTCCTAGATTTAAGATATCAAAAATTAATTAAAGGTAAAAAAGGAGAAAACGGTCGTGGTAAAAATCAACATGGAAAAGGTGCGGAACCTGTTGTTATTAAAGTACCACAAGGAACGGTTGTCACTGATTTAGATACAGGATTGATTCTTGCTGACCTTTCTAAAGCTGGACAGGAAGAAGTAATTGCGAAAGGTGGAAGAGGTGGTCGTGGCAATACGGCTTTTAAAACGCAGACGAATACGGCACCAGATTACTCTGAAAATGGAGAAGAAGGGGAAAAGAAAAACTTAAAAGTAGAAGTAAAAATGTTGGCGGATGTTGGATTAGTTGGACTTCCAAGTGTTGGTAAGAGTACGATTATTTCTATGGTATCTAGGTCAAAGCCAAAGATTGCTGCTTATCACTTTACAACATTACATCCTAATTTAGGCGTTGTTAGGGCAAGTGATGGTAGAAGTTTTGTTATGGCTGATCTTCCAGGATTGATTGAAGGAGCTAGCGAAGGAGAAGGTCTAGGGGATAAGTTTTTAAAACACATTGAAAGAACTAAGGTTATTGCTCATGTTATTGATATGAGTGCTAGTGAGATGCGTGATCCTTATGAAGACTATGTATTAATTAATAAAGAACTAGAAGCCTTTAATGAAAAATTAATTAAGAAGCCACAAATTATTATTGCTAATAAGATGGATTTAGAGCAAGCCAAAGAAGAATTAGAACAGTTTAAGAAAAAAGTTGGTGATGTTGAAATTTTTGAAGTTAGTGCTGCCACTAATACAGGACTTCAAAAAGTAATAGACCGTCTTGCTGATTTAGTAGATGAAGCACCAAATAATCCATTATATGAAGATAGTCAAATCGAAAGTCATGTATTATATAAATTTAAGAAAGAAGAACCATTTACCATTACCAGAGATGATGATGGTACCTGGGCAATTCAAGGTAAGGAAGTAGAGAGAATCTTTAAAATGACGAAGTTTTCTTCTGATGAAGCAGCTTATAAGTTTGCTAAAAAGTTAAGTAGAATGGGAATTGATCAAAAACTAGAAGAGTTAGGTGCTGAAGAAGGAGATCAAGTCAGAATATTAGATTTCTACTTTGATTATAGAAAATAGTATTGTTACCAATATATTGATAAAAACTGCTGTAAAACATGCTTAATGGCATGTTTTCCTTTGCAATTACATAAAATGATAGTATAATGTATCTATTAGTTTAACAAAGAGGAATAATTATGATAAGAGAAGATATTACAGGAGTTAGAATACTTTATCAAATTGATAAATTTTTGAGAGAACATGCCGATGATTATACTTTAGATGAAAAAAAACTTATCTTAGATAACCGTACCTGGGGTAAGACGTCTGCTTTAGTGGTTGATATTTTACGACAGGTCTATGATGAGTTGGATATGTTAGATCCTGATAAAAATGTATATGAAGGATTTGCTGACTTATTAGCGGAAAATTTTGATATTAACAGAAATATCGTGGAAATAGGAGGAGGCAAGATTCCTTCTTTAGCGAAGAAGATAGCACTTCGTCAGACTCATGGAACGATTACTGTTTATGATGATAGATTAATTACTACAGATTCTAATTTGCCTAATTTATTATTAGAAAAAAGAAGATTACAGAAAGACGAATTGCTGAATGCTGATATGATTATCGGTTTTATGCCTTGTGATGGAACACAGACAGCAATTGATTTAGCAAAGCGTAATCGTATTGACTTTATGATTGCTCTTTGTGAGGGCTCTTGTCAAAATGATATGCTAGCATTTATGGAGGACGATTGGGAGAGTAGTATGATATATGAAGCTAGAAAAGCAGTAAGAGATGGTCATCTTGGTGAATTAAAGAAAGCAAAAATGGCCAAGAAATATCAAAATCCTTATCCTGTTATTTATAATCAAAGATAGTTACCAAGTGGTAGCTATTTTTAATTGCCATGATGCCTTGTTTTGTGCTATATTGTTGTTATACAAGGTAAGAAAATAGAAACAGGAGGAGTATATGAATTTTCAAATGACACTAGAAGAAAAATTAGAAGCTTTAAAGAAACTGTATGAAGATGAAACTGATGATGAGATGCGTAAGGTTATTTTATATCAAATTAAGGAAACTGAGGATTTAATTCATGTTAGAAGCGAATTGGAAAAGGGAACTATTAACTGAGCAACAAAATATTGCAAAAGATTGCCGTTGCCCTAATTGTGGAGGGGAAGCTTCTAATCAAACCGTGGATTGTGAATTTTGTGGTAGTGAAAATTTAGCATTCAAAGAAGATATAGAAAAAATAACAGATATTTTAGGAAATCTTAGTGAGGAAGAATTAAAAGATCCTTTTGTTATGGTAAGTTTACTGAAATTGGGTAAATATAGTTCACTCGTTTCTGATTTATCTAGAGAAGATATTAATAGGGAATACTTATCTTGGTCAAAAAAGATGATTCAGGAGTTAGCTGGTGCTAAAGAGTTATCAAAGACAGACCAAGAAGCTCTTATTAATTTGTTTCGTAATGGAGATTATTATCAAAATAAGGAAGCTTCTGCTATGCAAAATATTGTTATTGCTAATACTGCTAGTCAGGTTGCACATTATTCACCAGAGTTAGTGTATGGTGCTTTGCAGCAATGCTTTTGTCAGATTATTAAAAAAGCTGTCAAAGATGCGACATTAGAGAAGAAAAAATTAGAAGAAGATACAGCAGGAGAAGCTCAGTCTTATATTGCACGTATTGATGAGGAGAATTTTGATAATTTTATTCATCATGGTGGTACTTTTATTTTAAATACTCTTGCTCATGAAGCTCGTCATGTATATCAAAATGATAAACGTAATCATCGTATTGTAGAGGATAGGAATGACTTAATTATGTTTTATGAAAGTATTGTCAGAAGTAAGAAGCCAGAAATATATGACGATAATTATCTTAATATGTTAGTAGAAGTTGATGCTAGAGTGTATGGTTTACTTTTTGAGCAACAGTTTAGAAAAACAATGTTTGGTGTTTTAGATGATGATAAGAAAAGAGAATATGCAGCAGATTATGCACTACTTACTAGTCATGATACTATGCGAGTCATTGATGATAAAAAGGTTCATTTGGAAGAAGAAGTTTTATCTCTTTTAAACGAGGAGCCTGAATTATACGATAAATGGTCACAATTTCGTTATGAATTTGTGAAAGATAATAATCATATACGTTTTAAAACTACAATGGAGTTTGCTGATGACTATTTGTATAATAAAAATTCTAGGAAAGATAATTTGTATTTGGAGTTAGTTACTAATAGTAAAAAAAGAGATGTTGCTATGAAAAATAGACAGCAGATTTCTTCTACCGTTACAATGTAGACTAAGAAAAGATTGCAGAAGTTTTTATTTTGAGCTATAATCAAATTAAAAGAAAGTATAAGAGGATGGGAATATGTTGAATGTTGATTTTTTAAAGGAAAATGGTGTTGATATTGACAAAAGTTTAGAATTATTTGGTGATATGCAGACTTATAATGACACTGTTGGAGAATTTTTACTTGGTATTGCTCAAAAGATACCAAAACTTGAAGAATATAAAAATGCAAAAGATATGAACAATTATGCAATATATGTTCATTCCTTAAAAAGTGATGCTAAATATTTTGGTTTTACAAAATTAGCAGAACTTGCTTATAATCAAGAGATGAAGAGTAAGGCAGGCGATGTATACTATATTTATGATACTTATGATGAATTAATGAATGAAGTTGATCGTTTAAGTCATGTTGTAAAACAATATTTAGGAAAAGAAGAAGTGGAAAATCATGTAGATAATCAAGAGACAGAGTTATTAGAAGATGTTCCTGGTATTGCCTCTATTGGGGAAGTTTATAGTGAACCTACTATATTAGTGGCAGATGATTCTAATATTGTTAGAAATTTTGTTAGTAGAATTTTTAGTAATATGTATCAAGTAGGTGTTGCTAAAGATGGTAAGGAAGCTTTAGAAATTATTAAAGCTAACCAGGGAAATAATTATATTGAGGCTATTTTACTTGATTTAAATATGCCTAATGTCGATGGTTTTGCTGTACTTGATTATATGAAGCAAAATCAATTGTTTACAGAAATGCCAGTATCGATTATTTCAGGAGATTCTTCTAAAGAGACAATTGATAAGGCTTTTAAGTATCATATTGTAGATATGATCAAAAAACCGTTTAATGATATTGATATTAAAAGAGTAGTAGAAAAAACAATTTATTTTAAAGATTTAAACTAAAAAAAGGAAATTAGTTTTCCTTTTTTTCATCCTCTAATCCTTTTTCCACTCTTTTTTTGATAATTTCTACTAATTGATTTTTTAACTCTTGATCTGCATTTTCCCAGATGATTTCTAAGAAAACACCTAGTCCTGGTAGAGTAACTTCATCTTGTGATGCTACTGATTCATCAATTGCTCTTTTTAAAGTATCATAGTTATCTCCTTTAAAATTATTAATAATATGTTCTCTTATACTTAAGTTCATGTTTTTCCCTCCTAACTGTAGTATGAATAAATTGTTTTAAATTATACATATTTTACAAAGTAAAAATAAAAAAGTATGTTTAAATTATAAAATTTTGCTATAATATGGTCTAAGGAGGAAGAGTTTATGAAAGAAAAGAAGAATATTGGTTTATCTATTTTTTTATTTTTTGTTATTTTGGTGTTGTTAGGATATATTTTAGTTGATAAACAGATTATAGAAATTCCTGGTTTGATAAAGAATAATACTACAGAGGAAAAAGAAGATACTCCTAATATTACAGAACTAGATGTTAATGATGCTAATGTTAAAGCTTTCATAAGACAAGTTCATAATCCAGCAGAACAGTTTGATACCTTTATTTATCAAAATGGTGGAGGTATGGTAGAAGATATGGCAGAAGAATATAAATTCGCTATTGCTACAAATACCAAAGATGTTCAATTAACACCTATTAGTCCAGCCGATAGTGAGGGAAATGTTGGATATGTTGATGAAGAGGATGTCAAAGAGGCTTATGAAAGGTTATTTGGCTCTGGTACTTATCATAATATTAATAGTTTTACTTTAGGTTGTGCTAGTATGTCTTATGATTCTGTTAATAGTCGTTATGTTACTACTGTAGATGGATGTGGAGTAGCTATAAGTCCAGTTGATGTATATGAAGAAATTATAAATGCTCAAAAAGAGAATGATACGTTGACTGTTGTTACTGCGGTAGCGTTTTATGATAGTAGTACAGGCAAATTATATAAAGATGTTGACTTAACTGATGAGGTGTCTTTTACTACTAGCACTAGTTCTACAGAAGAAGATATTAGAGGTTATGTTAACAGTTATCAAGATAGTTTAACACAATATACGTATACTTTTCAGATGGGAAATGATGGATTTTACTATTATGTTGGAGTAGAGAGAACAAAAGAGTAAGGAAGGTAGGCTTTCCTTTCTTTTTAATTTATAGTAAAATATTCTTGGTGGTACTATGAAACTTCAAATTGATGATCAAGTTTATGCAATAGAAATTGAGAGAAAAAGAAGTAATAAAAATACTTATATTAGAGTAAAAAAAGATATGACAATTAAAGTTACTACTAATTATTTTACTAGTGATAAAGCTATTAGTAAAATCATAGAAGAAAATACGAGTCAAATTAAAAGAATGATAGAAAGTCAAAAAATTAAGAATGAAAATAATACAGGCTTCTTTTATCTAGGTAAAAAATATGATATTGTATATGTAGAGTACTGTAATATTTCTTTTGGAGAAAATAAAGTATTCATAAATAAAAAAATTAATATCGATGACTGGTATAAAAAGCAAGCTAAAGTAATTTATAAAGATCATCTAGATCAAATATATCATCGCTTTTCTAAAAGGATTCCCTATCCAGATTTAAGAATTAGAAAGATGAGTACTCGTTGGGGAGTATGTAATGTGAAAACAAAGACGATTACTTTAAATTTAGAATTAATGAAGAGAGATTTAAAATATTTAGATTATGTTATTGTACATGAATTATCTCATTTAATTTATGCAAATCATTCTACTAAGTTTTGGGATTTAGTAGAAGAAAATATGCCAGACTATAAGAAATATAGAAAGGAAATGAAGGAGTTTTAATGGTAATTACAAGTTTAGATAATGAAAAAGTAAAAAAATATACAAAATTAAAGAAGAAAAAATATCGTGATGAATATGGTGAGTTTATTGTAGAGGGTATGCATCTAGTGCTAGAAGCATTTAAAAGTGGGATTATTGAAGAGTTGATTATGGAAGAAAATCAAGCTTTGCCACTACCTTGTCCTTATGTTTATGTAACAAGAGAGATTATTTATAAGATATCTGAGGTGGATACACCTGCTAGCGTTATGGCTTTATGTAGAAAATTACCTGATAGGGATTTAGTAGGATCAAAGTTTTTAATATTAGATGAAGTACAAGATCCTGGAAATGTGGGAACGATTATTAGGAGCGCGAAAGCATTTGATATTGATACAGTTATTTTATCTGAAAACTCTGTTGATATTTATAATTCTAAAGTAGTAAGAGCAACACAAGGAATGTTATTTCACTTGAATGTAATTAGTAGAAAGATTGATAAAGTATTAGATTTATTACATGATAAAGAAATTCCTATTTATGGAAGTAGTGTTGACTATGGAATGAATGTGTGTGATTTAGGAGAAAAGGATAGAAAGAAGTTTGCTTTAATTGTTGGTAATGAAGGAAATGGTCTTCGTTCTACTACTTTAGATAAATGTGATAAAAGATTATATATACAAATGAATGAGAAAGTAGAAAGTTTGAATGTTGCTGTTGCTGCAAGCATTCTACTATATGAGATGGATAAGTAATATGGAAAAGATATATTTAGGTAGAATTGTATCCACTCATGGAATTAAAGGTGAAATAAAAATTAAAAGTTCTTTTCCATATAAAGAGAAAGCTTTTAGGGTAGGTAATCAAGTACTTATTGATGATAAGTCATATGAGATTAAGTCTTATCGTGTTCATAAGCAGTTTGATATGGTAACGTTAGATGATTATCATGATATTAATGAAGTTTTGTTTTTGTTAAAAAAGAAGGTATATATTGATAAAGAAGAGTTGCTATTGGATGATAATGAAGTGTTAGATGAAGATTTAATGACATTTCAAGTCTTGACAACATCAGGAAAAAAGGGAATAATAAAGGAAATATTTCTAGCAAGTCCTACGAATAAGATTATGAGAGTACAATTAGATAAAGAAATATTGGTTCCAATGAAGTCGCCATTAGTAAAAATTGATACTAAGAAAAAAGAAATTTTAATTGATCAAATGTTAGAGATGTAGGTGGTATGATGAAAATAGATATACTAACACTTTTTCCAGAGATGTTTGATGGTGTTTTTTCTCATTCTATTATCAAACGAGCACAAGAAGAAGGCAAGGTAGAGATTTATCTTCATAATTTTAGAGATTATTCTAAGGATTCTCATCATAAAGTAGATGATACTCCTTATGGTGGTGGTTGTGGAATGGTACTTACTTGTCAACCTATCTTTGATTGTGTTGAAAGTATTAAAACAGAAGATAGTAAAGTCATTTTATTAACACCAGATGGTATTCCTTATAAGCAACAGATGGCCTATGATTTATCTTCAGAGAAACATTTGATATTTATTTGTGGTCATTATGAGGGATTTGATGAGAGAATTAGGTCTATTTGTGATTTAGAAATTAGTATTGGTGACTATGTATTAACCGGGGGAGAATTAGCTAGTATGGTGATTACGGATTCTATTGTAAGACTCTTACCTGGTGTGATTGAAGAAGAGTCTCATCAAATGGATTCGTTCAATCATCATTTATTGGACTATCCAACGTATACAAAACCTAGAGTGTTTCGAGGCATGGAAGTACCTGAGGTACTCACTTCAGGAGATCATAAAAAGATAGAAGAGTATCGTAGAGCGCAGAGTTTAGAGAGAACTAGAGATAGAAGACCTGATTTATTAAAAAAGTAGGTGGTATTATGTATCAAGTCACGAAAGAAAAAAAGAAAATGAAAAAGATAGAGTTTAGTGAACAATTCTATGGTTTTCCCATGGGAAGTAGTAAAAAGATATTTGTGATACAAAATACAAATATTAAAAATATTATTGTAATTAATAGTAAGTTAGTGCATCCTTTGGTAGAAAAGAAAGTATCTAAGGAATATCAAAAATTAATAGCTATTCTAATGGAATTATTAACTAGTGATGATGATACAGGAGAAAGTCTAAGAGAAGCGTTAAATAGAATAGAAAAATTTCGACAGGAAATTAAGAATAAATATCGCCATTTTTTAAAAAAGAAAGAATTAGAAGAGATGGGAAAACAATTAAAGTTATTTCAACAAGAAGCACAAGTTAGATTTATAGAATTACAAAATGCTATTTATGAGATGAGTTTGCAACAAGGAAAAGGTAAATAACCACAGAAAAAATAATCATCTAAAGTCAAAGGAGAATGACATGAATACATTGTATCAAATTTATAAGGAACTATTTTTAAAAGAAAGATACAGTTATAATTTCTTTACAGAACAATTAAAAAAAGCAAAAATCATCAAATATGAAAAAAATAATGAAGTATTAGGTTTTGTAGCAATGAAACAAAACCATTTATTATTAATATGTGTGAAAAAAGAGTTTCAAAATTTAATGATAGGAACATACTTATTAAGACAAGCAGAAAAAGAAATAGAAAAAGAATATCATACAATGATTCTTGGTAATAAAAACAGTTTTTTCTATGGAACTCCAATACATTGTCAGCAATTCTTCTTAAAAAACGGATTTGACGATTTATATATTAATGAAGACTATCTTTCACATGCTAATAAAGAGTCTATTTGTAAATGGAAAAAAGCATCTGTAGAAGAAAAACAAAATCTACTAGAAATTTTAAAAATAAAGAATTCTAAACTACTAGAAACGTACTCTAAGGAATCTAATATTTATATTTATTTAGATAAAAATATAAAGGCTTGCTATATAGAAAAACAAAACCAATATGAAGAATTAGAAAATGTTAAAGTATGGATTGATAACTTCTTATTTTTAGAAAACACAAATATTGATTATATCACATCTTTAAAAAGCTTTTATAAAGAACCATTTTTAATAAGAAATTTTAGCTATCAAAATATTTCATTAAAAAAATATTTTAATATCTACCAATCTTATAATATTATGGTAAAACAATTAAAAGAGGGGGAAAATCATGTTATCGTTGGAGAAACAAATTAAAATAAATTCAATAATATGTGAGTCCTGTCATGGCAGTGAATTTTATAGTAAAGAAATGATAGAAGTTTTATATGAACGCCTAGACATTCTATATAAAAGTTTTGAAGCAACAGAATATGTAAATACAAATCCTATTAAATTAGTAAATGATTATATTAAAAGTACAGTAAATATTAGACATTCATATTTTGAAAAATTTATGGGTGAAATAGATTTTTTTCCAAAATATGAAGAAATTTATAGAACCGGGTATGCGGCACTTGCTTTAAAAGAAGCAATGTGTGCAGGATATGCGGAAGCAGTTAGGGTGTTGTTAGCTATGTATGATATAAAAACTCACACGTTATTAGCAAAATTACCTGGAGCTAATAAACAGTTACTTCATTATGTAGTTGTTGCTGAGGATAAAGATGGTACTTATAAAATATTAGATCCAGAACGACAAGCAAACTGTGAAAAAAAAGGATATGATTTTAATAAGTATATGGATAGTATGATTTATATTATCCCAGATGAACAATTTTCTAATAATAAATTAGGAGAAAATGGAGTAGGTGAAAGAGCCGAAGATTTTTTAAAAAGGCCTACAACAATTTCCTGTAATGGAATAGAAGGTGCAATACAATTAGTAGAGATAATAAAGAAAGGAAATGAAAACAATGTATCAGAAAATCAAGGGAGAAAAATATAATATTGAATGTAAAGTATGGATGCCAAGTAAAGTAGAAAGAGTGATATTTGCTATTCATGGATTCGCAGGGGACAACGAAAGTAGTGCAATCGCATCATTAGCAGAGAAGATGTTAGATGATAATACAATGACTGTTGCTCTAGATTTACCAGGTCACGGAAAAAGTGAGGTAGATGGAGACTATTTAACATTAGATAATTGCTTTCATGATATTTTGACTGTAGAGAATTATTATAAAGAAAAATATCCAGATGCAAGTATTGATTATTTTGCTACTAGTTTTGGAGCATACTTGCTATTGCTTTTAATTTCTAAGAAAAATTGTCTATATAATCGCATAGTTCTTAGATGCCCTGCAATCGCAATGGATAAAATATTTGTCAATGCCATTTTAAACGATAGTCTAGACGAATTTGAAAAGAAAGGTTACACTATCGTTGGATATGAAAGAGAATTAAAGGTGAATTATTCATTTTATAAAGAATTAATAGATAATCAAATATTTGATGTTTATCAAGCAAATAAAAATAAGATATTAATTATTCATGGTGATCAAGATGATACAGCTCCAATAACGGATTCCATTGCATTTATGAAAAAATATAATACTAAAATGGAAATTATTAAAGGAGCTGACCATCGCTTCAAAAAAGAAGGAGAACTTGATAAAGTAGTAGATCTAGCAAGAAAATTTTATAATGAATAATATAAAATAGGAGTATAAAAATGATAAAAAAGGAAAAGAGTAACAAGGGAGTAATTGTAATTATTATTTTAATAATTACTTTATTTGGTATCTCAGGATACATCATCTATGATCAAGTAATAAATAAAGAAGAATCAAGAAAAGAAAAAAAGGAATTAGAAATAAAAGAGGTAACAAAAGAAGAAAAAAACACCTTATTAGAACAGATAAAAGTTTATACTCCTTATTTTGCAGATAGTTATCCAATTACTGAAAAAAGTACTTTAGATAATCAAGAAGTTTTATATTTTGCATCAATGCAACTAGAAAATAAATTCTCTGATTTTATGGAAAGTGACTTAGAAAAAGTATTAGAAAAATATTTTGGAGATAATCATCCTTATATTCATGAAGATATTCAATGCTTTTTGGGAGATGGTGTATTATACCGGTATGATAGTGCGAAAAGAGAATACTTTTTTCAAGATATTCATGGACATGGTGGAGCGGGTATCTATCCTGCAGAAATCTATTATCTTGATGGTCAGAAGAAAGATAAAATTTATACAGTTAGAGTAAATATATTGTATGGTGACTATTGTTATGGAACTTGTGGACCTGTCACGGGATATTATAAAAGTGCTATCGATAGTAGGAATGGAGAAAATCCAGTATTAGGAGGTTTTGGTGATTATTATGAAATTACAGAGGAAGAGTATCAGTCAGTAAAAGATAACTTGCCTATTACTACTTTTACTTTTATTCGGGATAAAGATGGAAATTATGGATTAGTAAGCGTCGCTATAAAGTGATGCTTTTTTCATTAAATAGTATTTTTAGATGAAATTTATAAAGAAAATTGATTGAAAAGCCATGGTGTGTTGTGTTATAATAGGCAATACATGAAAGGGCGATTATATGAAGTTAATACCAGAACAAGTTCAAGCGTTGTTGAACGCATTGGAAGTAGAGAAAGAAGCCTTATCTAGTTTTAAGAATTATTTTTCCGGATTAAAGCATGGAGACTCTGAAGCAATGTTAAATGACGGGAGTAATCTATTTAGTGAATCTCAATATTTATTGACTGAAAAGATGAAAACTTCTTTTGCAGATGCCTTAAGGCAAGGTGACCGAGTTAGGGAAATTGATACTACTAAGATAGAGTTAGGAACGAAGTTCTTTTTACAATTTCTAGGAGAAGAACAACCAGAACTATATACTTTAGTAGATACTAAAATTGGGATGACAGATATTAACTGTATTAGTTTGAATACTACTATTGGTAAAGCGTTACGTGGTGCTGTTACAGGAGATGAAGTAACCTATCTTTCACCAGAGACAAAACAACAGATGACTGCTACTGTTACAGGAATTGTTGATGATATTGATCAATATGTAAAGTATCTTCCACATCGAGAGTTGTCAGAAGTTTCCTATTTAACGGATAGTCAAGTAGAATTATTGGAATTAGAAAAAGATTTGGTTACTCAAGAAATGGTGAAAGAAAAATCTGAAATGGACGAATTAGTTCCAGGTACGAAAGTTACAATTTGTATTGGTGATGACATCCCAAGAGAATATACTGTCGTAGATAAAGCAGAATATGCAATAAATAAAGATAGAGAGATCAGTATTTATAGCCAGTTATTTAAAAGAATAGATAATAGAAACCTAAAAAATTGCTTTACTTTTTATTTGATGGAAAATGGATTGAAAAGAAGAAAATCTGGTAGAGTACAAAATATTAATCAAGAAAATGTTTTCTCTTATGAAGAAAAGAATGCGAAATTAAATACATTAACTACTAGATTAGAGGAGATTGATTATTTATTAACGTCTGTACCAAGAGTAAATCCTGAAACTAATGGAGAAAAAATAGACATCGGTAGTCATATCAGTTTAATATGTAATGAGACAGGAGAAAGTAAAAGAGTAGAACTTATTCAAAGAGCAGTTTCTTTGGAATTAGATACTAATTATTTAGAAGTTGATAGTCCTATTGGTAGACAAATTGTAGGATTAACGGAAGAAAATAGTGTTTTAGTTTCTCAGGAAGGTTCTGTTTATACTGTATTTGCTTTTGATATCGATAACAGTAAGGATGCTAATAGGATTTCTAATCCATTGCTTTATCAAAAATTAAAGAAATAAAGAGGCGATATTATGAAATTACTTACTGATCAAGTAACAATTATGCAACAAGAAATACATAAATTAGCAGAAGAGATTAAATTATTAAATGAGACAAAAGAAAGAGATAAAGCGACTTGCTATACACGACCAGGGGACTCTGACTATGATGCTATTTGGAAAATACAGGAAAATGCAGATAGAATTCAAGAGTTATCTGATTTATTAGAAAAGAGTACTATTATTTCAAATCCTAATAGTGAACGGGTAGAAATAGGTTCTCATTTTAAGGCTTTTTTAAAGTATAGTAAGGAAGATATGGAGTTTTTAGATGTTATATTAATTGAGAAAAAAGTATCAAACGAGCCATCTTCTCTTTATTTAACTTATAATAGTGATTTTGGTAAAGCGGTTTATCATAAAAAATTAGGTTCTAGGTTTCATTATGATACCAGAGATGGTGAAAGAATAGAGGTGTTAATTACTAGTATGGAATATGATAGACCAGAGATAGGAAAAACACATTTAAAGATGAGGAATATGAAATATTAGATAAAACCAGTAAATTATTTACAGGAAGAAGGTATAACAATGAGTCTTCAAAACGAGATGGATAGTGAAGAACTAAGAAAAATTATGATTGAAACTACGAAAGCTATGTTCGAGTTGCCAGTTATCCTTGCTAAAGTTGAAATGATGGAACCTTTGACAGAAGAAGAGAAATCTATATTTTTTAAGTATATAAAAAACTTAGCAGTAGAACTGAAAGACATAAGTAAAGGTCCTGAAATAAAAGGAACTATCAAGACTTTTAAATTTGCTAGTCTAGTAGGTAGATTTGGTGGAAAAAAAACAGCAACTTTTGTGAGAAAGTCTAGAGTATTAGGGAATTTGTCCAAGGATATGGTTATGACTAGTACAGAAATATTAAAGGGTGTCAAAATTACTTCTAATAATATAACTTCTGGAAATCATCTTACTTTATTACAACAACGTAATGCTACCTTTGATTATCTTTATAAGGTGAAGAATGTGTTAGGCGAAGTAGATACAAGCCTGAAAGCTAGTAATCAAAATGTTATATCATTAATTGATGAAAACAGACCGGATTATATCCCGTTATTTTCTGATGCGACTGAGGAATCTTTAGAACAGGCTAAAAGAAAAGTGAAAGCATTCAGAGATCAATATCAAATAAATAAAGGAAGGAAGTAAATGGAGACACAGTATTCTTACTTGTCTTTTTCTTTTGTTTACGATATAATGAAGAAGTCTTAAGGAAGTGACGTTATGAAAATAAAATATAATTTATTAAAAACAGAAAAAAATACTAAGGCAAGACTTGGTATGATTGAAACAAATTATGGTACTTATGAGACTCCTATGTTTATGCCTGTTGGAACTCGTGCTACTGTAAAGTCTTTATCTAAAGAAGAATTAAAAGCAGAACATGCTGGTATTATTTTAGCAAATACTTATCATCTATGGTTAAGGCCAGGACCTGATGTGATTAAAAATTGTGGAGGTCTTCACCAATTTATGAACTGGGATCAGCCTATTTTAACAGATAGTGGTGGTTTTCAAGTGTTTTCTCTTGCTAAAAACAAAAAGAAAGATATTACTGAAGAAGGTGTTCATTTTAAAAGTCATATTGACGGACAAAATTTGTTTTTAACACCAGAAAAATCCATTGAGATTCAAAATAAATTAGATAGTGATATTGCAATGAGTTTTGACGAGTGTCCACCAGCTAGTGCTAGTTATGAATATTTGAAAAATAGTATTGAAAGAACAATTCGCTGGGCTAAAAGGGGAAAAGCTGTGCATAATAATCCTAATCAAGCATTATTTGGAATTGTACAGGGTGGAGCACATGAGGATTTAAGAAAGTATTCTGCTATAGAGACTGTAAAACTTGATTTTGATGGTTATAGTATCGGCGGTGTTGCAAATGATGGAGAAAGTAAAGAGGATATGTATAAGGCCATTGATTACTCTGTGCCTTATTTACCAGAAGATAAAGTAAGATATCTCATGGGTGTAGGAGAGCCAGTCGATATTATTGAAGGTGTTATTCGTGGTGTCGATATTTTTGACTGTGTCTTACCAACGAGAATAGCAAGACACGGTCAGGCTTTTACAAGAAGTGGTAAAATTAATTTAAATAATGCTAAGTTTAAAGAAGATTTAACACCAATCGAAGATGGTTGTGATTGCTACACATGTAAAAATTATTCTAGAGCCTATATTAGGCACTTAATTACGACAGGAGAGACATTAGGGGGTAGATTATTGTCTATTCATAATATTAGATTTTTAATTAGATTAACAGAAGAATTAAGAGAAGCTATTAAAAATGATACAATCTTAGAATATAGAAGAGAGTTCTTAGATAAATACGAAGGAAACAGAAAAAATTAAATTCTGTTTTTTTTATGTATTAGGAATTTGCTTCATTTAATTGAATAAGTGAAAATATGATTGCCACATCACAAAAACTCAGATATTATATCTGATTATTTCTAATTATTATTAAATTTTAGTAATCAACTTCTACTGAAACAGGATTCATTCTAATATTACATTTTTTACAAAGAAATATTTTTCCTTCTTTGAATTCTTTCTCTGTCATTTTATCAAATGTCTCTTTTGGTAATAATTTATAATTTTTACACTTCGGACATTCTAATTTCAAACTCATTCTAACATCTATATTTTTATGTCGATTTATTTTTCTTAACATATTGCTCATATAATACTCCTTTACGAGACTTCAAATTCTGGCTTCATCATTTCTCCACATAACGGACAAATAATGGGAATCCTATTAAAAGAAGTTAATATTAAGTTTTTCCATTTGAGTAGGTCTCGTTTTATTTTAATTTTTTCTCTAGAAATAATATATTTAATTTTATCACATAGTTTAGAAGATTTATTATAGAAGCCATAACTTTTGATAGATTTAAAGTTTTCAGGCAAAAGGTGTCTAAGGAGTTTTGTGATAAATTCAAAAGCAGAATTGGTCTCTTCATGGTATTCTTCGTTAGTGTGATCGGAGTAATAAAAAGTAACATTATTACCATCATAATTAAGAATTCTAGATTCAGCCATAGCTGGTCTAGCACAATATCTGGTAAGATATCTGATTAATTCTTCAATAGAAGAGAATTTATATCCATCATCTTCTAGTTTATTATTTACATAAAAGCCATTTTTATAGGTTAAATACATTTTGTTTTTAGTATCTCTAAACTTATCTTTTCCAAAATGTTTTTCCATTTTATCAAGTAAAATTTTCATGAACCTTTTAGATAAAGCATCATAATTAAAATAATTAAATTTTTTCAACTCTTTGTTTTTGTCAACGATATATTCAGCAATAATGACATGAATATGAGGGTTAAAGTTAAGAGGTCTACCAAAGGTATGAAGAAAAGCGAAAAAGCCGGGAGAATATTTTAAATTATATTTGGAAGATTTATTCTTTTTTACTTTACCATTAATAACCGAATAAATAGTATCATTAACAGCGTCAAATAGAATAGAAGTAGAGGGAAGGAATTTAAAGAACCAATGACAAAGCGAATTAGGTATAGTAAAAGTAATGTGTCTGTGTTTACAATTAATACATTTTTCTAGAACATTTTGAGTTTTAATTTTTTGAGATTTAATACCACAAGAAGAACATAATTTACCTTTACAGGTATGATGAGAAAAAATAATTTCATCACAATGAGGACAAGAATAAACAGTAAAGCCAAGATTATGATTAGCACAATCAATAATCTTTTGAACTTCTTTATTAGCGTTAGGTCTAAGAGAGTCAATAGAATTTTTGTATTTGTAGTAATAAGAGTCCCAATAATCTTGAAAAATAGAGGCAATAATACCAGTAGATTTAAAAGATTTAGTATTTTCAGAAATAATAAAGCCATCATTATCAAATTTAGAATCATCAAAAATATGATTTTTGGCCCAACAATTAAATTGATTAATATCCATATGTTCCATAATAAAATTATATCAAAAGAAAAAGTCCCTGAAAGGGACGCATGACAAAATTTATTTTGTCATTTTTTATATATTAGGAATTTGCTTCTCAAAATGCAAATTTGAAAACTTGATAAAAAATAGTTGACATACGAACAAATGTATTATATAGTGTTCTCGTCAGGGGAGGAATATTATGTATAGAGCTTATCGGTTTCGTTTGTATCCCACAACTAATCAAGTAGAGTTAATTCACAAAACATTTGGTTGTACTAGAGT
>CASEGV010000037.1:0-29233 GCA_949287595.1 uncultured Mycoplasmatota bacterium
TTAATAAAGTTGATTTTTTTGACACAAAAAACACATCCTTGATGTTATTTTATCATAGATGTGTTTTTTCTAAAACATAGTGTTTATGATTTTATCCTGAGTTTTTTTTTCGTTCTATTTTCTTTTTCCTTTTTCTTTGCTATAATTATAGTATATGGGGTGATACTATGTTAGAGCTTGTTTTAGGCTGTATTGTTATTGTAGCTTTAGTTATTTTAGTTGTTGTTATTTATCATAATAAATTTCAAATTTCTATTATTAAAATTGAAGAAGCAGAAAACAATATAGATTTATTTTTATTAAAAAAATTAGATTTATTGAAAAGAACAATTCCTATTGTTAAAAAAGAGTTAAAATTAGATTCTTTTTTAGATCAATTAGAAGGTAGCTATTTAGACGATTTAAATCATTTTGAACTTAATGATACTTTAAAATTAGCTTTTAATGAATTATTTAAGACTTTGGATGATAATGAAAAATTGTTTAAGAGTGAATCTTTAGTTAGAATTGTTGAAGAACTTAATGCTAATGAGATTAATTTAGTTGCGGCTGTTAAATTCTATAATGATACCGTTGTAACATTTAATCAATTAATTGTATCTTTCCCATCTAATATTTTAAGATTATTCTTTGGATATAAGAAAAAAGAGTTTTATAATCATGAGAAAAGAGAAATTTATGAAATATTAAAAGATGATTAGAAAGAAGGTTAATTATGTCATTTATTGATACTATTAAAGAAAGAGCTAGACAAGATAAGAAAACTATCGTTTTACCAGAAACGATGGATAGACGTATTATGGAAGCTACAGAGAAAATATTAAAAGAAGGAATTGCTAATATTATCTTAATTGGTAAAGAAGAAGATATTGAAGTTAATAGTCAAGGTTTTGATATTAGTAAAGCTACCATTATTAATCCTTTTACTTCTCCATTAACTGATGAATTAATTGAAAAATTAGTAGAAATTCGTAAAAATAAAGGTCTTACGCATGAAGAAGCTAAAAAATTATTATTAGAAGATTTTATGTATTATGCTTGTATGTTAGTAAAAACTGGTCGAGCTGATGGTGTAGTTAGTGGTGCATGCCATTCTACTGCTAATACATTAAGACCTGCTTTACAAATTATTAAGACAAAACCAGGAACCATGTTAGTATCTGCATTCTTTTTAATGGTTGTTCCTGATTGTAATTATGGAGAACATGGCACTTTTATTTTTGCTGATAGTGGTCTTGAACAAAATCCAAATCCTGAAAGATTAGCAGCAATCGCTGCATCAAGTGCAGAGACATTCCAATTATTAGTTCAAAAAGAACCAGTTGTTGCGATGCTTTCTCACTCTACCATGGGAAGTGCTTCTCATCCTGATGTAGATAAGGTTGTTGAAGCAGTAAAAATTGCTAAAGAAAAATATCCACAGTATAAAATTGATGGAGAATTACAATTAGATGCAGCAATTGTTCCTGAGGTTGCTTCTTCTAAAGCTCCTAACAGTAAAGTTGCTGGTCGTGCAAACGTGTTAGTGTTTCCTGACTTAGATGCTGGAAATATCGGATATAAATTAGTACAAAGACTTGCTAAAGCAGAAGCTTATGGTCCAGTTACACAAGGTATTGCAGCACCTGTTAATGATTTATCGAGAGGTTGCTCTTCTGATGATATTGTTGGTGTTGTTGCTATTACTGCTGTTCAAGCACAAAATAAATAAAGAGAAATTAATATTCATTTCTCTTTTTTTATTTCTTGTAAGTACCAATTCTTTTTTGTGCTGCTTTTATTTCTTGATTTGACATTCCTACTTGGAATCTACTTTCTTCTGTAGAATATAAAGGTAAAGCTAGAATTCTTTGTTCTTTCTTTAAACTATAAGTTGTAGTATTATCCATTTGAGGATTAATAAATCCTAGTTTTATTCTAGATTCTCTAATTTCATTCTTTGTCATTATCCCTTGATATCTACTTTGTTCTTTAGAGTTAATTGGTAAATCTTGAATTATTTGCTCTTTCTTCAAACTATATGTTGTTGTAACAGATGAAGTTGCTTGCTGGTGTTGATTTTTATTTTTTCTAATATTGTTATCTTTAGCATATTTTTTCAAATAACTTATATAATCTATACAAGATTCATATATTTTTTTTCTTCTTGGTGCAGATATATTGTGTTTTTTAGCATAAATTTCGAATTGTTGATATAAATTGTCCATGTTGTTATTGATTTGATCTTCTTCTAATAGTTTATCTTTCGTGGCTGAATCAAAACAATATTTTTTTATATCAATTCCTTCTTTTTTAGATATTTCTTTTATTTTTTCTTTTACTTTTTCTCTAAAAGCATTATCATGTTTCATTACATATGGTAATGCTAAATCTTTTAATTCTTTTACTATAAAACCGGAAATAGTTATTTTTTTGCTTTTATTATTAATCTCTATATCTTTTGTTCTTTGTTGTGGATTGGTCCAATTAAGTTTAATTACTTCTCTTATTTTAGCATATATTGTTTGGATTAGAGCTGGACTTTCAATATCTTTTTCATTATAACCTAAATAATTTTCATATTCTTCTTGCGTCTTGCTTTTTGGTTTATTTGCTAACCTTAATTTCATTCTATTAATTTCTTTTTCTGCACTAAGTATTGCAATATAATCCATTAAAGTTATTTCTTTTCCTTGATAATTGATTTTTTTATTTTCATTTAGGAAAAACCAATTTTCATATTCTTCATCTATTGCTTTTTCTATACAATCACTGCGTACTAAATTAAAAGAACTTCTTTTTCCATTTCTTACTTCTGGTTCAGAACCGTATCCAATCCAGCCATCTATTTTTCCTGTTAATATTGGTGGTCTTTTACTTCTTGATTTTATTTCTGGATTCTCTTTGGCAATTTCTTTCAACATATTGATATAGAATGGTAATTTTTCAGTATCTGAATAAACTACTAATGTGTCATCTCTATTGCCAAATTCATCAAATTTGAAATAGTATGGTACATTGTATTCATCACACTTTTTAATCAATTCATTGGCTACTTTATGAATGTCTACTGGTTCTACATTTAAATATAGTCTATGAGTTATTGGAAAGTCGGTTCCTCTTTTTCCATTTAAATATCTTGATTTTACATGAAGCCATCCAGTTCCCCAACTAGTACTATCCCAGCGATAATCGTCCATAGCATCATTTAGATCATCATCCTGAAATTTCTGACTCATTATTTTTGTTGCTTCTTCCTCAGTTGTTACATCAGGTACTGTTTTTAAATAGTTTCTTAGTTTAATTAATCTATCATCATAACTTTTTCTTGCTTTTAACTGCTCAAACTCTTCTTTTGTTAAACTTACTATTCCATTTTTCCATTTATTAAATGCTGTGGCATAGAATTTATTGCTTTCATCAGGATTATATTTTCCCATATATTCTTTTTCTGTTGTTTCTACTAAACTACTATAAAATCCACCTAATTTAAATTGTCTATTAGCATATACTTCCGATAATGTATCTAATATATCTTCATCATCTAATGGATTAGATATATTATTATATATATCTATATATTTCACTTTTATATCCCCCTTTAAAGTGCATATATTATAACATCAATTGTTAGTTTTGTAAAGAAAAAAGAGACTGTGTCTCTATTCAAAAATTGCTAAAGCAGAAGCTTATGGTCCTGTTACACAAGGTATTGCAGCACCTGTTAATGATTTATCTAGAGGTTGCTCTTCTGATGATATCGTTGGTGTTGTTGCTATTACTTCTGTTCAAGCAAAAATAAATAGAAGGAAGTTATTTATGACTTCCTTCTTTCTTTGGAGATGGATTATCCTGAATAATTTCATCTTTTTTTAAGTCATACATTTCGTGTTCAGTTTTTTCTTCTAATACTTTTTGATAAAGGTCAAAATATTCTACTGGTATTTCCGTAGGTTCCCATTCTCCTGTTTTTTCATCATATATCATTGGAGATAGTTGCATGGATATATCAAGGTTAGCTAACAAATCTTCTGTATTATATCCTTGCACTATTTTTTTCTTGTAAGCCTTTAGAAAGATTTTGTCGAGCATTAACTGCGCTTCCTCACTTGCCTTATTAGGAGAAGATTTTATATGTCCATAACTTGCTTCCATTAATAAAAAATTTAATTTATCTTCTGGTGATTGTGTACTTATTTTCTCTATTTTAAGCTTAGAGCGTGCAATATTTATTTCTTGTAGTTCTTGTTCTAAAAACTCTCTTTTTTCCCAGAACTCTGTAATTTCCATACTATTATTTTCAGAAAATTCTTTGATTGCTTCTTCTGTACTAAAAAAGATAGATGAAAAAAGACTTTTTTTAGATACTAAGTTTCTTAGATGATAATAAAATCTTGTGAATGAAGCGTACCCGTTTAGATAATTTGGAGCTGGTACTCCAATATCATTACCTAATTTTACAATTCCATATACTTCTTGATTATATAATCCAGAAAATAAAGTAGCATACATTTCTGTTATTCCTTCTGATGCTGTTGGATTGTAAAAAGGTTGAGAAAAATAGTCAGGGCTATAAGAGGATGGTATATTTTTATTACTTAAATCTAATAAGTTGGGATATCTATCTTTATATTTTTGAAGATAATTAACTTTTTGTTCTAAGTTATATTTATTGTCTATACACTTTCTTCCAGGGTGATACATATTATCATTTTGAATATCTTGTGCATGTATAGCATGGGAGGTTTCATGAAGTCTGCTTTTTAATTTCTGCATATCAATGAACTCTTTTGATAAATTATTATAACCTTCATATCTTTCTGCATTTATTTCAACTATTTTGGCATGATCAAAACAATTGGTACTATCATTTATACATATTCCTTCTATATTTGTTAATCCTCTGTTTATTAAAAAATCTAATAGAGAGTATCTACCATTTACTGGTTGTAATAAATGATATTGATAAGATTCTAACTCTTCTGGTATAAATGATACTTCCTCTTTAAATTCTTCATAATACTTTTCTATATTTAGAAATATAGCATCAATTACTTTTTCTTTTTCTGGATTATTTTCTGAATTTAGAAAAACTCTTGTAATACTTCTAAAATCATCTATTTTTTCCTGGTCTTTTTGTGAAAATTCCATTTTATTCTACTCTCCAATCAATTGGTTTTAATCCTTTACTTTTTAGGAAATTATTTGTTTTCGAAAATGGTTTACTGCCAAAAAATCCATTATATGCTGAAAAAGGAGACGGATGTGCTGATTCTATTACATAATGAATAGGATTTGTAATTAATTTCTTTTTTGCTCTTGCATAGCTTCCCCAGAGAATAAATACAACAGGTGTTGTTTTTTTATTAATTATTTCTATTACTTGATCTGTAAATTGTTCCCAGCCATGATTTTTATGTGATGTTGGTGTATGTGCTTCTACTGTTAATACTGCATTTAATAGTAAAACACCTTCTTTTGCCCAGGGTTTAAGTGAGTTATGTTTTGGAAATGGTATTCCTAAATCACTTTCTAGTTCCTTAAAAATGTTTTGCAGTGAAGGTGGTTTTAATACTTCATTACTTACTGAAAAGGATAAACCTTCTGCTTGATTTGGTCCGTGATATGGATCTTGTCCTAGAATTACAACTTTTACATTGTCAAAATCTGTATATCTGAACGCATTAAACACTTCACTTTGCTTTGGGTATACAGTTTTTGTTTTATATTCTTCTTTAATAAAATCCATTAAGTTTTTAAAGTATTCCTTTTGATATTCTTGCTTTAATAACTCATCCCAGTGATTTCCAATCATATGCTTACCTCTTCTCTACCATTATTATTTATGATAACTTTCATTGTTCATAATCTTAAATGCTCTATAGATTTGTTCTAGTAATAGAACTCTAAATAATTGATGAGGAAATGTCATTTTAGAAAAAGATAGATGGTATTTTGCCTTGTCTTTAATTGATTTATCTATTCCATAACTACCACCAATAATAAACGTTATATTACTATTAATTATCATTATATCTTCTATTTTTTTAGACAATTCCTCTGATGTTAATTCTTTTCCTTCTATTTCTAAGGTAATGATATATTCTTTTTCATTGATATGCTTGTTAATTTTTTCTGCTTCTTTTTCCATAGCTTGTTTTGCTGGTAATAGTCCTTCATCTTTTATTTCTACTATTTCTAGGTCTGTATATTTTTTTAATCGCTTTTGATATTCTTCTATCGCATCTTTTAAGTACTTTTCTTTGATAGAACCAACTGTAATAATTTTAATCATATTATACCTCAATCATTGGACTTTCTTCTTTTTGCTTGGCTATTAAAATATTTATGTTTGTTTCTCCTAGCTCTTCTTCTATAGCTTCTAGAGCTTTTTCTTCTGTATTATTTTTTTCACTTAAATGGGCTAGTACTATGTACTGTGTGTTTTTGCCTATAATTTTCTTTAAATATTTGGCAGTTGTTTTATTAGATAAATGACCTTTATCGCTTATTACTCTTTCTTTTAGAAATCTTGGATAGGGTCCATCCATTAACATGACTTCATCATGGTTTGCTTCCATAATGTAGATATCTTTTTCCGTCATTTTAGCAAGATATTTTCTATTGATGTAGCCTGTATCTGTAACATAGACTAGCGATTTATTATTATAAGTTATAATATATCCTACGGAACATGGTGCATCATGAGATGTGTGAATTAATTCTATTTCTACATCTTGGATATTAAAATTATCTTCTATAAACTCACAGCGGTATTTTGGTACGATATCTTGTAGATCATCATACATTTTCTCTGGTATATAGACCGTTAAGTTAGTATGATTTGCTAGTGATTTTAAACCATTAATATGGTCTTTATGACTATGTGTTATTAGAATTCCATTAAATTGTTCAAAAGAAAGGGAATTCTCTTCTAAACTCCTTTTTAGAGTTAAGTAGGAAATTCCCATATCTATTATTATATTGGTATTATCGCATAATACTATTGTACAATTTCCTTTTGAACCACTGGCAATTGTTTTAACTTTCATTTTTAATAGAAGCTCATAGCGTTTAGAGCTCTTCCTCCACGATAAGGATATCCTTGCCAAATTGAGAAGTGTAAGTGAACTCCTGTTGCGGCTCCTGTTCTTCCCATACTTCCGATAACTTGGCCTTTTACTACATAGTCTCCAACTTTTACTCTACGTGACCCTGATACCATATGTGCATACATTGAATAATATCCGTTATGATGATCAATTGTGATAAACTCTCCATTATCATACTTGTATGCTGATTGAACTACTGTTCCATCTAGCGCAGCAAAAATATTTGATCCATATCCACATCCGGCAATATCTGTACCATCATGCAATACTCCCCAGCGATAACCAAATGGACTTGAGATTGATGAACAAGTTGCTGGCCATCCCCATTGTCCTTTTGTTGCGACAACTGTACCATAACCACCATAATAACTTGTTTTCTTTCCACCTCTAACAATTATTTCATTTACTGGCTCCTTTAATACTTCTCCAGTACCTACTGCTGCAACATCGACAGTTGCACCATTTACTTTTTGTACTTTTTGAGTAATTCTTGTTACACCTTTTACACCATGCTGTTTTATTTCACTATACCCTACCTCTTTTGTATTATCATACTGGGTTTCTGTCTGATAGTTTGTTTCTTCATCATATACAACATGGTCTACCTCAACTACTCTGAATTGAGGTTTTAATATTCCTAAAGTTACTTCTTGTCCTGGATATAATAAACTATTTGTACTAGTAAAACTAGGATTAGCAATCATAAATTCTTCTGTTGATATTTTATTATTAAAGGCGATGGCTTCTATGGTATCTCCTTGTTGAACAACATATTTTTGTTGATCTTCGGTTGTACCAAACATTAAATATTTACTTAAAGTACCAGTGTCTTGATAGATTGTTTCATCTACTGGAATATTGGCCTTTTTTATTGTTATTTTATTTTCAATAGAAATACTTTCAATTACTTTTCCTACATCTTTAATCTCTTTTTGTGTACCATTAGCATAATTTTCATAATCTTCTTCTGATACAAACGAGTGAACAATATTGTCTACTGCATCTTCAAATATCTTTTTATCTAATACATATACCTTTTGCTTTTTACCTTTAATCTCAGTACCATCTACCGCTTGTGAATCTACTGCTCCTATTGTTATTTCATATCCTTTTATAGTAAATGGAGAAATATTTTCTATTTTTTTATAGATTTCTTTGATACTTGATATATCGTTATCAAATGTAACTTCTTTTTCTATATCCAAGTCTTCTGGTAAGTATACTTTCTTTACGCCAAATTTTTCTTTGATTTGATTTTGTCTTTTATCGATATAGTCTTCTAGGGCTTCTTTTGATTTTATTAATCCAATCGATTCTCCTTTTAGATAAACTCGGTATAAAGTTTGTGGTTCTTTGTTTGAGAATGCTGTTAAGAGTGGTATAGTTCCTGCTAAAACAAGAATTAATAAAATTGATACTAATTTTTGTTTCATACTATTCTTCTTCACCTCTATTTCCTTTACTTAGATTCAAAAATGTAGATGTATTTTTCTTAAATAGTAACTCTACTGTTGCTGTTGGCCCATTACGATGTTTTCCTATTATTAATTCTACAATACTAGTATTATCTTCATTTCTTGCTTCTTTTTTATAGTAATCATCACGATATAAGAAAGCTACAATATCAGCGTCTTGTTCAATTGATCCTGATTCACGTAAGTCACTCATTATTGGTCTTTTATCTTCTCTTGATTCTACACTACGTGATAATTGGGATAGGGCTATTACAGGCACTTGTAATTCCATAGCTAATGTTTTTAGGCTTCTTGAAATATCTGATACTTCTTGTTGTCTATTAGCTCCATAATTTTTTCCACCTGATATTAATTGTAAATAATCAATTACAACTAGAGCTAACCCTTTTTCACTTGATGCTAGTCTTCTACATTTTGCTCTGATTTCTCCAATAGTGATTCCTGGAGTATCGTCCATTACTAAATTAGTATTAGATAATTGAGATACTGCTTCATTTATTCTTTTCCAGTCATTATTCATTAGGTTTCCAGTACGTAATTTAAACCCTTCTAATTGTCCTAGAGAAGAGATAATACGCATTGCTAGTTGTTCTGCACTCATCTCTAAGTTAAATAGTGCAACTGATTTGTCTTGTGTCATTGCGGCATGTGTTGCTAGATTTAGAGCAAAAGCAGTTTTACCCATGGCAGGACGAGCAGCTATAATAATTAATTCATTCGGATGTAGTCCAGTTGTTAGTTTATCCACATCGTACCAGCCTGTTGCTAGACCTGTTACTTCTCCTTTATGTTCTGATAATCTTTCAAGATCTGCTTGTGTCTTTTGTAAAATATCTTTAATAGATCTAAATTCACTTGATTTTCTATTTTTTACTATGTTTAAGATTTTCTTTTCTGAATTATCTAATATTTCATTTACTGTTTCATCTGTTCTATATCCTTCTGATGCTATTTCTGTTGCGGTTTCTATTAAACTTCTTAGAATAGATGCATCTTCTACATTTTTTATATAATAATCAATATTGCTTGCTGTTGGAACGAAGTTTAATACTTCTGTTAGATATTCTACTCCTCCTACTTCTGTTAATTGATTATTTTTCTTAAGATAACTTGTTATTGTTGTAATATCAATAGGAGTTTTTTCTTCTACCAACGCGTTCATTGCGGCAAAGATTTTTCCATTTTTTTCATCATAAAAAGAGTCTGGTGATAAATTCTCACAGGCTTTTTGTAATGCATATTTTGATAAAAAACATGCTCCTAGAACAGACTCTTCTGCTTCAATGTTATTTGGCAATGATTTTATTGGCATTTCTTCACCTCTATTTTATGATATGTGCTTTTACTGTTGCTTTAATTCCTGGATATAGATTAATATCTACATGATGAAATCCTAGGCTAGACATAGAAGATGTTAATTCTATTTGTCCTTTGTCAATTTTATAACCTTCTTTTTCTAAAGCATCTTTTACTTGCTTTAGGCTTACGCTTCCAAAGACTTTATCTCCTTCTCCAGTTTTTACTTTAAATTCTAAAACTAAGGTATCTAATTTCTTTTTTAACTCTTGTGCTTCTTGTTTATTTTTTTCATCTTCTTTCGCTTTATTTTGCTTTTCTTTTTCTAATTTTGCTAAGTTTTCTTTATTTTTTATTACAGCATATCCATTCTTTATTAAAAAGTTCTCAGCATAACCATCTTTTACTTTCTTTATTTCACCTTTTTTCCCTTGATTTTTTAAATCTTTAATGAAAATTACTTCCATTTTATTCACCTTCTTCTTCTGCAATTATTTTCTTTAATTCTTGCTCTACTTTACCAATTGTTGTATTTTCAAAACGGGCAGCTCCATTGTAGTCATCTCCGCCGCCACCTAATTTTTCTAATATTTTAGTTATATTAAAGTTTCCTAGGCTTCTTGCACTAATTCCTACGGTATCTTTTCCTATTTTTCCAATGACAAATGATGCTTCAATATTATTAAAAAATAGTAAGGTATCAGCTACTTTTGCTAAATCTTCTCTACGATATATAGTATAGGGACTTGCTTTGGTAAAGGCAATTTTTTTATTAATTGTTTCAATATCACTTAATAATTTTTGCCTTTCTGTATATTCTTCTATATCTTGTTTCAATAAATATTGAACTTTTTTGGCACTGGCTCCTAAATTAGCTAAATAATATGCTGCATAATAAGTTTCAGCACTGGTTTTTAAAGTAAAGTTATTTGTATCTAAGACAATTCCAGATAATAGAACTGTTGCATAATAAGGATCTAATTCTACATCATAAAACTCAGTTAATTCTGTGATCATTTCACAAGTACTTGATACTTCGTCATCATCAATAATTAAAGCATTCTTAATTGTTGTTTTTCCTAAGTCATGATGATCAATAATTATTTTTTCATCTATTTTCTTTAATACATTTTGATTTTGTACTAACTCTGTTTTGTTAGTATCTAGAATAATTAATAAATTCTTTTTATTATTTGGATAGAGATATTTATCAATATCTTCTCCTTTTATTATAGGAATACAACCATCTAATTCTTTTAAAATTTTTTCTACGCCCAATTCATGCTGCTTATCATCGACTATGATATAGCAGTCTTTTCTTTTTTGCTTTAAAATTAGGCTTAATCCTACACAACTTCCTAGGGCATCTAAATCTAAGTCTTTATGAGCCATTAAAAAGATTACTTTTGCTTTTCTAACTTTTTTATTTATCTTTCTTCGTTCTTCAATTATTCTCATTTTTCCCTCCTGTATTCCTATTTCTTATTATATAATACTTTCTAGTGTTTGTAAAATGAAAAAAGAGTTCTCAAATGAACCCTTTATCTAGTATAAGGCATTAAAGCGATAGCTCTTGCTCTTTTAATTTGTGTTGATATATATCTTTGATGACGAGCACAGTTTCCAGTTACTCTTCTTGAAACAATTTTTCCTTTTTCATTTACGTATCTTTTTAATGTTTCAGGATTTTTATAGTCAACTGTTGCACCAGTACACATCATACATACTTTTTTCTTTCTGCGTCCAAATTCTGCCATTTTTCTTATCATCGCTTATTTCAATACTAGAACCGAAATCAGCGAAAGGATTGCTATCTACATCTGTTGTCTTTGGTTCTGCACTAGCTCCAAAGTCATATGGTGTAGGACCTGCATTATTTGATTGAGCAGGTGTGCTTCCATTAGAATTAGCATTCATATTCATATTATTAGATGACCCTTTGGAACCTAAAAATTCAACATTGTCTGCAACCACTTCTGTTACATAACGTTTTTGACCGTTTTGATCATCGTAGCTTCTTGTTTGAATACGGCCATCGATTGCTACTTGACTACCTTGTGATAAATAGTTTTTTACATTCTCTGCTTGTTTTCTCCAAACAACAATGTTAATGAAGTCTGCTTCTCTTTCTCCGTTAGCGTTTGTAAAATTTCTATTTACTGCTAATGAAAAAGTTGCAACAGCAGTATTACTTCCTGTATATCTTAATTCAGGGTCTCTAGTTAATCTTCCTATTAAAAATACTTTATTCATATTCTACCTCTTTTTTAGTCTTCTACTTTTACGATTAAGTGACGAAGTAAGTTTTCATTAATTCTTACAACGCGGTCGAATTCAGCAACTGCTTCAGGTGTTGCTTCTACTACGAATAAGTAATAATATCCTGTTTTAAATTTTTTGATTTCGTAAGCTAATTCTCTTGGTCCCATTGCCTTTTCTTCTAACATTTTAGCTTTTTGTTCTTCTAAAACCTTTTTAAGATTTTCTGCTGTTTTAGTAATTTCAGCTTCTTCCATATCTGGTCTTACGATGAACATAATTTCATACTTTCTCATTTATTACACCTCCTTTTGGACTTATGGCTACTCATGTAGCAAGGAGTATTTAAAATACTCGTTAGTATTATAGCAATAATTCTTTTATTTGTCTAGGGTTAGTTTGATATTTTTAGCTTTCTCAAATCTCTTACTCGTATAATTTTACCTGGATACGGTTTTATTGTTTTATTATCTACGATATTGATTTGACTAGTAATTCCAAATTTGTTTTTAAACTCTTGTTCTACCTTTAATTTATAACATGTTATTTTTTCTTTAGGAACATTTATTAAATCTTCTTTATACTCAATATTAATTGTTAAGATATCTTTATACTCTTCTTTTGATATAACAATTTCATATTGATGATTAAAATAAGGATACATAAAAAGAAAATCTTCTATTTGACTTACAAATATTTTTACACCTTTTACTTTTAACATATCATCTGTTCTTCCTAAGAATTTTACTATTCTTGGACTTGTTGAACCACATGTGCATTTCTCTTTACTTACTTTTACTAAATCACTTGTTGCATACCTTATTATTGGAAAACATTCATTATAAATTGTTGTTACTACTAATTCTCCTATCTCATTTTCTGTAGGTAATTTGGTTATTGGATCTATTAATTCAAAATAATAATTTGGATTTAGATGCATTCCATTTTCGTAAATACATTCCATTCCTAAACCAGGTCCTAATGTTTCTGTCATTCCATAATCTTGTGTTACATTAACATTTTCTCCCCAGGACTCTTTTATCTTTTTTCGCATCGTCTCTGTTAATAATTCACTACCTACTCTAATAATTCTAATCGGAAGCTTTTTCACGTCTATTTTTAATTCTTTGGCTTTTTCATATAGATGCATTATATGTGATGGACTAGATAGTAATACGGTAGCTTGTAGTTTTTGCATATAAAATAATTGCATCTCTGTTGACATTGTACCTGTAGGGATTATTTTACATCCTAAATCTTTTAAGCCTTCATAAAAACTAAATCCACCTGTAAACATTCCAAATCCATAACATATCTCTACTGTATCTTCTGGTGTAATACCTGCTTTTTTAGCATCTGCTTTGATGATTTCTTTTCTAAACTCTATATCTTTTTCTGTTAATCCTACAATTAATGGTTTTCCTGTCGTTCCACTTGAGGAATGATACATCTTTATTTTTGATGGCGGAACACAATTCCAACCATTTGGATAGTCCTTTAGTAAATCTTGTTTGGTTGTTAAAGGTAGCTTTTTAATATCTTCCCAGGAATTGATATCTTCTGGCGTAATGTCTTGCTTTTGCATCTTTTCCTTATATATTTTATTTTTGCGATATACTCTATTTAATTCTTTTTTAAAATCTTTGAATTTGTTATCCATGTATTACCTCCAATTTATATTTTTTATAGTTTTTTACTTTATTTATTATTCTTGTCACTATAATTGTAAGAATAAATGCACATAAAAATAAAAGTAATGTTCCTACTATTGTATTATCTAGTAAGATTTTCTCGGTTACAAAAGTCTTTAAAATCATGCCCTGAGTTAAATAAATATACAATGTATTTCTACCTAATGTTGTTAATATAGTTTCTTGTTTAGGGACTAAGTTTAAAAATGCAATACTAACAATTATACTTACTATATAAAATAGTAGTCGCTGTCCACAGGCTAATATTATGTTTACATTATCTATATCAAAGTAACTGTACTTTCCTTTTAAAATTTTAATAGATAAAATACTATTATACTTTAGAATGACCATTAATATTATTATTGATAAGATGATAGTTACTGTTTTTACTTGTTTGCTTTTTATTTTCGATAATAGATTTAAGTCTTTAGCATAATATCCTATGACATAAAATGGGAAAAATACAAAAGTTCTTGATAGTGATAGCGTTGCGCTTATTATGGGAATAAATCCTACTACTAATCCTATTATTATTGATATTGGAATGATTATTTTATAATTTACTTTTTCTAATATCCATTCTGACATATTATAAAAAATCATTGTAATTAAAAACCATAGTGTATATCTTGGTATTAGATAATTTAGATTAAAATCTATGATTTGTAAAACAAAAGCATAATATATTGTTATTAAAGTTTGCCATAATAGGTATATTTTTAATAAATTTAATATTCGTTTTGTTTTAGGTGTTTTACTCTTAGATTGAAAATAAGCCGATATAAAAAAGAAACATTGTAACATAAAAAGTGCTGCAAATTTAAAAAAATCATCACTATAGTTATAATATTTTGAACATAGACTTAATACATGTGCTAATATTATGAATATAATTAATATTCCTTTTGTATTATCAAAATAGGCTATTCTTTTCATGGATGCCTCCTTTGTTTCATTCTATGTATGTTTTGTTAAAATATCGTGAATTTTATGTTAGAAATTTGTGAAATTTAAAAAGTGAGTTACAAGCTTGTTACTCACTTTCTATTTCTTGATAGAGGCATCCTACAAAGTTTTGCCCTATCTCACAACTTGGATTTTTTACTTCTTCTGTATGAGAATAATAATCTTTATCACGATATGTGTCAATAGGGCTTATCGTTATATGACTATTTATTATTCCTTCACTATTTAGTTGTTGTATTATAGCGTTTGGTAAGTCTATATAAAATATATTGGCTTTTTCTATAATACTATTTTTCCAAATTTCTTTTTTGGTCGCCCAGGTAGGATATCTGTCATATTGATAGCTATCTTTTTTAATACAACTTCCTATATAAACATAAATATCTTCTACGTTACTATTGCACTCTTTTTTTAGTGCTTTGATTGTCCATTTCGGTACTTCTCTATTAATCTGACTTGATCCACAATGTGATACTGCAACGATTTGATTTTTTCTATCTTCAACAATAATTACTGGACAATCGGCCATTCTGTGTCCAATTGCGATATTGGGAAACTTTGTATCTATTAGTAAAATATCACAAATTATTTCTTCATCCCAGTAGTCTTCTTTCTTAAGATAATCTTCTGTTATTCTTACATATTTTCCATCAGGGTAGTCTTCTTTAAATTCTACATCTTTTTGTTTTGGTTGGAGAATATGATTGCCATTAAAATTATACTTCTTTCCTATTTTATCTTTTACTGTTTTTAAAGATCTTTTTCGATTTTCTTCGCTATACGTTGCAGGATAAAATTTTTTAGCAAGAGACATACATCCTTCTTTTCTATTTGTTTCAAAAATAATTAATTTGTATTTTTTATGTTTCATTTATTGCCATGTTCCCTCTTCTATTATATAAATTTTGATATTTATCTTAGACATTAAATCTAAAATGACATATGTCTCCATCTTGCATGATATAGTCTTTTCCTTCTAATCTAGCACGTCCAGCTTCTTTTACTTTTAATTCACTTCCGTATTTTATTAAATCATCATAAGAGATTACTTCAGCACGAATAAATCCTTTTTCAAAATCTGTATGAATAATTCCTGCACATTGTTTTGCATTCATTCCTTTTTTAAAGGTCCAAGCTCTTACTTCGTCTTTTCCTACTGTAAAATAAGTTGCTAGTCCTAGAATGTCATATGTTGCTTGAATTAACTTGTCTAATCCTGATTCTTCTAGTCCTAAAGCTTCTAGCATTTCTTGCTTTTCTTCCTTTGTTAGTTCACTTAGGTCTTCTTCTACTTTAGCACATAGGCTTACTACTTCTGCATTTTCTTTAGCAGCGTATTCTTTTACCTGTTGTACATATTCATTATCAGGATTTCCTAATTCACTTTCTTTAATGTTTGCTAAATAGATGATTGGTTTTATTGTTAAAAAGCTATATGACTTTAATAATTTTTTTTCATCTTCTGTAAAGTCTACTTGTCTTAATGCTTTGTTTTCTTCTAAGGCTTTCTTGGCTTTTTCTAAAGCTTCTACTTCTGTTATATCATCTTTATTTTTAGTTGTTCTTGCTTTTTTAGCAACTCTTTCTAATCTATTGTTTATTACATCTAAATCTGCAATTGCTAGTTCCAGGTTAATTGTTTCTATATCTCGTATCGGATCAATATTTCCATCTACATGGATTATTTTTCCATCATCAAAGCAACGTACTACTTCTACGATGGCATCAACTTCTCTAATGTGTGATAAAAACTTATTTCCTAGTCCTTCTCCTTGGGATGCACCTTTTACTAGTCCTGCGATATCTGTAAATTCGTATGCTGTTGGGATAAATCTATCTGGTTCATACATACTTTTTAATTTATCCATTCTAGCATCTGGTACTGTTACAACTCCTACATTAGGTTCAATTGTTGCGAATGGATAATTTTCTGCTAATATTTTTTGATTTGTAATTGCATTAAAAAGTGTTGATTTTCCTACATTAGGTAATCCTACTATTCCTGCTGTTAAACTCATAATATCTACCTCTTTTCTTTCATTATTATAGCATATTAAATTCGTTTTTGTCTCCTATGGACATTAGAAATCTCGTATATAGTAATTTTTCTTCTAATACTTTTTGTTATTGAGTATAGAGCTAATAAAGTTCTTTAAAATATATTTTATTTTGTAATTTGTTCATATATTTATTACTTTTTTACCTTATTTTCTCGTTTCTTATTATATATTATTTATTTATTTTTTCAAGAAAAAAACACCATATGGTGTTATAGTGTAGGGTATACACCTGGGCCTATTGGTAGACCAGTAATATACCATCCTACTACTATCAATATCCAAGCTGCTGAAATAATTAAAAAATATGGTGTTATCATTCTTAAGGATTTTCTTATCGTAATAGGTTTTGTTTTATTTAAATTATATATATTTAAGTAACCAATATAAATTACAAACGATGCTAATACTGGAGTATATCCATTTGTCATAGAGTTTCCTATTCTCATTACAATTTGTGCAAATTGTGGAGAGATATTTGCTTGCATAAACATTGGTACTACAATTGGGGCAAAAATCATCCACTTCGTTGCAGGATTTGTAAGAAATAGGTTGGCAATTGCAATAATAATTAACGTTATTACTATTAATGGAATACCGCTAAACTCTAAATATTCAAGTGCGCTAGCTAACCATGCAGTTATGACAATATCGATATTTGTTTCTTTAAATACTGCAATGAATTGAGATACTACAAATATTAAGACAAATATATATCCTGTTTTACTGAATTTCTTTCCTACTTCTTCTATTAATACTTTATCATTTTTTATTGTTTTTGCACCAAAACCGTAAGCTAAACCGGTAATAACTAATAATAGCGTTACTAAATATGTAAATCCAGATTGGAAATATGAGGTATCACCGAATAATTGATTTAAATACGTTTTTTCGGTCATGTCTAATAACATTCCAGAGTATGGTAAATCTGGAATTAGCATATAGATAAAGGCAAGCAATACTATAATGCAGGTAATTAAAGCAAATCTTAATCCCCTTTTTTCGTATTTTTCTTTCTCTATTTTCTTTTGCTCTTCTTCTTGTAAATCAATTACCCTATATTGCTCTGTTTTTGCAAATTCTTCTTCTTTTTTATATTTTCCTAATTTCGGAGCTATTATTTTTTCAATAATAAATGTTCCTATGATAGATATTAGTACAGAAGTTGCGGCTATAAAAAACAAGTTGGATGTTAATGATATATGCATTCCATCGTCAATTAACCATGATGCAGTTTTTGTGTAGTCCATTAAAGATATTTCCATAGATCCTACAAAGATGGTTACTCCATAACCAAATGCTACCCCGCAAAAAGCTGTTATAATTCCTAGTAGTGGATTCCTACCATTCATAAAATAAATTAAAGCGGCTAAAGGAATTAATATTGCATAACCAACTTCATTAATTAGAGATGATATTGTTGCAATAAAGATGATTAGAAAGGTAAATAATCCTTTTGGCATCTTTGAAAAATATCTTTTTGTTAATGTTTCTATTAAACCTGTTGCTTCTGCAATTGTAATTCCTATTAAAGCTAATAATAGTGTCCCTAAAGGAGCAAAACTAATAAAATTAGTTGTTGCATTACCTATAATAAATTTCATCCCATCAAAACTGAGTAAGTTTTCTACTGCTACTAATGTTGGCTCTAATTCATTTGTATTCGGATTTACAATATTATAAGTCGCTTGCATTTCTAAAGCAGATAATATTCCACTAGCTACCATTGTTAATATGATTAAACATAAAAATACAGTAATTGGATGAAAATAAAATTTTTTTAGTTTTAATTTTCTTTTTTCCGTCATATTTTTATCCTTCCTGAGATATAATCTTCTTTAACTTTTTATTAAATTCAATTCTTGGTATTAATACTGTTCTTCCACAATTGAGACATTTTATTTTTATATCTGCACCTACTCTAGTAATTTCCCATTCATTTGCACCACAGGGATGTTGTTTTTTCATAATAACTTTTGTCCCGACTGAGTATTTATTATTTTCCATTATGCACCTCTATCTGTGGATATGATACTTTTATATTCCTTTTATCAAGTCCTTTTTTAAATTCACTACGCAAAAATCTTTGAGCACCATATTGTTCATTAGGTTTTGTTTCTATTGCAATCCTATATTTCATATTAGATTCATCAAATTCATCTAATCCCCATACTTGAAGTTCTCCGGTTGCATTTGGAATTTTTCCTTCTAGTTCTTTTTTAATTTCTTCTAAGGCTTGTGTTACTTTTGATGGATCTTCTTCATAAGAAATTCCAAGATCAACAACGGCTAGTGAATCATGTAGACTATAATTAATTACAGTATCTAACTTATGATTAGCAATAATTTTTGTTGCTCCTTTATAGTTTCTAATCCTAGTTGTTTTTAAGCCTAAAAAAACTACTTCTCCCATGAATCCGTCATATTCAATTGTATCTCCTACTTCAAACTGGTTTTCAGTAATGATTGAAATTCCAGCAATGAAGTCTTTGGCTAGATCTTGGAAAGCTAGTCCGATAATTGCTGTAGTAATACCAAGTCCTGCAACAATAGATTTTACATTGATTCCAAAATTAGCTAATATTGCTAATATTACTAGGGCTCCTATTATATATTTTATGATATTCAGTATGACAATTCTTATCGTATTAGCACGTTGCTTTTGATGTCCTTTTAATCTTGGTGTTTTTAATAAAGCATGATTAATTACTTTTTTTGATATTCTATAACAAACAATTCCAAGAATGATATATATTATTGGATAAATGATATGTTTAACATCTATTTGTATCACGTCAAATATTTTCAATTAGGATTACCTCCTTGTCTCTAGATTCATTATTTCTAGTAGGCGATTTAGGTCATTTCCATTTACAAAGCTAATTTCTATTTTATTAGTTTTAATTTTTACTTTGGTTCCTAATTTATCACATAACTCTTCTTCTAAATATTGATATTCATTTGTCTTTGGTGTGTGTTTTTGAATTTGATGTGTTCTGGCAAATTTTTCATTAGATTGAGTCATATTTTCCAATTCTCTAACACTAATGCCTTCTGTTGTTATTTTATCTGCTAATTCTTTTTGTTGGTCTTCATTTTCTAGCTTACTTAGAACTCTGGCATGTCCCATGCTCATTTTATTATCAGAAATCATTGTTTGGATTGATGAAGGTAGATTTTGTAACCCTATCATATTTGTAATATAACTTCTACTCTTACCTAATTTTTTTGCTAATTCTTCTTGTGTTATATTTAGTGTCTCTATTAATTTCTTATAAGCACGAGACTCTTCCATTGGATTTAAGTTCTCTCTTTGTAGATTTTCTAGAAGAGCAATTTCCATCATCTCTTCGTCAGAAAAATCTCTAACAATTGCTGGTATTTCATCTAATCCCGCTAATTTGGAAGCTTTTACACGACGCTCTCCGGCTATAATTTCATATCCTTTGATACTTTTTTTTATAATTATAGGTTGAAATACACCATGTTCTTTTATTGAATCAGCTAATTCTTGTAAGGCTTCTTCATTAAATACTTGTCTTGGCTGGTAAGGATTGCTTCTAAGATCATCTAATTTTACCTTTATTATTTCTTCTTTTGGTGTTTCTGTTAGAATTTTTTCTTCCATTTTATCATAAGCAATTGGTTCGTTATAAAATAATTCTTCTAATCCTCTTCCTAAGGCTCTTCTTTTATTATTTTCCATTTCTTTCAATCACTTCCTTTGCTAGGTTTAAATAAGCTTCACTTCCACGACTTTTAGGGTCATATGCTATAATTGGTTCTCCGTGAGATGGAGCTTCAGTTAACCTTACTAATCTTGGAATAATTGTGTTGTATACTTTTTCTTTAAAGAACTTTCTAATATCATCTACTACTTCGAATCCTAAATTAGTTCTAGAATCTAACATTGTTAATAGTACACCTTCAATATCTAGTGTTGGGTTTAGACTTTTCTGGGCTAACATAATTGTTTTTAATAATTGTGTGATTCCTTCTAGTGCAAAGAATTCACATTGTACTGGAATAATTACAGAATTAGAGGCTGTTAGGGCATTTGTTGTTATAATTCCTAATGATGGTGGACAATCGATAATTATATAATCAAAACTATTTCTTATATCTAATAAATGAATCTTTAATTGTTCTCCCTTTAAGAAACCTGATTCTTGTTTGCTTTTTTCTACTAATTCTATATCTAGACCGGCTAAATTAATTGTTGCTGGTAAAACATATAAGTTTTTATATTTTGTTTTAATCATAGCTTCTTCTATTTTACACTCTCCAATTAAAACATCGTAAACACTACGTTCTATATCTCCTTTGTTAATTCCAACACCTGTAGTTGTATTACCTTGAGGATCTAAATCGATTAATAATACTTTTTTTCCTAATACTGCTAATGATGCAGAAAGATTGATACTAGTTGTGGTTTTTCCTACTCCACCTTTTTGATTTACTAATGATATCACCTTTCCCATATTTATCACCTGTTTCCATTTTTACTAATATATTGTATCAAATAAATAGTGTTTTTTAAATGCTTTTCGCAAAAAAAGTAGATTTTTTGAAGAGACTAAATTATCTTCACTATCTACTTTATTGTTCTGCTGTTTTGTCTAATTTTATGATAATTTGATATGATTTTGCAAAATTCATCTCATCAATATCTGCTTTTACTCCATGACGATTTAGTTCATCTACTAAATTCCTTACCATATCTATTGATTTTTGAACTGTAAATTGTTCATTCTTCTTAGTTTTTAATTCCGGACGTTTTACTTCACCAAATAATGTGGTATTTAAATTAGAATTGGTATTCATTGCTTGATTTGGCTTTTCTCTACGTGAATTTGGATTAACATTTGATTTAGTTAAAGATAATAGTGGATTACCTTCTATTTCATCTAATGAAACTGTATTTGTATTTTTTGTTTGTACTTCTGAAGGTAAATCTACAGGAATTAAATCTGGAGTTTTAAAGTAATCTTCATTTTTTACTTGATTTTCTTTATTACCATCTGTCTTTACAATTTCCTCGGCTGGTGTTATAAATCTAAAGTTTTCATGTTCTGGATTTTGTGAAGATGGTATTGGAGCAGAGTTTAGATGCAATAGACTATCTAAATCTGCACTTGGTTTTGAACTTGGTGCGTTAATATCCATTGCATTTGCTTTTATTTCATTTATATTTGGTAGTTGCTGACTACTATTTGGATTAAATCCTCCTATTGGATTATTATCTTGATCATCATCGTCATCATCTTTTATTTCTCCATAATTGATAAAGCGAGGAGTGTGGTCTTCAGCATTTTCTCCATCTGGCGGTGCTATTTTTATTTTTCCATAATCTGAAGTATCTTCTGGGAGAGATGCTGTTGGTATTAATGGACTACTATTTACAAATGAAGTTGATGTTATGGGACTAGATGACATATTCATAGCTTGATTATTCATGGGTTCTCCTTTCTCTTTAGGATACATATCTTTTATTTCTTGTTCTAATTGACGAACCGTCATTTTTTCATTAATTACTCTTTTTAGCATTTCATTTTGCTTTTTCTTATCTGGGATATTCAATAAAGTTCTAGCATGTCGTTCTGAAATTTGCTCTTTTAATAACGCTGTTTGTACTTCATCAGAAAGGCCTAATAGTCTAATTTTGTTAGCTACTGCTGACTGACTTTTTCCCATGGTTTTGGCTAATTCTTCTTGTGTCATTTGATCTATTTCTAATATTTTTTGATAAGTTCTAGCTTCTTCTATGGGATTTAAGTTCCTTCTTTGAAGGTTTTCTAACAATGCTACTTTTGAACTTTCTTTATCATCTAAGTTTCTAATGATTGCTGGTATTTTAGTAAGTCCTGCCATGGCAGATGCTTTATATCTTCGCTCTCCTGCAATTATTTCATATTTTCCGTTGACATTTCGTACAATGATAGGTTGTATTACACCATGTTCTTTTATTGATACAGCAAGTTCTTTTAATGCTCTTTCATCAAAGACTTCGCGAGGTTGAAATCTATTTGGTATTATATCATCTAAGTATAGATAAACAATTTCATCTTTTTGTTCTTGATTCATTTTCATCCCTCACTTTATTCTTTCTAGTATTCCTATAGTATCATTATAGACTATTTTCTTTATGCTTTCAAGAATAAGTTCATAAGAAAAAGAACTACTTGTTTTTTCTTTCTATATATTTTCGGTTATATAGATTTTTTTTGTAGTTCTTTTACTATCTGTTCTCTATTACTATTAAGCTACGATTACTATTTTCTTTTGGTAATAAAAACTTATTTATTTTTATTATTTTATATTTTTTACTAATTTTTTTCTTTACTTCTTCGGTTAGTTCTTCATCTATATTTCCTTTCATAGCTACCAATTTTCCGTTTTTATTTACTAAATGCATGGTATATTTTAGTAGTTTTTCTATGTTAGCTACGGCACGGGCTGTTACTACATCAAAAGTCTCATGATACTCTTCTCCTCTTGTGTGAATCGCTTTTATGTCTTTTAATTTTAATTCTTTTATTATTTCATTTAAATAATTTACTCTTTTTAGAAGAGAATCAAGCAAAGTTATTTTTAAATTAGGGTAAAATATTTTTAATACAATACCTGGAAATCCAGCTCCTGTTCCAACATCACATAGGGTATCTACTTTTGAAAGGTCTATTTCTTTTACTATTGTTAGACTATCATAAAAATGTTTTAAGTAAACATCTTCCTTTTCTGTTATTCTTGTTAAATTAATTTTTTGATTCCATTCTATTAATAATTGATAAAATTTCTCTAGTTGTTGCAATTGTTCTTTGGTTGGCATTATTCCTAATTTTTGTACTTCTTCTATAAATTCTTTTTCTGTCATTTAGGCATTCCTTCTTAGATATACCATTAGTATAGATATATCGGCAGGATTTACTCCGCTGATTCTTGATGCTTGACCTATTGTTGTTGGTCTTACTTCTCTTAATTTTTGTCTTGCTTCACTAGCTAAATTAGGAATTGTATCATAATTAATATCTTCTGGAATCTTTTTTTCTTCTAGAGATAACATTTTTTCTGCTTCTTTATTGGCTTTTTTGATATAACCTTCATATTTAGCATTAATTTCTACTTGTTCTAATTCTTCCTTTGTATAATTCAGTTCTATAAAATGTTTAATATTTTCTAATGTTATCTCTGGTCTTTTTAAGAAATCATATAGTGATATTCCATCTTTTAAAGGTGTGGAAGGAATTGTTTCTATATATTCATTGATTTCTTTTTTTGGCGTTATTCTTGTTGATTTTAATAACTCTTCTAATTCTTTTATATTTTCTTTTTTATTACAAAATTGTTTATATTTTTCTTCATTAATTAACCCTACCTGATAACCATAGTCTCTTAATCTTAGATCAGCATTATCATTTCTTAGTAATAATCTGTATTCTGCACGAGATGTTAAAAGTCTATAGGGATCTTTTACTCCTTTGGTTACCAAATCATCAATTAATACACCGATATAAGATTCATTTCTTTTTAATATTAAGGGTTCTCTTCCTTCTAGTTTTAAAGAGGCATTTATACCAGCAATTAATCCTTGACCTGCTGCTTCTTCATATCCACTAGTTCCATTTATTTGTCCAGCAGTATATAGATTCTCCACTAATTTAGTTTCTAGAGACCTTTTTAGTTGCATTGAATCAATTGCATCATACTCTATGGCATAACCATATTTTAATATTTTAGCGTGTTCTAATCCTGGAAGACTGTGTACCATTAAATCTTGAATTTCATTTGGCATACTAGTAGAAAATCCTTGTAGATATATATCATCATAATAAAGGCTCTCTGGTTCTAAGAATAGTTGATGACGCTCTTTATCACTAAATCTTACTACTTTATCTTCTATAGAAGGACAGTATCTTGGACCGATTCCTTCTACATATCCTCCATACATACTGGATTCTTTTAAATGTTCTTTTATTATTTCATGTGTTTTTTCTGTTGTATAAATTAAATGACAAGAAATTTGGTCTTCTGGTTTTCGATAAATTATATTGTCAAAAGAGAAAGTATGAGTAATAGCATCTCCTTTTTCTTCTTTTGTTTTACTATAATCAATAGAGTTTTTATCTATTCTTTGTGGCGTTCCTGTCTTTAAACGTTTAATAGTAAAACCAAGGTCTTTTAAACTGTCACTTAAAAATTTTGACTCTTTTTCTCCGTGTGGACCAGAAGGTTTACGATTTGCCCCTGTTAAAACTACAGCTTTTAGATAGGTTCCTGTTGTCAAAATTACAGCACTAGCTAATATTTTTTCTCCATTTTCTAGTTCTACACCTTGTATTTTTTTCTCTTTTACCAGTAGTTTTTCGACCATTGCTTCTTTTATTTCAAGATTTTCAGTAGAATTTAGAGTTTTTAACATTTCTTTCGGATAAATAATTTTATCTGCTTGAAAACGTAGCGCTTGTACAGCAGGTCCTTTTTTAGTATTTAGCATTTTTGTTTGAAGAGCTGCCTTATCAGCATTTTTTCCCATTTCTCCACCTAAAGCATCGATTTCTCTAACTACGATACCTTTTGCAGGCCCTCCGATAGATGGATTACATGGCATATCCGCTATGTTATTTATATTTGATGTTATTAATAGTGTCTTATGGCCTAGTCTTGCAGATGCTAACGCTGCTTCACAACCTGCATGACCTCCTCCTACGACGATTATTTCATATTTCATTTTATCACCTTATTTCCCTACACAAAAGTTTGCAAATAAATGATCTAGTATTTCTTCACTATAGGTTTCTCCTATAATTTCTCCTAATAAATCAAAAGTTTCTTTTAAATCAATTTCTATCATATCTATTGGTAAGTCATTTTTTAATCCTTCTTCGGCATCATGTAAACTTTGATATGCTTTCTTTGCTAGAGATATTTGTCTTGCATTTGTTAGATATGTATAGTCTTTGGACTTAATATTTTCTAATTGAAATAATTCAATTATTTTTTCTTTTAATGCTTTGATTCCTTCTGTAGTATTTGTATTTGTATATACTATATTTTTCAACTCTTTAGAATCAATATTTATTTTCTTTTCTAAATCATTTTTATTTATTACGATAATTCTTTCTTTATCGTTGGTCTTTTCTAATATTTCTTCATCTTCTTTTGTTAGACTTTCATTATTATTTAATACAACGATTACTAAATCGGCATCATCTATCATAGATAGGCTTTTTTCTACTCCTAATTTTTCAACTATATCTTCTGTTGAGCGAATTCCTGCAGTATCTATAATATTTAATAAAATACCATCTAGATATATTTCTCCTTCTACAATATCACGTGTTGTGCCAGCAATATCTGTAACAATTGCTTTTTCTTGCTCTAGTAATTTATTTAAAATACTACTTTTTCCTACATTAGGACGTCCGATAATTACTGTTTTTATTCCTTCTTTAATTAATGTTGAGTTTTTAGATTCTTTAATTACTTTCTTTAAATCTTCTTTCATTTCTTTTAATTCTTTTTCTATTTTTTCTTTTGTTACTACTTCTATATCATAGTATTCCGGATAATCAATATTTACTTCGATGCTTGCTAATAATTGTTTTAATTTATCTCTAAATTTTTTAATCATATTTGATGTTGTTCCCGTAAGTTGTGATAGTGCTAATTTATTAGCTTCTTCACTTTTACTATCAATGATATCCATCACTGCTTCACTTTTTACTAAATCAATTCTTCCATTTAGAAAGGCACGTTTTGTAAATTCTCCAGGTTCTGCTAATCTTGCTCCATGTGTTAACATTGTCTCTAGAATACGTTTTGTTGATATGATTCCTCCATGACAGTTAATTTCTACTACATCTTCTGTTGTATATGTTTTTGGAGCTTTCATAATAGATACTAATACTTCATCAATTACTTCATCATTATCTATAATGTGGCCGTAATTAATAGTATGACTTTCTACTTTTGTCAAATCTTTACCCTTAAAACAGTTATTTACAATTTCTATTGCCTCATTTCCACTTAATCTTACAATAGAAATCGCCCCAACACCTAGTGCTGTTGAAATCGCTACAATAGTATCATTCATGGTCTCACTTCCCTTTTTCTTCGTATATTATAGCACATTATTTTAAATTCTTTTCATTAAATTAAAAAAAGAAGATTTATTCATCTTCCTTTGGTTTTATTACTACATAACGATTTGGTTCTTCTCCTTCACTTTCTGTATATACCTTTTTGTTGTTTGCTAAAGCGTTATGTATAATTCTTCTTTCATAGGAATTCATAGAATCCATTTTAGCTTCTATTTTGGTTGTTGCTACTTCTTTGGCAACATTTTTAGCAAGTCTTACTAATTGTTTTTCATGCTTTTCTTTATATGAGTTAATATCTATTAAAAATTTATAAGACTCCCCTATTTCCTTTTTTATATATTGACTTACCACTGTAGATAAGGCTTGAAGATTTTTACCATTTTTCCCAATTAGTAATGCATCATTGTCAGAATAAATCGTATAAGTTGGAATATTATCTTTGGTTTTTACTTCAATATTAGCGGTAAACCCTAAATCTTTAAGTAATTTTGATAAGTAATTTTTAATTTCTTTTACTACTTCTCTTTTTTCTATTACTTCTATTTCTACTTTTTTACTTTTAAATAGTCCACCTTTTTGAACTTCTGTTTCTTTTATAATTAGATTTTCTTCTAATTCTTGTAAGCCTATTTTGGCATTTTCTATGGCATCTTCTTTTGTTTTTCCTACAAATCTATGCTTTTCCATGTACTTCCTTACTCCTTTTTACTACAATATTTTGAATAATTGTTAATAAGTTGGATGTTACCCAGTAAATTCCTAATGCAGATGGCATGAATAATGCTGTTATTATAATAATTCCGCTCATCATGATTGGCATCATTTTCATACTTGGATCTGTAGTATTTCCTGTTAAATTCATTTTAAATGAATAGAATGTGGTAGCAGCAATTAATAACATTAAAATAATATAAGCTATAAATGTTGATGATGACACTCCAATCATAGGAGTTGTTCCTAATTGCATACCTAAAAATTTATCTTCAAATATTGCAGGTGTTCTTTGTACTGCTTCGAAGAAAGCAATACATAATGGTAATTGTAACATTGCAAATATACATCCTGACATTGGGCTTATATTATATTTTTTATATACCATCATCATTTCTTGACTTTGTCTCATCATAGATTCTTGATCTTGTCTATCTTTATATTTATTAGTAATCTTTTCAATTTCTGGTTGTGCTTTTTTCATTAATTCAGATTGTAATGCAGTTTTTCTTGTTATTGGAAATGCAATTAATCTAATAATAATACTAATAATGATTAATGATACAGCGTAATTTCCTACTAGTCTACCTAACCATAATAAAACAAAAGCTAATGGTTTTACAAAAATACTTGTCCAAAGACCTTCATATTTTCCAGATGTTATTTTAAATTCATCACAAGTTGGTAGTTTATCAACTTTAACTCCATTTTCTTTATATAATTTTATATTTTCTTTATTTGTTGGTTGACAGATAATATTTGCTGTTAAATTTTGACCTGTTTTTTCATTTTTTACTGGTTGTTTATCGTCATTTACTAATGTTGTCGTACATCCTGTTGTTATTAATAGTAAAAATAATATTACTACAATTTTCAGTTTATTTTGCTTTTTCATTTTTCGTCCTTTCTTTCATTATAAGGGACTTTAACTTTTGATTTAGTGTTTGATAGTCTAAATTTTTTCCCTTCTCTCTTAATATTATAATATAATCTTTGTTGTTTACATAGTCTTTTTCGAAATTATCTATGATAGAACGTATTTGTCTTTTTTTTCTATTTCTATATACAGCATTTCCTAATTTTTTGCCTACTGAAATTCCGTATCTTGCATAATTTAGATTATTTTGCATGGAATATACTATAAATATGTCGTTTTTGTTTCTGTAGCCTGTTTTTATTATTCTATCAAAATCATATTGATGTTTTACTATAAACTTTTTTTTCATGTAATCACCTTTTCATAAGTAAAAAACCACTGTTTTAGGCAGCGGTAAATTATTTACAAAGACTTTTACGACCTTTGCGACGACGACGATTTAATATATTTGTTTTCTTACGTGCGAAAAAACCTAATTTTTTTGATTTTTTACGATTATTTGGTTGATATGTTCTTTTCATCTTCTTCCACCTCCAGACATAAATCTACATTATTATAATAATAATATCACATTTTTGTCAATCATAAGTTATTTTTTTTATATTTTTCTGTGACTATTCATCGAAAATGTTACACTTTTAATATTAAATATTCAGGAAAAATGTTACACTTAAGGAATTGATATTAATCAATTTCTTTTTTTGTAT
>CASEGV010000038.1:0-17224 GCA_949287595.1 uncultured Mycoplasmatota bacterium
CTCAATTAACGGAAAAATAGATAATATACAAGCAATGAGTGCCTATAGTAGTAAATATGATATGACTTTAGCTACAGAGTTTATAGAAGAAAAAACAAATGAAATTCCAACTGGTCCAAAGTTATTAAGTAGGCTAAATTTAGAGAATACCATAATTACTTTTGATGCACTAAATACCCAAGAAAAGACAATCCAATATATAGTGAAAAACAAAGGAGATTATGTAGCCCCAGTTAAAGCGAATCAAGGAAATTTATATGAGGATTTAAAGGCATATTTTGATAGTGATGAGTTAAAAAAGAGATCAAATTATTATAGTGAAAAAGAAAAATCACATAGCCAAGTAGAAATAAGAGACTATTATTTAATATCAGATATAGAATGGATTAGTAATAAGAATAAATGGCGAAAATTAACATCAATTGGAGTTGTAGAAAAAACAATATCTGATTTAATAACGGGAGAAGAAAAACAAGAAATAAGATACTATATTACGAGTTTATATGATAGTGAACTAAAAGACTTTGCCCAAGCAGTAAGAAGTGAGTGGGAAATAGAAAATAATTTACATTGGCACTTAGATGTAACGTTTAAAGAGGATAGAAATTTAACGAGTGAAAAAACAGCTCAAAAGAATCTAAATATCTTAAGAAAACTAGGATTAAATATTTTAAAAATGGCACAACCACTATATAAATTAAGTCTTAAAAATATAAGATTACAATTATGTATGAATTTTGAAGATGAATTTTATAAAATATTAACATTGTTAGATAAGAAAAAAATAATAGAACTCATAAAGAGTTCTAAAATGTAATGTTTATGATTTTATCCTGGTAAACAAACGATACATCTTTTTTAAATTCTATTTTTAATGGTATAATATTTTCATAGTATGGTAAGAAGTAGGTGTCATAATGAATAGAAAGAAAAGAAACGCTCGTATTCTAATAACTATATTAATACTGGCAATAACTCTAGTAATACCAGTAGTACAAGCAGACTCAGACTTTGATTCTAACTATGACTCTAGCTCAAATAGCAATAAAAGCTCCAGTAGTAGTTCAAGTAGCAGTTTTGATAGAGATAATTCAATCTCTAGTAGTGACGATATCTCAGAAACCTCTACCTCAAATAAACCTACGACAATAAAAGATTATACGGAAGCTTTCACTTATCTTTTTCAAGGTGGCTTTCTCCAAATTGTTCTAGTTTTTGTCGCACTAGCAATAGGTTTATTTATTTTGGCCTTTCCCTTAATTGCTTTGATAGTAATAATAAGTACGATAAAAAGTATCAGTATATTTAAACCAGGAAAACTAAAGAAATTAAATCATAGTAAAGAACTACCAGTAGAAAAAATAAAAGAATATCTTCCAAATTACAACAAAGACAACTTCTCCTCCGCAAGATATCAAGACTTTGTAGACATTCAAAATGCCTGGATGAATTTTGATTATAAGAAATTAAGAACCAAAGTAACAGACGAATTATACAATCAATATAAAATGCAACTACAAGTACTAAAAATGAAAAATAGACAAAATATTATGACTGATTTTAAATATATAGACTCTATGATTACAAAGATAAAAGAAGAAAATAATCAAATATCAGTAACGATAGAGCTACAAACTTCTTTCTATGACTATATTGTAAAAGGTGGAAAAGTAATAAAAGGTAACAAATATAGAAAGATTTCTGTCTATTATAAATTAGTCTATGTATGTAATAAAAAAAGAACAAATATCTGTCCAAATTGTGGTGCCAAGTTAACAAACCAAGCTTCTCAAATTTGTCCATATTGTTCTACTACAATAGCATCTATATCAAAAGACTGGGTATTAAGTAAAAAGAAGAAAAAAGCCCAGCGCTAATATCTAAAATAAGTAAGAAAAAGGAGAAAAAGAGTAAAGATGACAATAGAAGAATTAGTAACAAAAGACAAAAGCTTTTCAGAAAGCGGATTTCTAGCCAAAGTAGATAATACTTATATTATGATATTGACTTCTATTATGACAGAAGATTTAAAAAGAGTAAGTCATAAAGTAGGAGATAATCTATATCACCAACTAACAGAAAAAATAAATCATCTATTACAAGACAATGAAATAGAAATATATGATGAATTAAATGTAAAAGACTCCTATATCGTAGAAATAGAAGCAAAAGATAAGTATTATGAAATAAAAGTAGAACTAATTTCTAGATATATAAACTATATAATAGATAGAACAACGAAAGAGTATAAATACGGAAATAGGGAACGTAGAGTAGAAAAAAAACACATATTAACATTTCAAAAGAAGAAAAATGCTCTGGTAGAAGGAATGGCTAAGGTATGCCCTGGTTGTGGAGCACCTGTAAATGTAAATAGTAATGGAGTATGTGAATATTGTGGTACAGTCTACAATACAGAAGATTATGACTGGGTATTAATCGATATATTGACCCTATAAAAAAAGTAATAATAAAATGAAAAAAGCAAGATATTGCTAGGTGAGAGTATGAAAAGATTTTTAAAAAATAATATATTAATAATAGTAATAATTATAGTTGTCAGTATAAACTTCTTAAATGCTGATTATAAAGTAATAAAAAATCAAAACAAAATTGAGCAGTATCATAATAACTTAGTAAAAAAATGTAAAAAAGCAGAAGAATATAAAGATGAAAATGAGGCTGAACTTTGTAGATTAGTATTAAATCAAAAAGAAATAGATGTTGATTTTTATACACTGTATTCTGAAACTTTAGCAATGTATGTACGAAATATTTATTGTTTTGCATTTTTAATAGTTGTAATACCAACAATGATAAAAGTATGTAAAAAATTAAAATATAAACAAATAATAAATTCAAATTCCAGAGAAAGCTATCATTCATTTTTAAAAAAATTATTAAAAACAGCTTATCAATACATCTGGGTACTAGCATTATTAAGTTTAATCATGATGATACCGATTATGATGAATACAACAATGAATCCAGAATACGCTATATCATATAATTCTAGTTTCTGGGAAACGAATACTATGCAACATCCAGTATTATTTGTAATAGCATACTTAATAAATGTTACTCTATATTCTATGATTTTTATTCATATCACACTACTAGTTGCAAGAAAACAACAAAAGACAATTCCTTGTATCCTCATATCATATATCCTCTACTTGGCAATCGAATTATTCCTAGAGACAATAGTAAGACTAATCATTATAAGAGGAATATTTCACAGTGAACTTGGAATGATATTGAATATCATCGACGTATTTGGTATGAATGACTTATATGGAGTAGGAACATTATTACTGGTAAACCTAGGCATGATGTTAATATCCTTTGCTCTTGTATATTTAGCGTATAAAAATAAAGAAAAATTTGTAATTCAATGTGAAAAAAATAAGTAATAAAGGAAATTGATTGATAGGTGAGAGTATGAAAAGATTTTTAAAAAATAATATATTAATAATAGTAATAATTGTAATTGTCAGTATAATCTTCTTAAATGGAGGATATAAAAGCTTACAAGAATATAAAGGATATGTGAATGCAGAACAACAATTAATTAAAGAATGTGAAAGGGAAGGAACAAACCAAAAAGAATGGTGTGAAGAAGCTATAAAAAATAAAGATGTAGAACTAGATTTTTATACTGTGTTTGCAGATGCCTTGACCTGGCAAGTACAGTATATCGGTTTAGTTGCATTTTTAATAGTAGTAATTCCAACAATGATAAAAGTATGTAAAAAGTTAAAATATAAACAAATAATAAATTCAAATTCCAGAGAAAGCTATCATTCATTTTTAAAGAAATTATTAAAAACAGCTTATCAATACATCTGGGTATTAGCATTATTAAGTTTAATCATGATGATACCGATTATGATGAATACATCATTAAATCCAGAATATGCAATTATAAAATCTCATGGCATGTGGCAAAGTAATATCATCTATCACCCAGTATTATTTGTAATAGCATACTTAATAAATGTTACTCTATATTCTATGATTTTTGTACATATCGCACTACTAGTTGCGAGAAAGCAACAAAAAACTATTCCTTGCATCATCATATCATATGTATTATATCTAGCAATTGAAATATTTTTAGAAACAGTAGTAAAAGTAATAATTTTCCAAAGGATTTTTCACAGTGAGTTTGGAATGATATTTAACATTATTAACGTATTTGGTATGAATGACTTATATGGAGTAGGAACATTATTATTGTTAAATCTATGCATGGTGTTAATATCCTTTGCTCTTGTATATTTAGCGTATAAAAATAAAGAAAAATTTGTAATTCAATGTGAAAAAAATAAATAAGGAGTCGTATATGAAAATAGAAATAAAAAACTTATGTAAACAATTTAGAAAAAATATGGTGTTAAAAGATATCAATATGGAATTAACAAATGGTCATATTTATGGATTAAATGGTAGAAATGGTTCAGGAAAAAGTGTATTTTTAAAAGTAGTATGTGGACTATATAAACCAACAACAGGTGAAGTATTATTTGATGGGAAAAGTTATAATAAAAATAATCTCTATGTACCAAATATGAGAGCACTAATCGAAAAGCCAAATTTCTTTCCTGAATTAACAGGCTATGAAAATTTAGAATTATTAGCAAAAATTCAAAATAAAATAGGAAAAGAAGAAATAGAAGAAGCTCTAAAAAAAGTAAATCTCTATGAAGAAAAAGATAAAAAGTATCGCGAATATTCTCTAGGAATGAAACAAAAACTAGGAATTGCCCAAGTATTAATGGAAGACCCGGAAATTATGATTTTAGATGAACCATTTAATGGAATAGAAGAAAATAGTGTAAAAGAGATAAGTTCGTTATTAAAAGAAGAAAGAAAAAAAGGAAAACTAATTATGATATCAACTCATATCAAAGAGGATCTAGATAATCTATCAGATGTAATTTATCATTTTGATGCAGGTACAGTGACCAAAGAAAAGTAAAAGGAATCATATCATGTTATATTATCTATTAAGTTTTTATCAATTAGTAAAAAAACAATATCTATTAGTTTTCGGTCTATATCTTAGCTTATATATAATATTATTTATCATAACAACAGCCTTTACGAAAACTCTGACAGAGTTTAATATTCTATTAGGAGTACCAGAATATATAAGTACACTTCAAATAATATGGACATTGTTTCAAATATCTTCCCATGTTTATATAACTTATAGTTTCTTCTCCTATGAACAAGATAGTTCTTTTGAATATATAATATTAAGAGAATCATATATAAAAAACTTTATCAAAAAATTAATATTAATTTTATTAATAACCATAGTAATTAGAGTGATAATATTTTTGGGAACATATGTATTCTTCTATCACAGCATAAGTTTTAATATAGCAAGTTTTATCTATAATATAGTAATATATGTAATAGTATCACTAATAACAACTATCGCAGTACTTTTCATAAAAAGAGACTGATTATCTACTTGGATAAAAGTTCTTTTTTTTTATTTGTTTTAATATAATTAAATAAGGTGATGCTATGAAAAAAAGACTAGACTATATTCTTTTTTTAGCTGTAATAACCTTATCTATTTTTGGTGTTATTATGATTTATTCCGCATCAAGTATCTGGTCAGAATATAAATTCAATGATAGCTTTCACTACTTAAAGTATCAACTAATATTTTTTCTCGCTGGTGTTTTTATAATGTTAATAGTATCAAAAATAGACTATAAGATTTATTATGAAAAAGCAAATACTATTTTACTTATCTGTGTAATTTTATTAATTTTAGTATTAATTCCTGGAATAGGTAGTGTCAGAAACGGTAGTAGGTCCTGGTTTGGAATTGGATCGTTAGGAATACAACCAAGTGAATTTGCTAAACTAGGAATGATTATATTTACAAGTAAATATTTAACGAATAGTAACAAGTTTTTAAAAAGTTATAAACAAGGAGTATTTCCTATACTAGGTATTTTATTCTTTCTATTTGGTCTTATTATGCTACAACCAGACATGGGAACAGGAGCAATTTTAGTAGTATCGATTATTGCCTTACTGTTTATTGCCGGTGTTAACATGAAATTTTTTATAGGTATGGGAATCGTAGGTGTAATTGGAGTAGTAATATTAGTTGTTATTGCTCCTTATCGAATGGATAGAATCACCTCATTTATTGATCCATGGAGTGATGCCCTAGGTACTGGTTTTCAAATCATTCAAAGTCTTTACGCCATAGGCCCGGGTGGATTATTAGGAACAGGTTTCTTAAACTCGATTCAAAAGCATTTTTATTTGCCAGAACCACAAACAGACTTTATTTTTTCAATTATTGCTGAAGAATTTGGAGTAGTAGGAGCTTTCATTGTAGTAGGATTATTTTCGATTATTCTATGGCGAGGAATAAAAATTGCACTAAACAGTAAGGATCAATTTGCCAAATATTTATGTATCGGTATGACCTTCCAAATTATTTTCCAGGCAATTATGAACTTAATGGTAGTAATAGGAATGATTCCAGTAACAGGAGTAACACTTCCATTTTTATCATATGGAGGATCATCCCTTCTAGTCAGTATGGTAAGTATGGGTATTATTTTAAATGTAAGTAAAAATAACTAGGAAAAAATAGACAAAGACTGAAAAAAAGTGACGTAAGCGTCAAAAAAACAAATAACTTAATTAAGATAATTACAGGAATAAAATGAAGCAGTAAATCATATTTTCTGGATTCAATTTATAAAAATTACTTACTAGATAATGGTAATGTAAAAAATGAAAAAAGTCTTACTTTATAGAAAAAATTACAAAATAAAATAGCGATAGATTTTTAATAAAAACAGGAAAGTTTATTATAGTTAAACTTAGTGATACACTAGTATTAAATTGAATTGAAAAAACAAAGTAATATTATGTATATTTGAAACTGCAAAGTAATGAAATTGTATGAATTTATAAAATATGTAATTGTTGTTATATTACCAAGGCACACATATAAAGTTGACAAGAAATAAAAAAAAGTATTTTATTTTACAAGATTTAGTTGTAAACTTAAAAGTATAAGTTGAACAATGTGAACTTGTTAAAAATACTATAAAACATATATGAATAATTTTCTATATGATAATATTTTTACTAACTCTTTGCCAAGGCAGTGTAATTGATATTAGAACTTCATTTGAGATATATATACAATTTGTCAAAAAACTTAATTTTATAAAATAAAAAGGAATTATATAATATGAATTTAGAAAAATACAATATAATTAAAGATAAATTTATATCTTCTTACAGAGATAAAATATTGGGATTAAGAGAATATTATGAATCTAAAGCTTATGATATCGCTATAGAAGAATTTAATATGTTAAATAAAAAATATCGAGATTATATAATCGAAATGATTAACGAACTTGGTTGTATATTTAAAAATATTTATAATATTGATTTTTGTATAACATTAAGTGGTAGTTTAGCAAGAAACTCCAATAACTTATTTAGTGATATAGATATTAATTATTTAACTACTTCCTCTAATTATGAAGATATTATAGACGTAGAAGACAAAATAAATTATATATTACAAGAAGTATTAATGTTTAGAGGTAAAGATAAATTACATAGCATGGTAGTATATTTACCTTTAATAGATAAAAAAAAGATAAGTGCTATAGATAATAATGAATATATTCTTAATTTTCCAGATGGAAAAATAAAGGTTAAATGCAGAGAAAATGCAGAACAATTGATGTATGAAACATACAATTCTACAAGAAGTATATATGATGTAATAGATTATTTTAATAAGTATGATAACGAATTTAATATTAATGAATGGACATATTGTTTTAAATTTGTATTCAATGAAAAATATTTAAAAATATATAGAAAAAATAGAAATGAATATAGGAAAAACAATAATATAGATATATTTGTAAAGAATTTGTTAAATGACATAAGAAGAGATGATAATTACTTAGATGAAGACTTGCCCTACATAGAAAATGCTTTGCTGAAAAAAATATATAAGACAACAGTATTGTTTAATTTTTATAAATTATTAGCTATAGTTTATAGAGTAGATAAAAAAATAAGTAAGTTTAATATAGATTGTTTCTTTAACGAATCAAATTTATTAGATAAAAATTTGTTCAATTTATTTAATGAATATTTAAAGTGTATACAAGATTTACAATTAATACTTGACAAAAAAAGTATAGATTTAAGTTCTCATTCTAACGCTGTACTTGATATAAATAATATAAATGCAAATTATAAGAAATTAACTAACAGAGAGAATATATTAAATGATTTAAACTCTAAAAAGAAAAAACTATATCATTTCTGTATTTTAATTTTAAGGAGGTTTTAAAGTTGCAAGGTGAAGATTTTTTAGTATCAACATTACCAATAAAGCCACAAAAGGAAACAAATATTGGAATGCTTTTAGCTCCCGCAATAATGGATTTTATTGGAAGTGTGCTTGGAGCACAAAAGAATATCGGATTTAATATAATTCATAGTTATGAACATAAAGATATGGAATTAGATGGATATTTAAATGCTATACATGAATCTAAAATAGAATATGATTCAATATTTGTAGATAAAGATCACGATTTTGAACTATTGGAAATAGTAGACAAAATGTATCATGATGGATTTTTAAAAATAAAACAAAAAGAAAAAATAAGATGTGATTGTGGAAGAGTAGACATGATTCCATCATCAGTTAATAATGGTAAAATATATAGATTAGAAGATGGCAAGATTATATGTAATTATTGCAACCAAGCATGTTCTACATATACAGAAAAATCATTAGTATTTGAATTAACAGATGAAGTAAATAAACCATCTATATGTCCACCATATTTAAAAAAAGAAATGAATTCATTTTTTCAAACATTTAATAACTCTGATATTTTAGTATCAAAAAATAGAGATACTGGATATGTATTAGACACTTTAGCTGGCCCTTTTAATATAGATGTGGATTTTATTTGGAGCAATTATTTTAAATTATATGATAATCCAAAACAAATTTATATTGCCAGTAATCATCAATTATTTTTGATGCTTTTAATGAGTTATTTAGCTGAAAAAACCTCTAATAAAGAACTGCTATTTATTGCTAATCCATATTTGGATGTAGATTTAAAAGAAGCAAAAAGACAATATGAATTAAGAGCATTAAAAGAATATAAACAACTATTATTACTATATAATTTTAGATGGCAAAACAAGAATTGTAAGTGGTCATCATCAAATACTACATATTTAAATAATATTAGTGAAACTAAATTAAGAAATCTTTATAATACAATGATACTTTCCTCTAAAGAATTATTACAAACTGATTTACCATTAGAAGAATTGATATTTAAAATATTAAATGAAAAAAGTAACATGCAAAATAATATTAAAGAAATGAAAAAACTATATAAGGCAGGTAGATTATGAAAATAATAGATAAAGTTTTTAGTGAAACTAAATTATCAGTGAGAGCTTAATAAATGATGAATGATAATTTGTAATTGAAACAAGCCCTGATGATAGAAATACATGTTAATGATATGTTTCTTATTAAATATATCATAAAGAAATAAATAAAAATTATCATATAATAAGAGCCTTTAGAAGAAGATGAAACCAAAAATAGATAAGGAGATAATATTATGTATAGTATATTGCTTAGTAGAATAGACGGAGGAATGGATATCATTAAAGATAGAATGATAGAGATATTACCTAAAAATCCAAAAGTAGCAATATTACCCTGGGCATTTCCAAATGAACTAGATGCTGATAAATTAGATAACGAATTTTTTAAAAAGGGTGAAAAAAGATATAATAGATATATAAATGAACTAAAAAAAATAGGAATAGAGGAAAGTAACATTACTGTATGTAATTGTTATAGTGATTCCAAGGAAAAACTCAAGAACATTATTAAAGCCTCTAATATATTATTATTACCTGGTGGTAATCCAGAAATGTTCTTTAAAAAGGTACTTCATGATACTGAAATATTTTATGATATAAAGTATTTTGAGGGATTAATAATTGGAGAAAGTGCAGGAACTGAACTTCAACTAAAAAGATATTTTATTACAGCAAAAAACAATTTTTATAAATATTTTGCATTCTATGATGGATTTGGAATATTAGATGATCCTTTTTATATGGATGTACACACAATAAATAATAAAAGATATTTAGATTCGTTACAAAAAATTTCTAATGATACTCAAAAAAAAGTATATGCAATATTTGATGATGGAGCATTAATATATAATAGAATAAATAAAGAATTAGAAATATTTGGCAATGTAAAAGAGTTTCAACCGGATAAATAATAGAGGAAGTAATAACGATTTAATTTGTACTTGTTCCAGGTACGAGAAGTTTATCATGAAGGTCTATAATGATACATAAAATTAGATAATTGAAATATGAAATGTTAGAAAAATGGTTCTCAAACAGAACTAGTTTTATGCTATAATAAATAAAGGTGGTAACATGAATATAGAATTAGAATCCATACTTTTAACAAGATATTCTGAAGATAAACATAAAACATTAAAAGACGAATTAGAAACAGGAACATCCCGTTCTAGTTTTATTCATCAAATAGGAGAAAGACTAGAAGATTCAAAAGATAACACTAAAAGTATTTATCAAAGCGCTTTTGTGGTAGAATCTTTAGGAACGCCAATAGGATATCTATATATATCAAGTAAGGTTCGTGACGAAGTGTTTTTAGAATACGCTGTGTTAAAAGAATATCGAGGTAAGCACTATGGAAGCACTATTATAAGAGAAATCTCAGACTACTTATTTGAAAATCATAATATTAGAGCGATTAGATTAGATATTGATCCAAGTAACAAAAATAGTATTAATGCTGCGGAAGCTTCTGGTTATACCGTAGATGAAGAAGAATTTGCATCACGTAACTATACAGGTAGAATGCAATTTGTAAAAGATAATGAGTATTACATGTCTAAGCATAGAGGTAGAAAGTAGAATAGAATTTCTAAGTAGCAATCAATCTAGAGTGATAATTTTAAGGACTAGTGCATTTAAAAAAATAGTGGTATAATGAATTAGACTAGTAGGTAGGTGAAATATGAAATATATATCTTTTGTTGTACCATGTTACAACTCTGAGGAGTATATGGAAAAATGTATTAAGTCTTTATTAATAGGAAAAGACGATGTAGAAATAATTATTATAGATGACGGGAGTAAGGATAATACAGGAAAAATTGCTGATAAATATCAAAAGAAATATCCAAACATTGTAAAAGCTATCCATCAAGAAAATGGAGGCCATGGAGAAGGAATCAATGTTGGACTAAAACATGCAACAGGTAAATATTTTAAAGTAGTAGATAGTGACGACTGGCTAGATGAAGATGCATATAAGAAATTATTAAAAGAAATAAAACATATTGATACAGATTTAGTCGTATGTAATTATGTTTATACTTATACAGATGGTAGAAGTGACCAAGTAATCTCTTTTGCTAACGTCTATGATGAAGGTAGGGTTTTAACCTGGGATGATATTCATAAATTTAATCTAACGCAATACCCCTCTCTACATTCGATGATGTATAAAAAGAGTGTATTAGATAAAAGTAATATAGATTTACCAAAACATGTTTTCTATGAAGATAATTTATTTATCTATTTACCTTTAGTAAACACGAAAACAATCTATTACCTAGATTTAGATCTTTATCGCTACTATATTGGTAGAGCTGACCAGTCAGTACAAGAAAGTCAAATGATTAAACGCAGCTCTCATCAAGTGCTAGTATCAGAAAGAGTTTGTACAGCCTATGACTTAACAAAAATAGAAAATAAAAAACTACGTAAATTAATGACTAGAGAATGTATTTTCTTAATGACGATTGGTGTAGTCTTTTCAAGACTTGCTTTCAATAAAGAAGGAGAAAAACAATATAAAGAGCTTTGGAAAAGTGTTAAGGAAAAAAATCCTAAATTATATAGACGTATCAGATATTTTAGTATGGCAACCTTTGTATCGATTCCAGGAAAACTAGGAAGACAAATTATGAAATTAGGATATCGCTTTGCCCATAGTTTAGTGAATTTTAATTAAAAGAGAATATGCAGTAACGTCTGCATATTCTTTATTTATTAGGAATTTGTTTTACAAAAATACAAATTTGAAAACTTACTAAAAAATAGATATAATGAATGTGAAATACATGTCATTGTATTTCATAAAATAGAATTAAAAAATATAGAGGAATGTATTAGCCTCGTAAGAGATAATATATAATTATAAAATAATTCCTAAGTGACGAAGGAAAGAAAGGAGAAATTATGTTAGAACTAAAAGATATATGCTTTGAAAGACAAGGTAAAAAAATATTAGATCATATTAATTTAGTATTAGAAGAATCTAAATTCTATGTAATTACAGGACCTAATGGTTCAGGTAAATCAACACTTGCGAAAATTATCATGGGAATAGAAAAACCAGATGCTGGAAAAATTATTTTTAATGGAGAAGATATTACCGAAAAAACAATCGACGAAAGAGCAAAGTTAGGAATCGGCTTTGCCTTCCAACAACCAGTACAATTCAAAGGAATCACCGTCTATGACTTATTAAAACTAGCAACCTCTAAAGAAATATCTAAACACGAGGTTTGTGACATTTTATCCAAAGTAGGTCTTTGTGCTTTAGAATATGTCGATAGAGAAGTAAATAAATCATTATCTGGAGGAGAACTAAAAAGAATAGAAATCGCAAGTGTTATGGCTAGAAAACCATACCTAGCAATATTCGATGAACCAGAAGCAGGAATTGACCTATGGAGTTTTCAAAATCTAACCGAAGTATTTAAAGAAATACAAGCCACTTCCTCCAAAACAACCCTAGTAATATCTCATCAAGAAAGAATACTAAATATCGCAGACGAAATTATTTTAATGAACTCTGGAACGATTCAAAAAATAGGACAAAAAGAAGAAATCTTTGACCATATCTTTAAACCTAAAAAATGCTGTAAGGAGGTATCAACACGATGAATAAAGAAGATAAAGAATTATTAAGTGAAATTATAGAAGATGATCCTACCAAAGCAGATAGTTATAACATCAGAAAAAATGGTAAAGGAATAGATAGAAAAGTAAACCCTAATATTGATATTGTACCAAAGGAAGAAAATAGTGGAATAGATGTTTATGTAAAAGAAGATACGTTGTTCGGAACAGTAAATATTCCAGTCATCATCACGGAAAGTGGCCTAACAGATGTCGTATATAATGATTTTCATATCGGAAAAAACGCTAATATTATTATTGTTGCTGGTTGTGGTATTACCAATAATGGTCATAAAGATGCTAGACACGATGGAATTCATAGATTCTATTTAGAAGAAGGTGCAAGAGTAAAATATATAGAACGTCACTGTGGACTAGGAGTAGGCGATGGAAAAAAAGTCCTAAATCCAGTAACAGAAATCTATATGAAAAAAGGATCATACATGGTAATGGATACTACCCAGATTAAAGGAGTAGATGATACAAATAGAGTAACCAAAGCAGCATTAGATAGTGATGCGACTCTAGTGATTACAGAAAAAATTCTAACAAGCAATGACCAGGTAGCCAAAACAGAATTTGAAGTAGAATTAAATGGAGAAAATGCATCGACTCATGTCACATCTCGCTCTGTCGCAACAGATGACTCTTATCAAGAGTTTATATCAAATATTACCGGAAACATCAAATGCTATGCTCATGTAGAATGTGATGCCATCATCAAAGGAAATGGAAAAGTAAAAGCTATTCCTGAAATTTATGCCAAAAATATTGATGCTAACTTAATTCATGAAGCCGCAATCGGAAAAATAGCTGGTGAGCAACTAATGAAATTAATGTCTTTAGGTCTATCAGAAAAAGAAGCAGAAGAAGTAATTATTAATGGTTTCTTAAAATAAAAAATAATGACCTAGAAAAACTTACAATAAAGAAAAGAAGGAAAAACTCCTTCTTTTAATTTGCAACATAATTTAAAGTATATTGATAAATATATAATCGGTAATAAACAGAATCATATTTCATAACGATAAAGTGTTGTTTACCATCATCATCTGGTAAACTATTATATTGCTTAGAATCTTTATTAAAAATCAGATAATAATCATCTTCATATTCACTTTGTGTAGAATAGGGCATAATATCATATAACTTTTCTGACTCATAAGAAGATATCCAGTATTTGCTATTTTTAATATTCTGAGCTAGTTTTTCTCCCGCATCATCAGGATAAGCAACATATAAAATAGAAATATCTACAACGCTATCCTGACATAAATCAACAGTATCATCATGGTAATAAGTTGCATCTTTTGGTAAATCAACTTGTAAAATATCTTGGTAAGGTTTTATTTCAGAAAAACTATAACTTGGCTTTGGAGCTAGAAACGAAGAACAACCAGTGACAATTAAAATCAAAGAACATAAAACACCAATAACAATATTTTTAGAACAAAATCGATATCGTGAATATAAAATTCCTAAAACCAAAGATAATATTGGAAATAGTAACCATAGCCATGCTACCCAGGCGGTAGTATATGAAACACGAGCAGGAAGGCCCTCACTAAGAACGGTTTGTGTAAAGAAAGCTCCATAAAGACTAAGAATACTAGCAGCAAACAAAAACCAAAAGAGAATAGATAGACCTTTTTCATTTTGAATATTACGTGCAACCGTATCTTTAACTATTTTCTTCCTCAAAGAATATTTCTTATTTTTATAAATATATTTTTTAGTAGGAAGACTTCGAATATAAGAACAAATTTCATCAGTACACTCTTTTTTAGAAATAATCACGGTTTGTAAATCAGAATATAAATAAAAATAATTACCAATTTCTTTAATTTTAGTAAGTTTAGTATATAATATTTTTGTAGTAAGATATTCTGATTTAGTAATAAGATAACTATCATACAAATCAATTGTTGTACAAAATTTAAAATCAATATGTTGATAAGTATCTTGATATATTTTATACAGTAGTCTCTTTCTTTGAAAAAAAGAACTGATTATAACTATCAAGCATAATAAAATGGTAGTAACAAAAGAATCAGAAAAACTCATCCTAGCTAAAAAACAAATAGTAATACAAATAACAAACAAAAATAAGCAACCTACCAAGATACGTGACCAAAGCACCTCTGGTAAAAGTCTAAGCGCCTCAATATAGTCTTTTTCTCCCATGGTTTTAGTAATACGAAATCTTTTTTTCTCCTTTTCCTTATCCATAAACTCACTACCTTTTCTGCAATCATTATACAATCAATATAGAAAATAGTAACTAGGAATTTGAAAAACTTGTCATAAATTGACTTTTTATTTATGAATTTAGAAAAAAATGATATACTAATATTAGGAGGATGATAAAAGTGAAGAAAGAGAGTGCATGGAAAAAATATAACGAAGAAGACTTAGAAAAATTAAATAATATTTGCAACGATTATAAAAGTTTTTTAACGGTATCAAAAACAGAAAGAGAAGCAACGAAAGAAATTATTAGACGTGCAGAAGAAAAAGGTTATAAAAACCTAGAGGATTATATCAAAAATAATGTAGAAATTCGTCCAGGAGATAAAATTTATGTAAATAATAAAGGAAAAGCAGTAGCTTTATTTCACATAGGAGAAAAACCAATTACCGAAGGAATGAATATATTAGGAGCACATATTGACTCTCCAAGAATTGACCTAAAAGCCAATCCTATTTATGAAAGTGATGGTTTTGTCTATTTTGATACCCATTATTATGGTGGAATTAAAAAATATCACTGGGTTACTCTACCTCTAGCATTACATGGAGTAGTAGTGAAAAAAGATGGACAAAAAATTGAAATTTGTATTGGTGAAGAAGAAAGTGATCCAGTAGTAGGAATTACTGATTTACTTCCCCATTTAGCAGCAGAACAGATGAAAAAAGAAGCATCAAAACTAATTGAAGGAGAAGATTTAGATATCTTAATTGGTAATAAACCAAAAATAGTAGCAAATAAAGAAGAAAAAGAAGAAGTAAAAAATAATATTTTAACTTTATTAAAAGAAAAATATAATATCGAAGAAGAAGATTTCTTATCAGCAGAAATAGAAGCAGTACCAGCTGGAGCTGCTAGAGACTTTGGACTAGATAAAAGTATGATTATGTCTTATGGTCAAGATGATAGAGTATGTGCTTATACTTCTCTAGAAGCTTTCTTAGAAGTAGAAGAAACAGAAAAAACATTAAGTTGTATTCTAGTAGACAAAGAAGAAATCGGTAGTGTAGGAGCAACAGGAATGGAATCTCATTTCTTTGATAATGCTATAGCTGAGATTTGTGTATTAATGAATGAAAATAGCCCTGTAGCCGTAAGAAGAGTTCTAAATCATTCAAAGATGCTATCAAGTGATGTAAATGCTGCCTATGATCCACTATATAAATCAGTAATGGATAAAAACAACTCTTCCGAATTTGGTCTTGGTGTTGTATTCTGTAAATTTACAGGTTCTCGTGGTAAAAGTGGCAGTAATGATGCGAATGCCGAATATATTGCCGAACTTAGAAAGATTATGGACGATGCGAATGTTTCTTTCCAAATATCAGAACTTGGTAAAGTAGATATTGGTGGTGGTGGAACCATTGCTTATATTCTAGCAAATTATAATGTAGAAGTAATAGATTGTGGAGTAGGCGTATTAAGTATGCATGCTCCATGGGAAGTAACATCGAAAGCAGATATTTATGAAGCATATCGTGGATACATCGCATTCCTAAAAAACGCATAAAAGAGTAGCAACAGGGGGAAGGAAGATGTACACATGGGAAATGGAAAATTTTATTAATCAAAGAGCCAAACGTATTGGTGGAGACGACTTATTAAAAATAATATCCCAAGAAGAAAATCCACAAATTAAAGTAGTGAGATATATAGCGGGAGAGGGAAATAACTACGGAAGTTATCATATAGTTGCAAAAAACGATTCTGGTGAAGGAACAAAAGAATTTCAATTTGACGTCATGCCACACGAAGAAGCGAAAGCCAAAGGATTAGTAAAAAAGAAGTAACAAAAAGGGGCTGTTACGAAATTAAATGATTAATTTCTAACAGTTCTTTTTTTTGTTTGAAATCTAAAAAAGCGTTGAGAAATAAAAATCTCAACGC
>CASEGV010000039.1:0-17103 GCA_949287595.1 uncultured Mycoplasmatota bacterium
CAAATTGCGTTGAGATTTTTATTTCTCAACGCTTTTTTAGATTTCAAACAAAAAAAAGAACTGTTAGAAATTAATCATTTAATTTCGTAACAGCCCCTTATTCTTCTTTACAAACAGCACCAGCAGATTCATATATCTGTGTGATTTTGTCTAAAGCTATTTTTTTACTATCATTTAATAATTGTTTTATAGATGAATCGATTTTTAATAATTTATCTATATCAATTTTTGTATAGTCAATATCTGTGGTACTAGTTAAAGTGTTTCCGTTAATTGTTACTTTATAATTATAGTTTTCAATATTATCAAAGTTACTATATAAAGCTTTTGTTTGACTTTCTAGAGTTTTTAAAGTTGATTCTGAGTCTGACGTTACTTTTTCTGTTGTTTTTACTTTATTTACATCTTCTCCTTGATAATATACTTCATAGCGGAAATCCATTTCTAGACCATTCATGTTAGCTGTTCTAGTACATACTAGCTTTTTTTCTTCTCCTGATGCACAGCCTGTTACTAATATTAACAGTGCTACTCCCAATATCATTATTTTTTTCATAAATACTCTCCTCTCTACTTAAATTATGTCATGGAATAGATTTTTTGACAAGAAAAAAAGAGAGAAGTTTCTCTTTTTAAAATAAAGATAATTGATTGGAATCTGGTAAATCTTTTAATATTCCCATTTCTGTCATTTTATCTATTAGTGTTTTTGATACTTTTCCTCGTTTTTGTACATCTTCAATACTAATAAATGGTTGTTTTTCACGTTCTGCAACGATGGCTTTGGCAACCGTATCTCCTAGACCTTCGATAGCATTAAATGGTGGATAAATTTCGGTATCGTTTTTGGCTACCCAGACTGTTGCATCACTTTTATATAAATCTACATTTAAGAACTTGATTCCTCTGGCTGTTGCTTCTAGTGCGACCTTTAGACTTTCAGCTTGTCCGTTTTCTTTATTGGTTGCTTCATATCCTTTTACTTGGATATCTTCGATTCTTGCTTTGATAGCGTTATATCCTTTAATCATAGCATCTAGGTCTACATCTGTTGCTTTTGATGAATACCATGAAGAATAAAAGTATACTGGCATATGAACTTTGTACCAGGCAATACGGAAAGCACTAATAACATATGCAGCAGCATGGGCCTTCGGGAACATGTATTTGATTTTTTGACAGGAATCAATAAACCACTTTGGGATATTGGCGTCTTTCATAGTCTTTTCATGTTGTTTCCAGGTTTCTGGATCTTTGGATGCTTTTCCTTTACGAACGAATTCCATAATCTTGAATGCTTTGATTGGTTCTAGTCCATAATACATTAAGTTTACCATGATATCATCACGGCAGCCGATAACATCTTTAAATGGTACGACGTTATTGGCAATTAATTCTTGTGCATTACCTAGCCATACATCAGTACCATGAGATAGTCCTGATATTTTAATTAACTCAGCAAAGCTTTTTGGTTTGGTATCTTCTACTAATTTTATGGTAAATGGTGTACCAAATTCTGGAATACCTAGTGTTCCGGTATTACACATAATTTGTTCTGTTGTTACTCCTAGAGCTTCTGTTGAAGTAAAGATACTCATCGTTTCCTTGTCATCTAATGGTACTTTCATGATATCTGTTCCTGATTGTAGTTGGATTAGACGTAGTTGTGTTGGATCAGAGTGTCCTAAGATATCTAGTTTTAAGACATCCTGGTCAATCGCATGATAATCAAAATGGGTTGTTCTCCATTCAGCAGTTGCATCTTCTGCTGGATATTGATATGGTGTAAAGTCGTAGACATCCATATAATCTGGGATAACAACGATTCCACCAGGATGTTGTCCCGTTGTTCTTTTGACACCAGTACATCCTTGAGCAAGTCGTTCTACTTCGGCAGTTCTCATATCGCCTAGTTCTTTTTCTTCACAATAACCTTTTACAAATCCAAAGGCTGTTTTTTCTGCTACCGTACCAATGGTTCCTGCACGGAAAACGTTGTTTTCACCAAATAATACCTTCGTATAAGCATGAGCACTAGCTTGGTTTAAATCTGAGAAGTTTAAGTCGATATCTGGAACTTTATCAGCATTAAATCCTAAGAAAGTTGCGAATGGCATATCTTGTCCATCTTTAATCATTGGAATATGACAATGTGGACATTCTTTATCTGGTAAGTCAAATCCTGATGAATATGTCGCTCCTAAAGGATTTCCTTCTTCATCTTCAAAGATACTCATTTTACATTTACTACAACGATAATGTGCCGCTAGTGGATTTACTTCTGTTATTCCCATTAGAGTTGCGACGAAACTTGATCCAACAGATCCACGGGAACCAACTAAATAACCTTCATCATTTGAGTGTTTTACTAGACGTTGAGCAATCAAATAGATAGGATCAAATCCTCCACCGATAACTCCTCCTAGGGATTTATCTAATTTTTTTTCTAGGTCTTCTTCTGATAGTTCTTCTTCACTTGTTTCTTTGATATGATTTCTAACTAGAGATTTTACATTGTCTACTCCTTTTAGAATTTCATCATGAAGAGTTTTATGTACTTTTACTGTAAACTCATCTTCACTTAAATTTTCTTTTTCTAGTTGTTCTTTGATGGTTTTAAAGACAATGTCTCCATATAATTCCGTTGAAATACGTTCTTCTATTGAATATGGAAGTGGATCTCCATACCATTCTTTGGCTTTATCATAAACTAAGTCGGTTACTACTCTAGGACAGTCTAGATAGCTTTTTCCATCATCACTTTTTACCCGTGGTGAGAATGGTATTCCACCAGTATCAATAATTACTTCGACAATTTCTACCATATCCGCTATTTTATTGGTGTTTTCTACTACAATTTTATAAGCTAGGTCTTCTCCTAAGAATTTAAAGTCTTCTAGCATCTCTTCGGTTGTTCTGAAATGGTTTGAAGGAATTTCTTTAATATTTGATCTTGCTAGTGGATGACGTCCTCCCCCTGGTACTTTTTGATTGACAATAATTTCTCGATAGATTTTATCATCTCTTGTTAGATGGTGAACATCTCCTGTTGCAACAATGATTTTTCCTGCTTCTTCTGTTACACGGACAATTTTTTCAATCTGGGCAGCTAGTTCTACTTTTGTTCCAAAGTCACCTGTTTGAATTAAGTGATTATAACATTCCATTGGTTGTACTTCTACATAGTCATAGAATCTAATAATATTGGATAGTTCATCATCACTTTTTGATTTAGCTAATGTAAACACTTCACTTTCGTAGCAACCACTACCTACTAATAAGCCTTCTCTATGACGCTCTATCTCACTACGTAATATTCTTGGTGTTTTATATAGATAAGTAGTGTTCGCTAATGATATTAATTTGAATAGATTTTTTAAACCGGTTTTATTTTTTACTAATAGATTTACATGATACGCTCTACCATATTTATGAATTTCATCTTTACTAACTAGCGTATCTAGCTGATCCATGGTTTCAATATTACGATTTGATAATTTTTTTAGCATCTTATGGAATACTAAAGCTGTACCTTCGGCATCATAGTCTCCTCTATGGTGTGCACTTTCATCCCAGGGTACTTCATACCTTTTTACTAAGGCTGATAGGGAATGTCTGGCATAAGTATTATCCAGCGTTCTAGATAGTTCTAGAGTATCAATTACTGGATTGGTAAATGTACCTAAATTATATTTTTTATAAGCCATTTCTAGGAAAGATACATCGAATTTAGCATTATGCGCTACCATTGGACAATCTCCAAACCAGTCAATAAATCTTTTTACAGCATTTTCTTCGTTATCTTTTCCTTCTAGCATGTCATCTGTAATGTTTGTTACATCAATAATCTTTTGAGGAAGTGGACGTCCTGGATTAATTAATTCATCATATTTTTCTAATATTTCCCCGTTTTTAATTTTTACTGCACCGATTTCAATAATAGAGTCTGCACCACCAGCATTAAATCCGGTTGTTTCAAAGTCGAATACTACGTAGGTTTGATCTAGCATGACTTCTTTATTCGGTCTTACTACAATATTTACTGTATCATCAATTAATGTTAATTCTGCACCATAAATAGCTTTAAATGGTTCTTCTCCTTCTTTTAATTTTTTATTATATCCCGTTACAAAATTAAAGACATGAGGGAAGGCTTGAACACCATTATGGTCAGTAATAGCAATTGCTTTGTGTCCCCAGCTAATGGCTTGTTTTAATAATGCTTCATCATCTACTACTCCGTCCATTTGACTCATTTTGGTATGGCAATGAAGTTCTACTCTTTTTACTTCTGCTTTATCTTCTATTTTCTCTTCTTTTTTATCTATTTTTACAATATCTCTAGCATTTAATACTAATTCTTTTGCAAATTGGTCTTCTTTAGTATAACCTCTAATTTTAAACCATGATCCTGCTTTTAATTCTTTACAAAGTCTTTTATATTCATCATTATCTCTTACGAATACTTTACAATAAATACTATCTGAGTAATCTGTAATTTTTAAGGTAATAATCTTAAAATCTGTTTTACTTGATTCAAAATAATCCGTACCGAAAACGTATCCTTCTACTACTACATTATTATCTTCTCCTAGTAGTGTCTTAATCTTGATAGGGTCTTCTCTAATTCCTCTACCAATTACACTATTCGGATCTTTGGGTTCTTTATGATATTTTTTTTCTTTGGGTTGGTCCTCTTTTTTTTCTTCCTTTTTTTCTGTCATTTTTACGTTTACTACTAAGTCTTGTTTTATCTCTTCTAAGATATTATCTTCATGGCGTAGTTCGACATCGATATTAAACTTATAGCCTAAATTCTTATAAATTCTATTTATTTTTTCTAGGCAACCTTCTAGTCGTTCTTGTTCAATCTGTGTTGTTGCTACTAATACTAAGAATCCCTCTTCTACTCTTAGGGCATCACTATAGATTTCTAATACTTTTAACTCTTCTTTTACTTGTTGTAATACATAAGGATAGTAACTTAGATAAGTATTTACATCTATATTTTCAATATTCCAAATGATTGTAATTTCTTTGGCATTTTCATCTAGTGCCATCTTTTTTTGTTCTAATTCTTCTATTACTTCTACTGGTAGGGCGACCTTGTTTTCGATAAATACTTCCCAACTACTAGTTTTTCTATGTATTTTTATCTTCGTTAATTTGGCATTAGAAAAATATGGAAAACTTTCTTTATCCATATTTATTTTATTTAATAATATTTCTATTTTCTCATCCATATTACCGACCCTTCCTGTTATTATTATATAATTTCTAATTCATTTATCTTTACAATATATTTTTGATTTCTAATACAAAAATCAATAAACTCTAATAAATCTTTTTTCTTTAATTCTTTTTCATAAGCATATTTATCTACATCAAAAGCTATTTTATCACGCATCATAAAACTTAACATATCTTCTTTATCTGCTCCTAGGTACATTAACCAGTAAGGATATATTTGTCTTTTTAAATAATTTAGCGTAGGATCCCCTGTTAAATAATGACTTCTTCCTGTTAGTCTTGTTGGAAATTCATTTAATACAGCTAATTCTACTACAGCATCTACAATTTCTTTATACTCAGTTTTATATTCTTTAAATTCATGTTTTAGTATTTGAAATACTAATTCTACTAATAACTTCATAGAAGTATCTGATGTTACTTTTTTTCCTAATACTACGGTATTTACCTTAGCATCTTTTACTGTTGTTGTATCTATAATATCTAATTGTTCACTTACTACTAATATTTGATATGGTTTTAAATCTAGTCTTGTGATTGCTTTTATAATTTTTGTTGCTTCTTTTTTATTATTATCCCATATTTTTAATACTTCGTTACGATATTTTTCGGTATCTCTTTTTATTTTTTCATATTCTTTTGTTTCTAAGACAATATTATATATTGTATCATCATTTGGAATAAAATTTTTTGTATCTTTTAATATTAAATCTTTATCACGATAAGTATTATTATATTCTTTTTTATAATTAATCCATAACTTTTGTTTTAATTTATGGACTCTTTCATTAATAGAAGCTTGAAATAATAAGTTCCAGATTAATACATAATCATTTACTACAAACTTTAGATTCACAGCTATTCCTCCTACATCTTATACATAATAATATAACATAATTTTTTTCTTTAGTGGTAGCACTTCATGAAAAAATACTCAAAATTTTTGAGTATTAAAATAAATTTCTATAAATAAAGAATCCAGCGACTGCTAGTACGGCTAATACTAGAATAATTAGGACGATTTTGATAGGAAGTGGTAGTTTTTTTTCTTTAAATTCATCATCCATTTCAAAGTCTTCGGCTGATAAGTCCATACTTCTAGTGTAGAAGTCTGTATCTGATTGAGCCATGATATTTTCTTTGTCTATTTTTTGATCTTTTAATTTGTTTACTTCTTCTAGTTGTTCTTTATCTAATATTTCTTTCGATAGAGCTAGTCTTTCTTCTAGTTCTTCGGTATTATTTTCTTTTTCTTCTTCCTTTTCATCTGGGACTGGTTTTTCTACTCTATCCATAATATTCGTTGCCATTAGGTCACTTAATAAGTCGACACTAGTTGCTTGATCAATTTCTCCAGCTAAGGTTTTGGAAGTAATGGTATCGATTAAATTCCTTATTCCATCGGTATCAGGTCTAGTTCTTTCTACTTTCTCTTTCCGGTATTTTTCTAGTTCTTCTGGATTTAGACTTGCTAGAATGTTATAATTGGTGTTTTTTAGTTTTCGTTTGGCTTCTAGTTCGTCTTTTTGAATTCTATTTTTTTTAGCTTCGGCTAATACACTATTAATATCGTATACTTTATTTTCATGATCTTGATATATATAATTAAAGTCATCTAGTTCTTTTTTTAATTTTGTTTCTGGTTTAAAATCATTGTACTCTTTCATTTGATGGTAACCTTCTCTAGTACGATAATTTTTCTTAGCGGTACCTAGGTCAAAAGCATTAGCATTGGTTACGTCTGTAAAATTAGTGTATTTCGTATTACGGCCAATATTTTCGTATAGTTCTTGATTTTTGCTGGATCTACGTGTTGTAGAAGCGTTTTCTTGTTTTTCGTAACGTTCCATTCTACTTCTCATACCGCTCACCTTCCTATACTTAAGTTTATCACAGGTTTTGTAAAAACAAAAGATATAAATAGTGCTTTACGTCAATAATTTTTTTTAGTATAATTAGATGGAAGGAGAGATAAAATGAAAGTAAAAGTAAATAGAGATAGTTGTATCGGTTGTGGTGCTTGTGCTATGATTTGTGATGAAGTTTTTGAAATAGATGATGAAGGAATTTCAACTGTTAAAAATGAAGATGTCGCAGATGATAAAAAACAAGAAGTACAAGATGCCGCTGATAGTTGCCCTACTGGTGCTATCGAAGTAGAAGAATAATTTTGAATTTAAAAACGTAGCGAATTATCGTTACGTTTTTTATTGTCCTATTTCACTATCTTCTTTTGTTACTACACCATCGTTAAACTTATAGAACTCATCACATAATAGTTCCATATCTTCTTTAATATGGGTTGCTAGAATGATTAGTTTTCCTTGTTCTTTTTCTTTTAATAAAATTTCTCTAATATTTTTAGCGCTTTCTTCATCTAGACCATTGAATGGTTCATCTAATATTAAAACATCAGGGTTTTCCATTAGTACTTGAGCAATTCCTAGTTTTTGTTTCATTCCTAGAGAATATTTATAGTATAGTCTATTTTCTACTTGTTTTAAGCCTACTTTTTCTAAGGTTTCTTCTATTTCTTTTTCTCCTATTTTATTTTGAATTCTAGCTAGTAATTCTAAGTTTTCTTTTCCTGTTAAATCTGATAGAAAATTTGGTCTTTCAATTAAAGCTCTCGTACTTGGTGGAAAACTATTTTCCTTAATTACATTTACTCCATCAAACAAGATTTCTCCTGTCGATGTTTCTAGAAAAGCACATATTAACTTTAATAAAACTGTTTTCCCGGAACCATTATGACCTACGAAGCCATAAATTTTACCAGATTCTAGGGTCATAGATACATTCTCTAGTGCATTGATATCTTTAAATTTTTTGGATACATTCTTGATTTCAATTTTCATAAACTCTTCCTTTCTGTTTTCTTCTTTGTTGCGAATATGAATAACAAGATACTAACTATTATTAATAATAAAATATAAAATATAGAATACTTTAATTCTTTTGCAAAACAACCATAATTAATTACTGAGAAATAATCCCAGGGTAATAATCTAAAATGAATTGCTACTAAAGGATCATAGATGGGAAAAATTAATAAGTAAATTAAGTTTATTATGATAGTTTTATTTTCTTTTAATATTACAAAAAGAATTGTATTTATTACCATAAAAATCATAATTAATAAATACGCACGTATCGCAAAAAAGATAGAATATATATTACTTTTTATAGAATACTGAAATATTGGTATGTTATCATAACAGTCTAACATATTAATATTTAATACTAAGATATAGACAATAGCATAGCATAAGAATAATAATCCATTAATTTGTAATACTAGGATAATTAAATGTTTTAGTACATTTTTCTTGTTTTTTAGACGGATGAGGTAAGTATCATTTGCATAAAATTCTAGACAAGTATTTAGTGTTGCTAGTAAGAAAACTAAAGAAAAGCCAACGGTAAAGATAAAACTACTATGATAATTTAATATAGCTGTAAATAATTCTTTTCTTGGTGGTGTATCCGTTAGTCCACCAATTAGAGCGATTGTGATTACAAAGAAGAAAATCACTTTAAATCTTGTTGTTTTTGTAATTGCATCAATTAATGCTTTATTTTTAAACCATTTCTTTTTCATTGGTCATTAACACCTTCTCTTTCTTTTTATACATTTTCATTATGACCAGTGATAATACACTACAAAAAATAATATTAGAAACTAAATATAGACCATAGTTTATATCGGCTCTAGGGTACCATATTTGAAAATAGTCAATATAGCTAGAGTTTATATTTATTTCAAAAAACATTTGCATTAAGACATCGATACCATAGGCTAAGAGAAAACTTGTCAAGAAATAGGCGCAGTAGGAAAAGACTACTGTTAATATTTTACTTTTTACTTTATTTAAAAATAGTAGTGCAAATTGTGATGTTGTAAATCCTGCAATATATAGCAAGATACTATGAAGAAAGAAATACAGGATAAAATTCTTATATAAATTATAGTTAAACACTATATCAAAATCTGCTCTAGTGAGATGTTCTATTCCTCCAGTTGATAGAATTAAACTTATTATCAAGTAGATTAGTAATATTGCTGGATATAATAGAGATATTAATGCCAGAGATGAGAATATTTTCTTTTTTAATTTTTTATAAGACACTCTTGTTAAATAGTTTTTAATATTTCCATTTTTAAATAACTGATGCCATCTATCTATTACTATAGCAATTAATATTAAAGGAAATATTAACATAGATATTCCAGTACAAGTTTGTATATCAAAGTAGACTACTCTAAAATTTGAAAAATTATATCCATCAATCATGGCATATTGATCTAGGTAATTTTTTATTGTTATGATAAATAATAGGACTGTGGTTATTAATACTAATAGCGTTAGCCATTTTGTTCTTATTAGTTTTCTTATTTTATTCATATTACACCTACTCTATTTTTAATTATAGCATGTATATAAATTATTGAAAACTATTCAAAATGTAAATTCTTTTTTTTTACTTAATTTTTATTGTTATTTTTCTATGGAATATTTATACTTATTATAGGTGATAGTATGAATTGTCCTAGGTGTGGTAAGTTGTTAATGAAGGATTGTCATCATACCTTTTGTCCTCATTGCGGGTATTTAGATGATGGAGAACAGATTCACGGGTATGAAGAACATCAAGCTAGTGATTTAGAAATTTATTTGGGTAAAGATTTTGATAAAATTTGGAGAAATGAGAACTGGTTTACTAGTTTTATTTTAGGTCCTTTATATTTATGTTACCGGGGATTTATCTTATTAGGGCTTATTTTGATGCCTCTTGAATGGTTATTCTGGGCTGTTATGTATGATTCATTTTTTCATTTTCGATTTTTCTTACTAGGTATTGCTGTTTTAATTTCTAGGTTATTGTTTTCAGCTGTTAATAATATGATTTGTATTTATTTTTATAATAGACAGATAAAAAAGATTAAGAAGAAGCATCCTGATACTTACTTAGAAGAACTTAGAAAAAGAAATGGTCATTTCAATAAATATATGTCGTTAGTTTTGGCAGTGTTACTTTTTATTCTTTTTGTTATTTCTTTAATTTTAATATATATCAATTTATCGAAATTGACAGATTAAAAGTACTTATTAGAGGAGGTTACTATGAAGTGTCCTAGTTGTGGAAAAGATATGTTAAAATCAAATAGTCATGTATTTTGTCCTCATTGCGGCTATTTAGATGATGGAAAACAAATACATGGTTATGAAGAACATCAAGCTAGTGATTTAGAGATTTATTTGGGTAATGCGTATGATACTATCGTTAGAGGCAATAATACTAAAACATGTTTTTGGCTAGGTCCTCTTTATTTGTGGATTCGGGGCTTTATTATTATAGGATTTCTTTTACAAGTTCTAGAAATTTATATTTGGTATCTTATTGTTAATTTTGGTAAAACGACATATTTACTTTTCTTTGGTTTTTTATTTACTAGAACGATTGCGGTCATTGCTTACAATCCATTTTGTGTATTTTTATATCGTTTAAAAATTAAAGTAATTAAAAAGATGTATCCTTCTTCTTATTTAGAGCAATTAAGAAAACATACACATAATTCTATTAGTGGACCAGGTATTTTTCTTTTCATCTTTTTAATAGTTGGAATTCTTATTTGTTTCTGGGTCCTTTATTTTATGCCATAATAAAAATTCCCTAAGGGAATTTTATTTTTGTTCTAAGGCATATACTTTGGCTATTTCTTTTGGAGTTAATTTTCTAAATTCTCCGGATTGTAAATCTTTTAAGTCAAAGAAGGCAACTTTTTCTCTTTTTAGTTTTTCTACTTGGAATCCAACACTTTCAAACATTTTCTTTACTTGATGATTTTTTCCTTCATGGATTGTTATTTGCACCATACAAGTGTTAGACTTATCATTTACTTTCTTTAATTTTACACGAGTAGCTTTTACTGTTTGCCCATCTATTTCTACTCCATCTTTTAACTTATTAATTTGTTCACCTTTAATAATTCCATTTAATTTTGCTATATACACTTTTTCTACTTTGTCATTTGGATGCATTAAGATGTTAGCAAATTCTCCATCATTTGTTAATAATAGTACTCCTGTTGTGTCATAATCTAGTCTTCCTATTGGATAAATTCTAGCATTTGTTGGTATTAAATCAATTACTGTTTTTCTATGATGTTCATCTTGAGTTGTTGTTACTACTCCTCTTGGTTTATTTAAGATATAATACTCTTTTTGTTCTTTTTCAATTGGTTTATTATTTACTTCTACTGTATCTTTACTAGATACTTTGGTACCTAATTCCGTTACTATTTCTCCATTTACTTTTACTTTTCCTTCTTTTATTAACTCTTCTGCTTTTCTTCTAGATGTTAGACCTGATTGTGCTATTACTTTTTGTAGTCTTTCCATGTTCTTACCTCTCTTTTATTATTTTATATAGTCGATTAGATATTCTCCTGTATATGTTGGAGTAATTTTTTTCATTTGTTTTAAAATGACTTTTCCCTTTTCTGTAACCATATTTTGGTAGTCATCTTGATTAATTCCTAGTATTGCTTCATCCTGCCAAATATCATTTAGTGCTGTTAAAGTATATAGATTAAGCATATAAGAATGTAAAGTGCTATCTTCTTGTCCATATCTTTCCGTAAATAATTCTGCATAAGTAGGGTATACATCTATAGGTAGATTATCTACTTTACTATTATCCATATCACAAAAAGTAGCAATTCCGGTTCTATGATTGATTAAAATATTATCATTTTTTATATCTGGATAAATTACTCCTTCATCAGCAAAATATTGTAAAATTTCTTTCATTTCTGTTAATACTTTTAATTTGGCATTTTTATCTAGTGGAGCAATTAGCATTGGCATATCATCTTCATCATAGCTCATTTCATAACCAATACAAACATCATCGAGGCTATATGTACTTATAATTGTTGGTATATGTTTTAACTTTCTTTCGTACATTTTTATTAGTTTTTCTTTTTTATTTTCTTTTTGTGCATCGCTAATTACTTCATCTTTCCAAATTTTAATTATAGTATTAGGACTATTTTGATATATATTGCTTTCTGCTCCTAAATCCATACAATGAGCTTCATAGTAAGTTTTTTGTTCAGCAGTAATTTTTATATTTTTTAATCCCATGTTATCACCGCTGGTTATTATAGCACATATTGTTAAATAAATCTATTAATAACTATTTTATTATATCATATTTTAACACCAATTTGGTCTTTTTACATACATTATCATAAAGGAGTGTTTATATGATGTATTCTAATAATTATGGTATGCCTGCGTATGAGACTCGTGTATATGATGGTGTTCCTTATACTACTATGCCTAATGGTATGTCTACTACTGGTATGCCTACAGAAGGTGTTAGTGCGGATGGAGAAAGATTTTTTCTTGCACCCTTTCTTGTAGGAGGATTAGCTGGTACTGCTTTAGGATATGGTATTGCTAATAATAATCGTCCACCATATCCAATGTATCCACCAATGTTTTATCCTACACCATACCCTGTTTATACTACTAATTATTATTACTAAGGCTTCTAGCCTTTTTCTTTTATAGGAAGAAAAATAGTAACTTTTGTACCCTTTCCTACTTCTGATTGATAATACATAGTACCTTGATGTTGATCAATTATTTCTTTAGATAAGGCCACTCCCAAACCAGTACCATTTTCTTTGGTAGTATAAAATATTTTAGATATTTTATCTAAGACTTCCTTAGACATACCAATTCCAGTATCTTCTACTTTTATTTGAACTTCATCTTTTAATTTTTTTAGAGTCATTTTAATTTTTAATGGTTTCTTTTCCTGGGCTGCTTCAATGGAGTTTTTTATTAGATTTATTAATACTTGTTTAATTCTATTATAGTCTAGTTCTATATAAACCTCTTCTTCTTTGGTTGCAAAAGTCCAGCATACATTCTTTTCTTTTAATAGTGGCATTAATGTTTCTTCAATATCTTCCATTAACATAACTAAATCTATTTCTTCTTTTTCTATTTTTAATTTTCCATAATCTGAAAAATCATTAATAATGGTTAATGTTCTATTTATTTCATCTTCGATAATAGGAAGATATTTTTCTACCTTATCCTGTTTCTTAGGATTTAACATTTCTAAGTAACCTTTACATACAGCTATTGGATTTTTTATTTCATGAGTTAATTTAAATAATGCTAGTTTTAATTCTTTTTCTTTTTCTAATTCTTTTAATGATTTATTTTTCTCTAGTATTTTTTCTCCTTCTTTTATTAAACATAAAATACTAGTCATTGTCATCATAAATATTAGAATTATTAATACTAAATAAGTAATTGTTGTGATAGATTTTGTATTATCTATGTCTCTTAAGAATAAAATACAGGCTATTAAAAAGGATTTCATACTAATAAATATATTTAGTAGACTATGTTCTTTTGTTTTTTTCTTTTGATAATAAAGATATATTATTAAATAAATACTGTATTCTATAATTCCATAAATGACTGGCGTTTTTAATATTAAATGATAGTAATAAATAGTAACAATTGATAAAATAATTACTAATGCTGTTCTTTTCTTTAAAAAGGCAATTAATAAGGGAAAGTTTATAAATACTAGGTTTGCTATAGTATTTTTTTGACTTGAATATCTAATAATTAAAAACATAGATGAAAATATGGCGAAATCAAAGAATAGTTTTTGCTCTTTTTCATTATTAGAATAAATTATATATATTTCATAAATTAAGAACGGGAATAGTAAAAATATTAAATTTACAATTAAAGATTCAAAAATTGACATATTTCTCACCAAATTTATTATAGAATTTCATTTTGTCGATTTTTGTCGTTTCTTGTCGATTGGTAAAATTTTACTGTTCACTGCTAGTTTACATACTATTTTCTTGGTTTGTTTCATAATTGGTGTATGGTGATGTAAATTATGAATTATGAAGTAAATATTTATGAACAAGTAGCGATGAATATTAAGAAATATCGTCGTATGGCAGGGATGACACAAGCAGAGCTTGCAGAAGCAATTGGTGTTTCCCATGAGTTTATTCGAAGAATTGAATCTAAAAAAGGAAAGAAAACCTTTTCTTTTCAAACACTTTGGAATATTTCTAAAGTATTAAATGTGAGTTTAGATAAATTAACAGAAATTGACACTGATCAATTTACAGTTAAGTCTTAAACTCTTTTTTTGCCAAAAAAAGATGGATTACTTTAATCCATCAATATATTTTTTTAATTGTTTGGAATCTGGTCCTAAAATTATTTTTAATTGATTATCAATTTCTACAATTCCTTTAGCACCTAGTTTTTGAATACCTTCTTTGTTTGCTTTACTAACATCTTTTAGTGTTACTTTAAAACGTGAAAGATTGGTTTCTGTTGAAATAATATTTTCTTTTCCACCTAGTAATTCTACTAATTTATTAAAATCTAGATTAGCATCTTTTTTTGTTGCTTTTAATATTGCTAGTAATATAATTAGTAATACCACTATAATAATTAAATATTGTAAATAATTCATATTTTCTTCACCATTATTATTATACTATATCTTTTTATAAAAAGGAATAATCTTCTGTAATTATTCCTTTTTATTTTTATTTTTAATTATTATCATTATGTAAACTCTGTGGTATAGAAGGAGTTTTTTGATTTTTGATACTTTCTACAATTTGATTATAATTTTGATTTAAAACTTCTGAAAGCTTTTTAGACTCTTCAGTCTCATATCCTTTGTAAAGAATTTTATCTATCATGTCGTGATTAAATGCATGTACAATATTAGAATCTACAATTCCTTGCGGATATAAACAACCACCATAATCATAAATATTCTGTTTTTTTGCTGTTGCAAAAACACAATATGCATTAATCATTACTGGGTGCTTTCCTCCTTTTAACGAAACTACGGTACCTATTGGTAAAAATCTTTCTTGCATACTTTCCTCCTATTCTAGTTCCTCATTTTGAGGAGCAATAATACTCTTATCTTCATTTATTTTTATATCTGCCCCGTCGTCTAATTTTAGTTGATTTACGCTACCTGCTTTATATTTTGGTGGCTTTATTTCAATTTCGCTAGGTGAAGTAATATCATTGATATCATTTTCTGGTTCTATTATATTATAATTATCTGTATTTTTATCATCATTATTTTCTTGGTCAGTTTCTTCTTCATCTTCGTAGTATTCATTATCTTTTCCAAATTTCTTTTGAACATAATGTATTCCCGCAACTCCTGCTGCCCCTGCAGCTCCTACACCTAAAACAGTTGGAATTACTGAACTTCCTCCACTAGATGTAGATGGATTTTTAGAAGTATCTTTATCTATACTTATTACATCTAGAGAATCGCCTTTATCTATAGTATTAATGCTATCATTTCCATCTAATATTCCAGAATCAGGTTTATTTTCATATGATAATTCTCCTTCTGGTCCTAATTGACTTCCGTTATTATTAAGACCACCTATTATAGAATTACCGTAGCTAGAGCCATAATTATTATAGTTTCCAGTTGTGTTTCCTCCTGTTCCACCAGTAATATTATCCGCTATATCTGTAATATTACCTCCGACATTATCCGTAGGTGGATTAGGATTTGGCGTTCCTGGTACTGGTTCTTCTGGTGTTGTAATACCTCCACTTATTCCATCACCTGGATTTGTTGATGGAGTTTCTGGCACTGTTGGTGTCGTTGTACTTCCACCAGGTACAGTTGTATCTGTATTAGAGCCTGAATTTGATTCTCCATTTCCTGTATTAGAACCTGGAATTGTAGAGTTATTACCAGTATCTGGTACTGTTTGGGTTGGTGTGTTTATCTCTGGCGTTGTTATCGAAGTGTTAGATGATGGTGTAGATTGCGTTTCTACTCTATATTGAACTGAGCTTCCAGTATTTCCTGTTGTTCCTACAGTACTATACGTACTATATGCACTAGATGTGCTAGATGGAATGGTTGAATTATTTCCTGTAGGATATGGTTGAGAATTTACTTGAGGTGACTCTACACCAGGAGTGCTCGCATCACTTGAAGTTCCTCCTATATTTTCTATACTTGTTGTATCTCCATTATTAGATAAATTGTCAAATCGATAATCATTGCTATTTGGTTCGTTCGCATATAAGGTCTCTATATTATTGTTAGATAAATTCTGTCTAGCTGCATTTAAACCAGTAGCAGTTCCGGTACCAATTCTATTACCGATAGTTCTTCCATTAATTGAAGGTTCTAGAACTGTATATTCTGCATCTATTGGAGTGTTTATATCAGCTTTATTTGCTGCACTTGCTAAATTATCTGCTTGATTATCTGTTGCCTTTATTACAGATGATGCGCCTTCATGATCTTTCATAATTGGTCCATCCTTAGCTAATTCACTTAATTTATCAGTACTTCCACTTGCACCTTCATGATCTTTCATGATTGGAAGATCATTCTCATTCTCTACAAACTTTCATGATTGGCCCTTCTTTAGCTAATTCACTTAATTTATCAGTGCTTCCGCTTGCACCTTCATGATCTTTCATGATTGGAAGATCATTCTCATTCTCTACAAACAATTTTGCTTTTCCACTGTTTTCTGCTCCTGCACTTGCTAAATCATCTGCTTTTGCCGCATTGGCAGGATGTTCTAAAACTGTATATTCAGCATCCATTGGTGTATTTATGTCAGGCTGATTATCTGTCGCTTTTATTGTAGATGATGCTCCTTCATGGTCTTTCATGATTGGTCCATCCTTAGCTAATTCACTTAATTTATCAGTACTTCCACTTGCACCTTCATGATCTTTCATGATTGGAAGATCATTCTCATTCTCTACAAAC
>CASEGV010000040.1:0-15088 GCA_949287595.1 uncultured Mycoplasmatota bacterium
TACGAACAACATTTTGTAGTAAAATTTTTTAAATTATTTTTCAAAATATACTTGACAAGTAAAACAATTTGTAGTATTATTAATGTGTCGAAAGGAGATGAAAACAAATGAAGAAAGTAATATTAACAATAATATCATTTATCGCATTTATAATACTAATAGGGGAAATAGAAGAATTAACATTTAGTATAGTATTATTAAAAGCAATATCGCTAGCTTGGTTATGGCTTATTGCAAAAGCAAATAATTATTTTTATCAAGGAGAATAGAAATGAAGAGAATAAAACTATTATTAGAATTTATCAAATTAAAACATCAAGGATATAACAAAGAAGAAAGATACTTTAAATATGCTATCAAAGGGCTAATAAATTTTGAGCAGTACGAAAAATTTATTGATAAAAAAGTAATGAAAGGGGGCGAATAAATATGGGATACTATAAAATTGACGATAATATACTAAATAAACAATATGAAATTAAAATAGGTAGTAGACATTATGGGCAGATGTATTATGGAATAAATAAAATGTTATTACAATTACAATTTAATGTAACAAGTATTGGATTTTACTATTGGATAACAGCAATACAACAATATAGAAAAAACTATTATAAATACAATAATACAATAGAACAAGTATATCACGATGTAGCAAAAATACATAATACTACAAGAACAAGAGTAGAAAGAGCAATGAGAACAGCAAAAGCAACAGCAACAGAACAAATACAAAAACAATTTAACTACTACAATAAATTAACAAATAAAACAGTATTAGAATTATTAACACGTAACGCATTATTTATAGAAAAAGTAGATAATCATATACCTCGTATAGATTAGAAAGGATTTAAAAAAATGAAAAATATATTTAAAGAAAATAAAAAGTTAAAAGAAGAAAATAACAAATTAAAAATAAAAGTTAACGAATTACAAAAAGAAAATACAGACGGATTATTAAGAACACAAGAATATTACGAAAAACTTATGAATAAGAAAATTGAATATTTAGAAGCTAATTATAAAACTAAAATGGAACGAAAAAAAGAAGTATTAAAAATATGTAAAAATTTAGAAAATAAATTAAATTCTAATATAAGTTCTTTAATTGATTTAGATATAACAACAGATATAAACGCTTATTTAAAATTATTAGATTATTTGAAAGGAGAATAAAAATGGAACTAGAAATAGAAGATAAATTACAAGAAATATATAAAAATTTAATAATAGAAGTAAATTTTAAAGATTTTAGATTATATGAAATCATAATAAAATTAGAATATCAAGGCGTACAATATGAAAGCAAGTTTGAATATAAATACGACGCAAGCTTGACAATAGACGCAAATATAAGTACAATAGTACATATAATCGATACAAAGATTATAGTACCATTTTATAAGAAAGGGGAATAGATATGAAAAAATCAGAATTTATACCAACAATAGCACCATTAGTACAAGCAGAAAACAAAAAAAGGGGAAATCCTTTATTTTCGTCAGTAGTAATCGCACAAGCAATATGCGAAAGCGGTTGGGGGCAAAGTAAAATAATGATGAAAGCAAATGCAATTTTTGGCATAAAAGCAACATCAAGTTGGAAAGGAAAAGTATATAATGCAAATACGCAAGAGTGTTACGACGGAAGTACATACACAAATATTACAGCTTGTTTCAGAGCTTATAATAGTTTAGCAGAAAGTATATCAGACTATTTCGATTTAATAACAAAAGCAGAAAGATATAGAAAAGCTTGTGTATCAAACAGTCCGTTAGAGTGTATAACAGCTATAAAAAACGGCGGATATGCTACAAGTCCAACATATATAAATACTATAATGTCAATAATCAATAGTAACAATTTAACAAAATATGATAATGTGGAAGATGTGGAAAACTCTGTTGATAACTCAAAAAGTATAGAAGAATTAGCAAGAGCAGTAATACGCGGAGAATATGGAAACGGGCAAGAAAGAAAAGACAAACTAGGAAATTTATATAATGAAGTACAAAAAAGAGTAAATGAAATATTAAATAATGTTTCACAAGAAACACCAAATATAGAAGAATTAGCAAGAGCAGTAATACGCGGAGAATATGGAAACGGGCAAGAAAGAAAAGACAAATTAGGAAATTTATATAATGAAGTACAAAAAAGAGTAAATGAAATTTTGAGAGGATAAAACAATGGCTTGGATTAGTAGAAGTGGAGCGTTGACACAAGCAGAAATGGAAAACAACGCAGATATTGTAATAGCATATTATAGAAGTTTAGGAATAAATGATAATACAATAGCTGGAATACTAGGAAATATGCAAGCCGAAAGTAGTATAAATCCCGAGCGTGAAGAAGTAGGCGGGCAAGGTTATCGGATTAGTACAATGGACGCCAGTAACAGTATTGCAAAATAATTGTGCTACACTTGGATTAAGTCCTTATAATGACGGAGATGTACAATTACAAGTATTAAGAGCCGAAATATTAAATATTAGCGGTATTGGGCGTTGGTACACAACGCAAGCATTTATACAAAATTATTATAATTCGGGAGCTACAAGCGATATGATAGGAATAACGGGCGAGCAGTTTTTAGATAATCAAATGAATTGGACGGCAGATAAATTAGCGATAATGTTTATGGCTGGATATGAAAGACCTAGTTATGACCCTAGTATAAATCATTATGACTTGCGTATGCAATATGCTTTAAATTGGTATAGTTATATGGGCGGGCTTCCGCCAGTTCCAACAGTTTCATTAAAAAGGCGTAAATTTCCTTGGGCTGTATTTACAAATATTATAAGAAATAGACGAACATTTTTTTTAAAATGTTCGTTTTTATTATTGACAAAAATAAAAATTTGTGCATATAATTTATATGGAAACTAACGAGAAAGGAGAAAGGAAAATGGATATTTTACAATTACTAGGTAGTTATTGCTTTCCTATTGTAGCGTGTTTAGGTATGGGCTGGTATGTTAAATACATAACAGATAAAAATATGGAAGAAACATCGAAACTAAATGAACAACATACAAAAGTTATGCTAGCATACAAAGACGAATTAAAAGACGCTATAAACAATAATACATTAGTAATGCAACGATTATGCGATACAATGGAAGTAAAAAACACAAGAACAACAAAGAAAAGTAAAAAAGGAGAGGAGGAGAAAGAAAATGAAGCTTAGTAAAGAAGAATTAAAAGCAAAAGTAAATGAGCTTGTAACAGATAACGACATCGCAATACAATTACTAGAAGATATAGAGGACAGTATGGAAGTTGGCGAAGTTGATACAGCTAAAATAGATGAATTACAAGCAAAACTTGATGACTTACAAGAAAAATACAAACAAAGATTTTTAAAAGGCGATGACAAAAAAGACGCCGAAGATAAAAAAGAAGAAGTCGACGAAGAATTAGAAGAAAAAGAAGTAATCGACATAAAAGAAATATAATTAAGAAAGGTAGGAAATAAAAATGGCTTTAAATAAAGTTTTAAAAGTAAACAATGATAGCGAGCTTTTATCATTTATTATAAATACAACACCAGAGCTAGCAAGTAATATTGATTTACCAGTACAAGGCGAGAGCATAGCTCCTATTGGTAAAATTATAATGTCAAATGAAAGATATAAAAATGCTTTCATAAATACAATAAATTTAATTGGATTAACTGTAATTGATAGAAATTATTGGGAAAATCCTTGGGAAGTTTTTGCAAATAGAGGTACTTTACCTTTTGGGCAAACAGTAAGAGAATTAATCGTAGATATAGCAAACGTATATGATTATAACGAATATGCAAACGATGTAGACCATTTCTTAGAAAACGTTGTACCAAATATTTATAATTATTTACACGAAATTAATTATCAAAAATTCTATAAGACTACTACATCAGATGAACAAATGGCAATGGCTTTCAATACAGAGGGCGGATTATTTGATTTAATCGAAAAAATAGTAGGCTCTTTATATGAGGGATATAAATACGATAAATACATTGCAGATAAATATATGTTATGTAGAAGAATTATAGACGGAACTATAACAAGTGTTAAAATTGATAATTATGCAAATTTAACACCTAGACAAAGAGTAGCAAAATTAAAATCTATTTCAAATTTAATGACTTTTAGAAGTCCAAATTATAATCCAGCTGGCGTACGTGTATCTACTCCATTTGATAATCAAATAGCAATTATCAATACAGATTTTGAAGCAGATATGAGTACAGATGTATTAGCAACATCTTTCTTCCGTAATGAAGCAGAAATGAAGTCAAGAAGTGCATTAATTGACGGCTTCGGAAATCACGATACAGCAAGACTACAAGAATTATTAGGCGACGCATACGTACCATTTACAGAAACAGAATTAGAAGCGTTAGCAAATATACCAGCTGTAATAATTGATGATGAATTTTTCCAAGATTATTCATACGCAATGGATAATAATGCAGATACAAAAATGACAGATTTTTATAACCCAGAAAGTTTAAAAAGAAATCATTGGCTACATACTTGGAAAGTACTTTCTACATCTCCATTTAAAGGAGCTGTCGTATTTACAACAGATACACCAGCAGTAACAAGCGTATCAGTTAACCCTAGCGAAGTTTCAGCAAGTGCTGGATTAGATGTACAATTACAAGCAGTAGTTGCAACTACTGGATTTGCTAATAAGGCTGTAACTTGGAGTATAACACAAGACCCAGAAACAGACCCAGCAAAGAAAGCTACTGTTGATTTAACAGGAAAAGTACATATCCCAGCTGGACATATAGCAAGTACAGATAATGTGGAAAGTACACTAATAGAAGTAACAGCTACAAGCGTATATGATACTACAAAAACTGGAACAGCAAGTATAACAGTACTTTAAAACTAAAACGGCTGGATTTAATATCTAGCCGTTATTATTTTATAAGAAAGGAGAAAAGAAATGAAACGAAAATTAATAAATTCGCAGTTGTCTAATTTCAAAACTTATGAAATGTATAAAAGGCAATTATTAACACTTGCCGAAAATGTTTTTGAATTTAAAAATTTATCTAAATTTATTGATACAGCATACTTAAACAAAACACTATTAAGACAAGGAAGTATAGCATTTTTCGTTGATGAAGTTTTAGGATTATTAGCATTACCATATCAAAATATTGGAAAATTAGACGTTTACGGTAGACCTACAAGCATACAAGTAATATCACAAAATGGATATAGTAAATTTATTAGAAGTCAAGACGATTTTGTTATAATGTATGATAATAACGGACGTTATCCATTATGGTTAGATATTTTACAATATGCAGAGCGTATAGCGTTAGATACTAGAACAACAGATATAAATATCGCACAACAAAAAACACCTAGATTTTGGAAAACAAAATCAGAAAAAGTAAAATCTATACAAGATTTAGTAAATAATGTAGACGGTATGGAAAATACAGTAATTGCCTATGAAGATTTAGACTTGGACGATACAACGTTAGTACTTGCACCCGCTCCATTTGTAGCAGATAAAATAGACTTACACAAAGAAAAAGACTGGAACGAATTTTTGCGATTGATAGGTATTGCAAATATGAATTTTCAGAAAAAAGAGCGTAATATAAAAGACGAAGTATTAGCAAGTCAAGGCGGAACAGTAGCCAGTCGTTATAGTCGTTTTGAGCCTAGACAAAAAGCAATAGAAGAAATAAACGAAAAATTTGCAAATAAGATTTTGATAAATGGAAAGAAAGCAATAGAAAAAGAAATAGAAGTAAAATATTATGACGGCGTACCAACTACCGAACAAGAGGTAGAAGAATACGACGTAGAAAGTGAGGGCGAAGATGATACCATATTATAACGGATTATTTATGTTTTATCCTTTTTTACCGCCAAATTGTAATAAGCCCCCAACTATATATACAATATTAGAAAGCATAGTAAATCCCGATGTAGATTTAAACGAGCAAGCACCCGAAGTAAAAATAAAAGATTTAGCAAAAGTTGGACGTAGTACAATATTTAATTTTGATTATCCTTTAACTTCTTATATTACAAAGGAAAAATTTGAAACAATGATACTAAATCATTTTTTACAAAGGCGTATAGGTTTTGAAACTGTAACAGCTTTTCGTATTCAATTAGATGTAAAATTAAATGAGATTATGCCTTTATATAATAAAATGTTTGACGCATTAGAAAATTGGGAAATATTTAACGACGGCGAAGTAACTACAAGAATTGGAACAGATAATAGAACATCACAAAGTACAAATAATACAAGTAATGAGTTAACTAATCATAGTACTACATCGACTAACGATATATCAGACAGAAGAAATAGCGAGCTACCTCAAAATCAGCTTGAAGATTTACGAAACGGTAGTTATGTTACAAATTATAATTATGATACAAATACAAATAACGGCGAGGATAATTCTACAAGTCAAGGAACATCACAAGCAACAAATCAAGGTACAGACAATAACGTATATAATGAAACAATTACAAGAACGCCAGCAGATAAAATAGCAATTTTAAAAGAAATGCAAGAAAATATAAAATCAATATATACAATGATATTTAAAGATTTAGAATGTCTTTTTTATCAATTAGTATAAAGAGAGGAGATATAAAATGAATAAATTTAATTTTAACAAATTAACACCTTTTAAATGGTTTGTATTAGAAAATTTTCCATTTATTGAAGCAGATTTTGACGCTTTAACCGAGTGGCAATTATTTTGCAAATTAGGTAAAGAAATGAATAAAATCATAAATAGCGAAAATACATTAGGAACACAAATGGAAACTATTACAAACGCTTTTATAGAATTACAAAATTATGTAAATAATTATTTTGATAATTTAAACGTACAAGATGAAATAAACAATAAATTAAATCAAATGGCAGAAAGCGGAGAATTAACAGAAATAATAGCACAATATTTACAATTAGCCGGTTTATTATGTTTTAATACTGTAAATGATATGAAAAATGCAACTAATTTAGTAAATGGAAGTTTTGTAAAAACTTTTGGAAAAAATAATTATAATGACGGTTACGGCGAATTTTATAAAATTCGTAATATAACTAATACAGATGTAGTAGATAATATAAATATTATAGATTTAAATAATAGCAATATATTAATTGCAGAACTTATAAAAAATGCAACAATAGAAAATATTTTAAATGTACAAAATAATTTAGTAACAAATGTTGATATTTTAAAATCAAGATATAATGCGTGTGGTTTATCAGCTCATATTTCTTTTGATGATGTAGAACATTGTTTTACAAATATAGAAAATAATAATTATAATTCTATTTTTGATGAGCCTTTTTTAAATAAATTAAAAGATTTACACGATAGATATAACGCTTGTTTTAGTTTATATGTTTATACAGAAAATTTTAATTCTTTAACTAAAACACAATATAAAGAAGAATTTAAAAATTGTGCTAATTGGTTAAAAATCGGTTATCACGGAATAAACGCAAGTACTAATTTTTCTGTTGATAATTACTTGTCAGCAAAAACAAAATATAATACTTTTGTTGAGAATGTTATAAGAATTTGCGGAACAAATAGAATAATAGATAGAGTACCAAGATTTTCAAATTATGTAGCACCAAGTAAAATGATTAATGGAGTTATTGACGCAAAATGCGGGGTAATAGGTTTATTAGACGCAGATGATGACAGAGTTTCATATAATCATAATCAAAATATAGTTGATTATTTAAAAGAACAATACGAATATTTTGATAATATATCACAATTATTTTTCATTAGAACAAATATTAGAATAGAAAATGAAAGTAATTTAACAACAGCATTAGAAAATATTTTAAATACTTCAAAAAGTACAAATAGAAATATAGAAATATTTACTCACGAGTGGTATATGTATAATGGAACTACATTGACTAATATTGAAAAACTAGAAACAATTTGTAATTGGTTAAAAAATAATGATATTCCATATAATTTTGTTGAAAATAAATTACCTAATATGACTGGAAACAGATTAATAAAACCTTTCACTAAAACATCATTTAATAGAAGTGGTAGTGGAAATATAAATTTAGGAAAAAATAATATTATGGATAATGTTAGTTATAATCATTTACGACTTGGAACTTCTTTAAATGGTGGCGGTGGATTTAGTATTGTTGAAAATAGAACTCGTATGGGTTGTGAAGCTGTATTAATTGCACCAGCAAATAAAAGAATAGAAATTCACTCGGCAATAGATAATTTACAATATGGACTTTCAGAATATACCGATTTTATTACCGATGGTGATAATTTTACACCAAACGGAGAAACAGGAAATAGATGGATTGATTGTGGAAGTGGAACAACAACAGTTACTTTACAAAATGATACAAAATATTATTTAATTGCTTTTAAAAAAGCAGATAATAGTGATTTTACCGATAATGACGTATTATTTAATAATGTATATGTTATATTCGGACAATAAAAGAGAGGATAAATCCTCTCTTTTATTTATACTATTGTATTATTCAAACTATAATTTCCTAAATTTGCGTGATTATGCCAAATAGTTACACCACGCCTACAAGCATTATTTATAGTATCCATAAATTTACTTGGTACTTCGCCATATCCTATTTCTTCGCTTGCTCCTATTTCTACATAGTTCCAATATCTACGACCAGTAATATTAGGCATTGCAAGAGATTTTACAGCATAGCCGAAACGCGTAAAGTAATCATCTATAATTTTTAAATATTCTGTTTTTACTCTCATTTGTCTAAAACTAAACATATTTCTATTACAAGTCCATATTACATCTCCATTAGCTTGACCGCCATTTATATTAGGAAGTAATGACGCTTGATAGAATTGTCCTATTGTATTACCTATATTTCCAGCTACACTCATTACAGCCCCAGCAAGTATAGGAGCAGTAGCCCCGCCAGTTGCAATAGTACCCGCAATAGCCCCAGCTGTTAAACCTAAACTAACAGCCATATTAACGCTATTTTGTGTTAGCCAATTTGTAAATGCGTCCGAACTCCAAGCACAAGTTGGATATTTTCCAAGTGCCAACGCTTCGTCATCATTTGTCGCCATACCTTTATAATTCTTTGGTACAATTCTACCACTTCCACCAATAGCAATGCTAAATTGATTTTCAAAAATACATTTTTCAGTATTAAAATCTTCATATTTATATATATTGTTGCTTCCTTGATTATTGCTAACAAATAAATAATTGTATGGATATACAAAACATTTATTATTTTTTGGCGTATAATCAGAAAAAGAAGTTATTTTGTCTATTTCTGTATTAAATTTTTCGGGCGACATATCATAACTCATTGTATAAAAATTAAATGTATTTTCATCACTTATAACTTTTGCACTATGATTTTGTAGCTTACTTTGGTCTATTGCAACATCGGGTAATATAAATATATTTTGTACATCTTCTATATGACCGTCAGCATTTGTACGAAGTAATAATAATACTAAATCAGCGAAACTAGATAAAGATGTAATATGAAAGAAAAATAGTTGAGTTCCAAATACTGTATTATCATATACAGTAATACCCGCATATTGTGTACCTTTGTTGCTTTCTAATAATTCAGCCCCCGAGCTTCCGTCTTTTATTTTCCAGTTACTCGCAACAGCTATCCAATAACCAAAATCATTGCCATACGCTAAATCTTCTGTTATACTTTCTTGTACTACCTCGCCTACATCTAAATTTTCGGGTATTGTATGTAATCCTATTGTATCATCGTTTGTATGTTGTCTATTTATAAAACAAGTTTTTTTCTGCCATTTATCAAACCAAGTACTCCAAGCGTCGACAGTAAAAGTAATTTCTGTATTTTTATCGCCTTTATATATTACATCATCTATCCAAGCAAAAAACCATTTGTTTGAATAATCGGGATTTTGAAAAGCTATATAATTTGCTTGTAAACATTGTGCGTATGTAAACCCAGCCATTATACTTCCCGTTGGACGTAAAAATGAGTAATTATCAGCTTGTGCAACTAAATTAGCTTGACATAATTCTAACATTTGTGCTTCACTATACGAAAGTACGTTTGTATATTGTCTGTCAATATGTATGTTTTTTACTAATAAAATTTTACTATTCATTTTTTATCTCCTTATTTGAAAATCTATAACTTGTTTAAAATCTGTTCCGCACATATCACTTGAATAAAATATTTTGTTTTCCTTGAACGTCATAAACAAGTTACGAAGTTTATCATTTTTAATTGATATATTATATATATCTCTTTGCCAGTATCTCGATACTTTTATTATATCGGAAAATACAATTATTTTATTTGAAAATTCTTTATAGTATGGACGTATAAACCATATTGGGCTATTTTTAGTTTTTCTATCTACTAAATATTCACATAAAAATTTAAAACTTTGATATTGAAATCCAAAACGATATAATACATTATATTCTTTATAACTTTTAGGCAAATGCGGTTGCGGACGTGTTTCCCAAGCTCCCGTATTTATCATTTTTGCGTTTGTTCCTATTGTTCCCGATGTTTGACCAGTTGACATACAATATTCTAACGCAATTTTAATAGGCGGATTATCTTCGACAACGTCTTGTAATTCTTTTACTACTATTGTACCTTGTTTTTGTGAACTTATTAAACTATGCAAGCCCCAGTCGTTTATATAAGGACATACCCTAGATATTGTATTACCTACGAGCCATAATCTAACTTTTAGTCTTTTTCTATCTACTGTTGCATAAAAATTCATTAGTTTATTACTTTCGTTTGGTAGATATGTACTACGGCTCATAAATTCTTCGAATATTATATCTTCTACATCTAAATAACTTGCACCAGCGTAATTCTGTTCTGTCGATAACGCTACTACATAGCCTATTTTTTCATATCTTTTAGTTTTTCCCGTTTCATTATCATACACCGATAAATATAAATTTTTTCTATATAATGTTATACAATTATATTTTCCGTTTGTTAATTTTGCTACATCTACATCTTGAAAATATTGCTCTATTTTCTCCGATGTTATTTCCTCGCGTAATCTACGCATTAAAATAAATCTTTTTCCAGTTTTTAAATATTTTTCTACGGCTTTTTTATGTTTTACTTGATAGCTCTTTCCATTAGAACGCTCGCCGTATATCAAGTTAAATCTTGCACCGTATCGCGTCTATTTTGTCTAAATTATAATGGATAACTTTTTTATTAGCCATTGTCTTTCTCCTCATCATCGTTCTTTATATATAATTTTGCTACTTCGCTTTCTATTTCTTCCCTTACTATTTTTGCGTTTTTCTTTGTTGTTCTGTTTGTCAATAAATTAGTTCTATTTATTTTTTTCTTTTCACAAATACCGCGATATAGTTATCTTTGAAAATTTTTTTATAAATTCTAAATCTTCCATTTTTTCACTCCTTATATTTTGCTCTTTTACTTGAATTGTCAGAAACTAAATCGGCATAGTCTAACGCTTTACCTAATACATAAGTAGTAGGTACTATACAGCACCCCGTTTTATCTTTTACCGTATATTCGTTCCCTTGATAATCTATTATATTACAATTTTCTTGATTTTCGCAATACATTAGCAAATTTTTATTTGTATATTTAAAGTCAAATACAAAATTGTCTTTAAATTCAGATAAATTCTTTAATCCTAACGCTCCGCTTTTTGGTACTCCCGCTACTGTTATTTCTAATACTTTTGCTTTTTTACCTTTTATTTCTTGTACATTTGTATCTTCTTTTATCTTTTCTTTGTCTATCCATTTTGTATATGCGTATTTTTTAGCCCCTTGCGTTATAAATTCTTCGTATTTTCCGTCATTATCAAATACACCTAATATATGTTTTTCGCCTTTACTATCTTTCGGACTAAATTTTTCGTATGGTATTTCTAGTAATTTACTAACATATTTTAATTTATTTATAACAAATTTATTATAATCTTCTATAACTTTTTTGTTATATCCCTCTTTTAATTTCATACTGTCAGTATCACAATATACTACATAATCATCTAGTTTTATTACATTTTTTAATAAATTAGAACGAGCATACGCAGTAACCCAAACGCCATACGCAAAACTTAAAAATGCTTTTTTCTTTTCTTCGTTTAATTTTTCTATTATTTCTGTATTTTCTAATTCTCTTTCGCTCCAATCTAATTCATTATCATATATTACTTCATCACGTATCATATTTGTAACACTCATACCGTATAACGAATTAAATTTATTTTTTTCTTTTGCGTATTCTACTTCCATACCCTCTACGTTTTTATACGCTGTTTTATTTACATATTTTTCTAATACAAATTCTATAAATTGTTTCGGTAAATAATCGTAACGACTATAATAACTTTCTTGTATTTCGTAACTATCATATTTATACGTATCTAATATAAAATAAAAGTCTACATCTGTTAAAGTTATTGTTATACTTTCAGCTTCTATAATTCTTCCATTATCATATACACCTTTTACAATTTTGCTACATTTACTTTGCGATATAAAATTATTGTAATATTTACATTTTATATTTTTAAATTCTACTACTAACAAATATGCAAATTTATTTAACATTTGATTTTTATTTTTTATTGTACATTTTTGAAATTCAGTAGACGGAAATTGATGTGATACTAATATATATGGATAGCTTGATGTAAAATCCCAGCTTTCTATATTTCGTTGTATCTCATCTGTATAAATCCAATTTGCGTGAGTATATCCACCAGCGAAAGCCTCTTGTAATAAATTATATACGTGCGGATTTATATTGATAGATTTTTTTACTTTTCTTTTATAATCCCAGTCATCAGATACAAGCTCTTTTAATTCTCGCCTAACTTTTCCAGTACTTGTAATTGGTATTTTATCTACTCTTATATATGTTTCTAATTCTCTTTTTATATAATAATATATAATTAAACAGTCATACTCGCAATATCCTAATTCTTTTTCTGTTAAAGTTGTTGCTGGCGTTCTTAATAATGTATAATCTAAATCGCCTACTTTCTTTTCTACTGGTAACATAAATATTTTTGGTAATAACTTTAATGCACAATTTGACATCATATAAGTACAATGTATTTCTATATTAAAATCTTCCATTTCACACTTCATAACCTTATGCTTTTTTCGTGCTACTACATTTTTAAATTTAAAAATACTTTTTAAATATTGAAATTCAAATGAAAGATTATGTATAAAAACTATTTTTTTATTACTATTATAATAATCTAATCGTACTAAAAAGCTTTTTAAATCTTCCCAAGTTCTACCATAATAAACTTCATCATTTATAGAAAACATCCATATATACATACAACTTCTAAATTCAGCGTCTTTTTGTTCTTCCTCTGTTAAATCTAAATATTTAATAGCTGGTAGTACTTTTCCATTTAAAATTAAATAGCTTGATGTTTCTATATCTAACGAATATATAGTATTATCTACTTGCTTTCTTTCGCCTACTATATCTCCAAAATGATATTGAAATTCTTTAAAATATTTCATATTTTATAACTCTTTTCTTTTATCATTTATAGCGTTCATTAAATAATTATATTCTTGCTCTTTGATTTTTCCCTCGGATAATAAATTACTTACTATACTTTCGACTTCTTGTAAATCATACTCGCTTGTAGCACTTGCTATAAGTTCTAATACATTACTATATAACATTTCTAGCTCGTTTGTATCTTCATTTCCTCGATAAATATATTTTGCGTAAATTTTTCTTAATACATTTTCCATTGATGTTCCTCTGTTCCATTGTTTTATACTTTCCATTTGACTTGCAAACGTAGAATAATCGTTTTGTTTTTCTCTCGCTTCTTCTATTATTGCTAAAACATCAGAGCCGAGGTATAAAATTCGTTACGCTGTTTACTTCTTTATCTTCAAAAAAGTTAGTCAATGCTTCCGCTTCCTCGTATGATATATCCGAAACATCAGTACTAAATCTAGTTTTTAATGTTTTAATAGCTTTTTGTTTTGCTTTTTTTACTCCTCTTTTTGTTGATATACTACTATTTAAAAATTCTTTTGTTGCTTTTATTGTTGCTTTCATTTGTGTAACTGTCATAGATTTATTAGCTTTAACACGCCCAGAAATAGTCCAAGCTTGCAACGGTTCGGTTGCAAGCTTTTCTTTTAAATATTTTGTAGCCCAAGTATCTTTACCAAACTCGCGTTCTAATCTTACTATACGTTGATTAGCTCTTTTACTTAATTTTTTCAATTCGTTAAATAACTCTTGTTCTTCACGAGTTAAATCTTTTTTTGACTTAGGCATATTCTATTCCTCTTTTCTACAAATTTAATTAAAATGGTAAATCGTCGTTTGTAGCTTCTTCTTTTTGTTCTGTTTTTTCTTCTTTTTTGCTATTTCCTAATACTGGTACGGCTTTGTATGTTTTTCCTTTTTTTGTTTTTACTTCGACTAATCTTACGCTTTCTACTTCTCCGAAATAATCTACTACGCTTTCTGTAAAGATTTCGCTACCGCTTGATACTAACCCGTATTCTTCTGTATCAAAATAATTGATATTGAAGTTTTTATCATCTGTTACTACGTTACATTTTGCATATCCAGTTATTTTAACTTCTACGCCTAGTAATTCAGATAATTTGATAGCTGTTAAATCTCCTTTCTTTGCCATTTTCTCAAATAATGCGTTGTCGCAAGTACCTTTCTTTTCTAATACTGTTACTTCATACTTTTTACTTTCCATTTTTTATTCCCTCTTTCTTGCTATTAGGTTGCAAACCATAATTTAATTGAAACATATTAGAATTGAACTAATATTTATATTTGTTATTCCGCTTGTATGACGCGTCCCAAATACTTACGGCAAATATCGTAATACCTTTTATACTAATGTTTCATATAGTCGAAAGGTTAGTACCGTTTTACTTTTTATGATAGGTTACTTCCTATCTCCTTTCGACACATTAATAATACTACAAATTGTTTTACTTGTCAAGTATATTTTGAAAAATAATTTAAAAAATTTTACTACAAAATGTTGTTCGTA
>CASEGV010000041.1:0-15001 GCA_949287595.1 uncultured Mycoplasmatota bacterium
TTATTACCTCCAATGTTTGTTCGCACTTACATTGTATCATAGGTAATTCTATGTGTCTTTTTTTATGTCCGTTTCGGACACTTAATTTTTCAATTTATATAGCAACCGCTATTTTTCTAATCATCTAAAAATATTGCATAATATTCCTCAAAAGAAATATCATTTTCATAAATATAAGTAGCTATTTTCTTACCTACATAACGATAATGCCATGGTTCTGCCCGAAATCCTGTAATTGCTTCATATTTAGAGGAAAATCTTTGTATAAATCCATATTTATGAGCATTTTCTTGAATCCAGTCATATTCAGGAGACTCAGCAAAAATATTAGAATTCCTACTACCAATATCAAAAGATAATCCCGTCTGATGTTCAGAAAAGCCAGGTTGAGCTACATAGTTTTTTACATAATTATCTCCATATAACTCCCGATAACTATCACATAAATCCACTTGATCTTGATAACTGCGATAACTAGAATTAATAACTAAGTCATAACCATCTTTTTTAGCAGCTTTATACATAGAAATAAAAGCATTAACAGCAATTCTAGCACCGGCCTGAGTATCATCTGCAGCATACTTAGAATCAACAGAAACTAAATCTTCAGGTTCATAGTCTTCTGTCAAAGATCGATGTTTGTTTACTAGCATATCTGTACTATACTTGGATACAATAATAGGATCAGCATAATCCTCTTTATCCATATCTAAGTTAACAGCAAGTACAGTTGTCTCATCATCTTCCCCTGTCTCATTAGAATAATCAACATATCTATCATAATTACGAAGTTTAGCATAAGGAACACTAAAAAACTCTTCTAAGTAATTAATCTTATCCCTTTCAGCAAAAAGGGTAACATCCTTATCATTACCATGAGCTAATATCATAGAAATATTATCATTACTATATCCCTTCTCAATCAAAGTATTAATATTTCTAATTAAATGCTTTTGATTTTGATAATCAATTTTAGAGTACTGATCACAATATTTTTCTTTATAATCATCACTTTCAAAAGCTGCATTTAATGTCTTATTCTTACCAACTGAAAGTACATATTCTTTCTTAAAAGAAAATAAAATCTTTCTACTTGCTTCTTTACTATATCCCAGACTAGTTAAAGAATGAATCTGTACAGAATAAAATATATATATAGCTAAAATAACGCAAAAAACTACTCCTATAATTTTTAATTTTTGAAGAACAGACTTCTTTAATTTTATTTTTTTCTTCACTAGCATCACCTACTATCATAAGTATATCATAGAAATTGTAAATTGATATATTTTATGCTATAATAAATGAGCAAAAAAGGTAGGTATATTATGAAAGCATTAGTATTATCAGGAGGAGGCTCTAAAGGCGCTTATCAAATAGGTGCCTGGAAAGCTTTAAAAAAATTACACATAAAATTTGATATTGTAACAGGTACTTCTGTAGGAGCCTTAAATGGCGCTTTAATAACTCAAAAAAGTTATAGAAAAGCAATAAAATTATGGAAAAAACTAAACTTAAAAGTATTATTTGGAGAAAATGCAATAGAAAGTAAAAAGAATTTAGACGTTATAAAAATGTATGGTAATAACTTTATAAAACATGGTGGCATGGAAGTAAAAGAATTAGAAGAGTTAATAGAAAGAGAAATTAACTATAAAAAATTATTAAAATCAAAAATTAATTATGGTCTAATCACTTTCAATCTAACAACAAAAAAACCAATTGCCATTACTAAAAAAGAAATACCAGAAGATTTAATTGGAGATTACTTAATGGCATCAGCATCTTGTTACCCTGCTTTTAAGCAAAAGGAAATCAAAGGAGAAAAATATATTGATGGAGGAATATATGATAATTTGCCAATTAATCTAGCCTTAGACCTAGGAGCAACAGAAATTATTGCTATAGACCTATCTGCTCCAGGTTTTAATAAAAAGCCTAAACAAAAAGTACCAACTATAAAAATAAAACCAAATAATAAACTAACTAATTTCCTAAACTTCTATGAAGAAGGAGCAAAAAGAAATATGCAATTAGGATATAACGATACTATGAAAAAATTTGGTAAATTAGAAGGACATAAATATACTTTTAAAAAAGGAAGTTTAGAAAAAAACAAGAAAAAGAACTTAGAAACATTTCAATATATCTTTGAAGACACTATTAATAGTAAAAAAGCCTTAGAAACATTTCAAAATATAATCAATATTTCTCCAACCACACCAGAAAAAATGATAAATAAAATACTGTTAAAACTAATAGAAAGCCTAGGAAAAGACTTTAACTTAGAAGAAACTAAAATCTATTCAATGAATAAATTCAATAGACTACTATTAAAAGGATTAAAACAAAATAACACAAAAGAAATAACGCAAATAAGAATAATGATTGAAGAAATAAAAAGCAAGAAAAAAAACTTAAAAAGAAAAGCTTTATTAAATCCTTGGCGTTTCCTAAAAGCTTTATATTTATATACAATTAGTGAGGTGTAAGATGAATAATTTTACTTATACAAACTCAAATAAACGTTATCATACTCTAGATTATTATTATAAACAAAAATTTAACTCTAAAGTATTTAAAATTAGTTTAAATGCTGGTTTTAGTTGTCCTAATATCGACGGAACAGTAGGATATGGTGGCTGTATTTATTGCTCAAAAACAGGTAGTGGAGAATTTGCAGGTAATAAAGAGGACTCTATAAAAACACAATTTGAAACAGTAAAAGAAATGATGCTAAAAAAATGGCCAGAAGGAAAATTTATAGGTTATTTTCAAGCAAGAACGAATACATATGCAGATGTAAATACATTAAAGAAATTATATGAAACAGTATTATCTTTTGATAATGTCATTGGACTAAATATTGCAACAAGACCAGACGCAATTACAGAAGAATGTCTTAATTACTTAGAAGAATTAAATAAAAAAACTTATTTAACTATAGAATTAGGATTACAAACTACGAATGAAAAAACAGCCAAATTAATTAATAGATGTCATACATTAACATGTTTTGAAGAAATGGTAAAAAAATTAAGAAAAAGAAATATCGATGTAGTCGTTCACATCATAAACGGCCTTCCTTATGAAACTAAAGAAGACATGTTAAACACAGTAAAATATCTAAATAACTTAGATATCCAAGGAATAAAAATACACATGCTAAGTATCTTAAAAGATACAGCGTTAGAAAAATTATACCAAAAAAAACATTTTAAAGTACTATCAAAAGAAGAATATATTGATATTGTCATAAATCAATTAGAATTATTAAGACCAGAAATTGTAATACATAGAATTACTGGAGATCCTAAAATAGAAGATTTAGTAGAACCTACTTGGTTAATAAAGAAATTCTGCGTATTAAATGATATAGATAAAGAAATGGTAAAAAGAAATACTTACCAAGGAAAAAAAGCACAAAAAAAGGATTAATTAAAATCCTTTTTTATATTTTATCAGCCGGTTTTTCTACTGGTCTTGGAACAGGCTTAGGGCCTGGTTTTGGACCTGGCTTTTCAACTGGACCATCTACCATTTCATGAAGTGTAGTACCTAGTGTTGCTAAATTTTGAAGTTCACTTGGAACAATAATCTTAGTCGCATGACCATTAGCAACATCAACCATAGCTTCATAACTCTTAAGTTTTAAAACTGCTTCATCCATACCAACATCTTTAATCAAACGTAATCCTTGAGCAGTAGCTTCTTGAATTTTAATAATAGATTGAGCTTCTCCTTCTGCTTCTTTAATTTTGGCCTCTTTAGCAGCTTCTGCTCTTAATACAGTACTTTCTTTTTCACCTTCAGCAATCAAAATTTGACTTTTCTTCTCACCTTCGGCTCTAAGAATAGCCTCACGTCTTTCACGTTCAGCACGCATTTGTTTTTCCATAGCTTCTTGAATATCACGAGGTGGTAAAATATTTTTTACCTCTACACGATGAACTTTAATTCCCCAAGCATCTGTAGCCTCATCCAAAATACTACGCATTTTAGTATTAATGACATCACGACTAGTTAAAGTCTCATCAAGCTCTAAATCACCAATAATATTACGAAGTGTAGTAGCTGTTAAATTTTCAATGGCACTAATTGGATTCTCAACACCATAAGTATATAACTTAGGATCTGTAATCTGATAATAAACAACAGTATCAATTTGCATAGTAACATTATCTTTTGTAATAACAGGCTGAGGAGCAAAATCCTTAACCATTTCTTTTAAACTAACACAACTTGCTACTCTATCTAAAATAGGAACAACATAATGTAGCCCTGTTTGCATCGTTCTATGATATGCACCTAATCTTTCAATAACATATGCTTTGGATTGTGATACAATCTTAACCCCAGCAACAACTACTAATAAAAGTATAACTAAAATAATCAATAACCAAAACCCAAAATTCATTACTTCTCCTCCTCTTTTTTGACAATTAATTTTACGCCATCTATTGAATCAACAACTACTTTATCCCCGACATGAAAAGTATCTTCACTAACAGCAGTCCACACATTGCCAAAAATTTCTACTTCACCATAATGATTTGGTTTAATTTCTTTAATAACTTCTGCTTTCCTACCAATAACTCTATCTAAATTTGTAGGAATAGGTTTTCTATTCTTCTTTGCTCTTCTCACCATAGGTAAAGTAACAAATAATGCAACAACACTAACTACAACAAAAACCAAAAGTTGCCATAAAACAGAATCCGTAAAAAATGAAGTAATAAATGCTGCAACAGCTCCAATGGCAAACCAAATAGATACTAAATTAACTGTTGCTAATTCAATAAATAATAGTACTAAAAATAGTATAATCCAATAAATAGACATAAAACTCATCACCTTACTTAAATTATATGCTATTAAAATACTTTTTTCAACAACTTTTTCTTGTTTTAAAAAACAACTTATATTATAATTATTTTAAAGATAGGGGTAGAAAAAATGTTAAAAAATACTACATATAAACAAAGAACAATTATTATAGTTACTCTTATGTTATGGTCCGCTGTTTTCATAGGAAGTGGAATCACTATGCAAATGATGGATAAACCAAAAACCAAGACTAAAACAGAACTCAAAATAACACAAAAAAGAGTAGCTAACATGAAAAGTAATGAAATACTTCTAAAAAGTATGTCACAAGAAATTAATCAACCATTAAGTATGAATGTAAAAGATTACTTAGAAAATGTAGATGATATTGATAATACAATACTAAATGAATTAAAACTAGATACATCTATGGTAAATGTAAATCAAGCTGGAACCTATACCTATACAGTGACATATCAAAAGAAAACATTTAATGGAACTTTTGAAATAAAAGAAAAGCCATTACCAGATATGGTATTAACATTAAAAAATCTAAACTTAGAATTAGGTTCTGCTCTATCTACAGACATCCAAACTTATATCACAGAAACATTAACGGATGAAGTAAAACCAAATGTAAAATTAGATTTAACTAATGTAAACACTGCTCAAGCAGGAAACTATCAATATACAGTTACATATAATGGAAGACTTTATACTGGAAATATTACAATATATGAACCACAAAAAACAGAACAAAAAGATCCATATGAACAGCAAAAAAAAGATTGTGAAACTACAGGAGGTAGTTGGAACAGTTCATCAAATACTTGTATAAAATCAAATAGTCAACAACCAAGTGACAAATAAAAAAGAGCATTGCTCTTTTTTTTAACTTAATCCAACAATTTCATTATCTATTAAATCAATTTTTTCATAATTAGGATGTTTAGGCAATCCTGGCATTCTTAAAATATCACCAAACAAAACCGTAATAAATCCAGCACCATGATACAGTTCAATATCACGAACATAAATAGAATAATTCGTTGGATTCCCTAATTTTTTAGCATCGTCTGATAAGGAATATTGAGTTTTTGCTCCACATATAGGAAGATAAGATAGATTGTTTTTTTCTAAAATAGATATTTTATTTAGTGCTTCCTCGCTATATTCTACTTTATTAGCATGATAAATTTCCGTTGCTAATTTATAAATCTTATCATAAATACTATCATTATCATCATAAAGATAACGAAAATCACCTGGTATGGTTAATGCTTTTTCTACTGCCAAAGCTAAAGGTATAGCCCCTTCTCCCCCGTTACGATAAGCCGTACTAACAGCTACTAAAATATCTTTTTCTCTACACCAGTCGATAATGACTTGTTGTTCTAAAGAAGTATCTGAATCATAAGCATTTAAACAAACAACGATAGGAACACCAAATTTTTCTAAATTAGAAACATGTGCCTCTAAATTGCAAATTCCCGCTCTAACAGCATCTACATTTTCTACTAATATATTTTCCTTAGTAACTCCGGCATTATACTTTAAAGCCTTAATTGTTGCAACTAAAACAATACAATCTGGTGAAAGAGTTGCTTTACGACATTTAATATCTAAAAACTTTTCTGCTCCAAGATCAGAGCCAAAACCAGCCTCAGTAATCACATAATCACCCAAAGAAAGACCTAGCTTTGTCGCAACAATACTATTACAACCATGAGCAATATTAGCAAAAGGCCCACCATGAATAATAGCAGGAGTATGCTCCAAAGTCTGAACTAAATTAGGATAAAAAGCATCTTTCAATAAAGTTACTAAAGCACCTTCAATATGTAATTCTTTTGCCAAAATTAACCGTTGATTCTTATCATATCCTATCACAATATTTCCAAGCATATTTTTTAAGTCTTCTAATGACTCAGCTAAACAAAATAAAGCCATAATCTCACTAGCAGCAGTAATATTAAACTTCTCTGTACGCTGATTTAAGTTAACGCGACGTAATGCCCTATCATTTACATCCAATGCTCGATTAAATGTTACCGTTTCTATTCCGAGTTCATTTCCATGATAAATATGATTATCAATAGCAGCACATAACAAATCATTTGCAGCAGTAATCGCATGAAAATCTCCTGTAAAATGCAAATTAATATCTTCCATAGGTACAACTTGACTATATCCTCCGCCAGTTGCCCCACCTTTCATGCCAAACACTGGTCCCATGGACGGTTCTCGCAAAACAAGAACAGATTCCTTATTCAACTTACGAAAAGCATCACCTAATCCAATACTAACTGTAGTTTTCCCCTCACCATAAGGAGTAGGACTAATCGCTGTTACTAAAATTAATTTACCCTTGCTATTCTTAGGAGAAGATGTAATCTTAGCTTTATCGTTGCCATATAAAATATAATCATCTGCACCAACACCTAAAGAAGAAAGAATATGAGTAATAGGTTCTTTTTTTGCCTTACGAGCAATTTCTATATCAGTCATAATATCACCTCATTAACTAAATTATAACATATTTCAATTTTTTATGATATTTGTTTATTAAATGACTAAACCAAACGAATTTTTACATTTCCCTGTAAGTTTTAATAAATTCACAAATAAAATAGCTTGAAAACTAGAAAATCATCATTTGCATTACTTTTCTTCTCCTGCTATGATTGAAAAACAAAAAGGAGGAAATATATGAAAAAATTATTATTTATCTTAATAACAGTATCATTAACATTATTATGCAGTACACAAGTGAAAGCACAAACTCTATTTTATGAAGGAGAATATATCGATGGAATCTACATGAATAAACAAAAAACAGAAATATCAGCCATTTATTATCAAAAAGCAAGATTCTTCCGCCAAGTTGGAACAAACCAATTTGCATATTGTATTGATCCCTTCGTATTCTTTACAGAAGGAAGTCAGTATGAAGAAACAATAAACCCTAGTAATCTAACTGCACAACAAAAAGAAAGAATTACAGAAATTGCTTATTTTGGTTACGGGTATCACAATCACACAGATAGCAAATGGTATGCAATTACTCAATTTATGATTTGGAAAGAAGCTGATCCTACAGGAATATTTTACTTTACAGATGGCCTAAACGGACCAAGAATAGAAATATTTACTCAAGAAATGAATGAAATAAACGCTCTAATAGAAAATTATCACAAATCAACATCACTATTAAACAAAACCTATACCATAGTAGAAGGAGAAAATATCGTCTTAGAAGATACCAATAACATAATTTCATCATATTCTCTAGACAACCCTAATTTCCATATTGAAGGAAATAAATTAATTGGTAATAACTTAACAAAAGGAGAATATACAATCAATCTTTTAAAGCAAGAAAACCATTATAATAAACCAATTTTATTCTATCAATCTCTAAATAGCCAAGCATTAATGCAAACTGGAGATATTCCATCAAAAACCGAACAATTGAAAATAAATGTGATAAACACCTTAATAGAAATAACTAAAATAGATAAAGATACACAATCAATTACCGCTAGCGGAGATGGATCCCTAATTGGTGCTATTTATGGATTATTTAATAAAGAAGGAGAAAAAATAGCAGAAATAACCATTAATGAAGACTCAAAAGGAACACTAAAAAATATCCCTTTTGGAAATTACTATCTCCAAGAAATAAAAGCACCTAAAGGATATCTGTTAGATACCAAAAAACATGAAATAACAATTAACGAAAATAACCCTAATCATCAACTAATATTAGAAAATGAAATTATAAAAAAGAAAGTAATAATCTATAAAACCTATGATGAGACAACGAAAATTCCAGAAAAGAATATTAACTTTCTAGTATATGATAAAAATAACAATCTAATTGCTACTATAACAACTGATGAATTTGGAAAAGCAGAAATCATTCTACCTTATGGAGAATATAAAATTGTACAAGAAAACACAACAGAAGGTTATCAAAAAGTAGATGATATAATTCTAAAAATTTATAATACAGAGGAAGAAACAATAACATTAACAGACTACAAAATAAAAGTACCAAATACAAGAACAAATTTTATAACATATTTAATCATGCTAATAATAAATATATTTACCTTATGAAAAATACTCTAAAAATAATTGGATTACTAATATTATATTCTTTAATATGTTATAAAATTTATATAGATACAAACCCGGTAACGAATAAAATACATGAAATAAATAAAGAAAATAAAATAAATTTTAAAAAGGACCAAGAAAAAATTGGATATTTAAAAATAGATAAAATAAAGCTATCTCAACCACTATATAAAAAAGATAGCTCCCTTAACAATGTAGAAGAAAATATAACTATCTTAAAAGAATCTATCATGCCTACGGAAAAAAACAGTATTGTCTTTCTAGCAGCACATTCCGGAACAGGACCAATAGCTTATTTTGAAAAATTAAATGATATCACTATAGGAGACAAAATCGAATTAGATTATAAAGGAGAAATTTATATCTATAACGTAATTAATATTTGGGAAGAACAAAAAAGTGGATATATTCATATAAACAAGCATAACAATAATCAATTAATACTAACAACCTGTAGCCCGGAAAATAGTGACAAACAATTAGTAATAAATAGTATTGAAGAAAATAAAAATACTAGCAAAACCTAGTATTTTTATTTTCTTAACAATTCCAAAGCCTTTTGTAACTGTAAATCATTATCATCGATAGGATTATTCAAATAATCATCACCTAATGAAACTTCATAATCAGGACTAACACCTTTACCATCAATCCATTTTCCCTTAGGTGTCAACCAACGTTCCGTAGTATATTTTAAACTAGATCCATCAGTTAAAGAATAGGCTTGTTGAACAGTTCCTTTTCCATAAGTAGTCTCACCAACTAAAGTAGCCTGAGAATAAGAATCTTGAAAACTAGCAGCCAAAATCTCAGAAGCAGAAGCACTAGAAGAGTTAATTAACACGATAACAGGATAACCTCTAGATGCTTTAGTCTCGTCCTTAATTTTCTCTTTATCTTCTTTAAATTCGACCTGATACAAAACTTTATTTTTATTCATAAACAACTCTAAAATATCTCTAGTCTGATTTAAATGTCCTCCAGGATTAGAACGAACATCAATAATTAAAGATTTCATACCTTGCTTTTCTAATTTATTCAATTCTTTTTTAAATTGTTGATATGTATTAGCAGCAAAATTTTGTATATAAATATATCCGATATCATCATCATATTGTTTAGAAATAACAGACACAAGTTCAACATTACCACGAGTAACTGTCTTCGTAAGAGTATCCTCTCCACGTAATAAGGTTAATTTGACCTTACTTCCTGCTTTTCCCTTAATCAATGAACTAATATCATCAAGTGTTAACCCTATAACTGATTTAGAATCAATTTTAGTAATAACATCACCAACCTCAACCCCAGCTTTCTGTGCAGGTGACTTATCCAAAACATCAATAACAATAAAATCACTTGTATTACTAGCAACAACCGTTACACCTATACCAACATAACTACCATCAACAGTAGTATTAAACACATCAGAATCATCTTCATCCATATAAACAGAATAAGGATCATCCAAAGAAGATATCATTCCATTGATAGCGGCATCTGATAAATCATTACCATCAATATCTTTATAATAAGTATCTAAAATATTCTGATATACCGCAACCATTTCTTTTACTGGTTCCGATAAACTCATACTTTGATATTTTCCACGAAAGATAGACAAACTACATCCAACAACCACACCAAAGGCAATAGAGATAACAACAACAATCAATACTTCTAATGTATTAAATCCACTTTTATGTTCGACAATAACCTCCCTAATATTTTCTCGATCATCAACTTCTTCTTCCTTAAGTTGAGAAATTTTACGAAAATTAGGTCTCACAAATGGATCTTTATTATGTTTAAACATAATACCACCTCGATACAATCTATTACTATCATACCATAAAATACCAAAAAAAATAAGGAAAGTTATTTCCTTACTCTAAAACATCAGAAATAGCATCGATTCCTTCTACATAATTAACAACCTTACCTTGATTAATTTCTATTAAAGTAGGTCCGGAAATCTTTAAGTTATCAACAGATTGAACAGATGGATTAGAAGAATCCGATACAAACTGCTTATTAAAAGTACTACTCATATCTACAGTATAAACAGGAACGTGCTCATCCTTATCCTCATAAGTACTAACCATATTAGTATAAGCAGATTTCAACTCATCTGAAGACATATCATAATAAAGAACATAGTAACGATTATCATCCATAGAGAAACTATTGCCTGCTAAAATCTTTTGATACTGAATATCAGCTTCGGCAGGCGTCGTATCAACAGTACTAGATGATGTATCATCTCTTTCTAAAAGATAAACAGTTAAAAAATAAAATACTGCTAAAAAAACCAAAACAGCAATTAATACTTTTACAACTTTAAACATTTCTGATGAAAAAGAAGAATCAATGGAATCTATTTTAGAATGCATTTTTCTTCTATATTGTCTATTATTTGCCATATAACCACCCAATCAAATTATAACACAAGAAAAAAAAGAGGTAAAGCTCTTTTATTTCATAGTCTGAACAACACCAATAGATTGAGCAACCTCTACTAATTCATCTTGATTCAATACATCACTAACAAGATAATATTCAATACCATTAGTAGTCCAATTTAAAGAATTATTAGTCATAACACCCAAAGTATCCATCAATTGATATGGTTCTCCATAAGTAGGAATAATTGTAAACTCATCCTCAATATTAGCAGTCTCCTCTACTAATAAGAAAGGTTTTTCACCATCAAAAGTCATAATAATTCTCTCACCATTATCTTTTGTTACTTTTTCTTCATTAGTAAGTTTTGTACCAGAAGGAACCATTAATGGATAAATACTATCATCTAAATTACTAGTCTGCTTTACTTCTTCTTCACTAACAGAATATGTTTTCATTACAGTATCTAAAGAAAAATAATTCTTTTTAAATGTTGGAGAATAATCAATATCTTTAAATTCCATAGTCATACAAATAACAGAATCACTATTATATACTTGAACTTTCTTTAATTTTAGTTTAGAGGATAACTCAATTTTTTGCTTTATTAAATTACGATTGTTAGGATAATTAACAGCAGTAGTGAACATATAACCATTCTTGGTTTCTTTAAAGCTGCGTTCTTTATCATCTTTAATATCATTAACAATGGCCTCTAATAAATAGATTTGTGAGTTACTATATGGCCAATCACTTTGAAATTTAAAACTCTTATTTAAAGAAGGAGTAACTACATAAACACCATCATCATTTTTTAAAATAACCTGAGTATGATCATTAGCAGTATTAGTAAGACTAACACGATAATAATTATCTTTCTTAAAAGCTACTTCTACATCATAGTGATAAACATCATCATTATTAACAAGTTCTAAATTTCCTTCTACATAATAAGCCTTAGCATCTTCTACTTTTTTACTAAAATCTTTAATAACATCTTCTTCCCCATATTTTCCACAACCAGAAAGTAAAAATATACTAAAGAAAAAAACCAGCAAAACTTTTTTCATAATCCACCTCTTATCATAGTTCTACTAAACTCTATGCATTGATAAAAAAATTATGCAAAAAAAAGAGTAGCCTTAGCTACTCTCAGAAATTCTTACTTGTACTTGTTTCGTCTTCGGTGTATAAGTAAGTAATACATTAGATTTTTCAACCTTAACATCCACTTCATGTTCACCTACACTATAACCGTCCAAGTTAACATAAGCTGTAATAGAGGATGCATCAAGATTATTAACGATATCAGCACTACCACTAACAACTACAGTAACTTTAGTATCCGCTTGCGATAAAGCTTGAACTGTATAACCATCAGCAAGATTTCTAAACTGAATTCGATCCACTGTAAACTCTTTAGAAATTGAATTATCTACTTTAACTGATACAGTAATCGTTTTTTCACTAATCTCAGTAATACCATTTGGTTTCTTCAAGGTAACATTAAACTCTTTATCAGCATCTAATCCCTTAACATCAATTTCTACTTTCAATTCTTCAATCTTATCAATAGCACTTTGTTCACCATAAACTGTAACATTAGAAACATTCGTTTCAATAGAAGTAATTGCTTTACCAAATGCTAAATCACCTGTTGGAACAATAGTAACTGGTATTTCCTTACTAGGAGATGTAATCGTAAGTTTAGCATCTACTGTCTTAGGTACAATTTCAACATCAACTGTTTTACCTTCAGCATCATAAGCAACCAAAGGAACATCTTTTAATGTTAACTCACCAGCTTGAGGATTACTAATCTCATCAACATCGACTAAAGCACGTACAGTAGCAACTTGTTCAAGCTTATACTTAGCACCCTTAATAATAACATTAGTTCTATCAAGCTCAACATCATTAATATATAGTTTACTATCCAAATTATCTTGATGTAGAATATCAACCGTTAATGTACGAGTCTCACTAACTTTTTCATAAATAGTAACTGTCACTTCAGAAGGATCCAAACGATAATCTAAAGATTTTAAACGTTGTGAGTATTCTAACGTTACTTTATGATTTCCCGGCTTTAATCCAGTTAAATCAACTGTAACACCTTTAGAAGGTGATTGTTTAGCCAAGAAAATATGTCTTCTTTGACCTATCAAAGTAATATCAACTGTTTTAGGTAATCCTTCAACAACATATAACTCTTCATTATAAACAGCAGTTACTGGTTCGTCATATAACACTTCCGCATACTGATCAATCATAACACTAGATTCTTGATCTATAATTACAAAGACACCAAAAGCAAGTACTAAACTAACAATAATCAACGTGGATTTCTTACCAGCAATACGATCAACACTTTTAGCATTATCTTTAAAGACATCCGCTATCTTCAAAAAAACTTTTGTTATGGGAGTAATTAACCATTTATCAAAGAATGATCCAATATGACGAAAGACTGATTTTATACTTTTACTTATTCTCTTCATATATCTCTTCCTCATCTATTTCATCTTCATCTAAATCAATATCTTGTTTTGGTCGAAGTTCATCAATTAACATCATACGAACATCATCTAATGTTAAGTTATATAGCAACTCTCCCTTTAATGCTATAGAAACACGACCAGTCTCTTCTGATACTACCAAACATATTGCATCGGTCTCTTCAGATAAACCTAAAGCAGCTCTATGTCTAGTACCCAATCTTCGATTCAACTTAGGACTACTACTTGTTGGGAACACAGCACCTGCACAAGTAATTCTATCTCCTTGAATAATTACTCCACCATCATGAAGCGGATTTCCCTCATAGAAAATAGCGATTAACAAGTCACTAGATAAATCGGCATATAATTTTTTAGCTTTATCAATATAGTTTCCTAAACTAATATCACGTTCTAATACAATTAAAGCTCCTATTCTCTCTTTTCTTAAATAATCAACCGCATTAACAATCTCATAAACTAAATGTTCTCTCTCATCAACAGTTAATACTTTATGACGTCCTAACAATTGACTACGACCAAGCTGCTCCAAAATAGTACGTATCTCTGGTTGAAAGATAACAATCAAAGCAATTGGTCCCCATTGAATAACATAATCAAGCAAAACAGCAATAGTAGTAAATCCTAACCAATCACTAATCCAACTTAAAACAATAACAAACACAACACCCTTAAATATTAACGAAAGTTTGATATTGTTTCTAATATTCTTCAAAATAAAATAAAAAATAACCCAGACAAGACAAATGTCTCCTAATTTTCTCAGTATTGATATAACATCAGTAACTGTTATTGTCATCTAATCCCTCCACATTTCATAATAGTATATATAATAAGAATAGTAAAGGTATCCCTCTTTTACAACTATATTCAAAATCTATTTTAAATGTCTCTATAAATCAAAAACAAATCATCAAAAATAATAGATAAAAGGGTCCATATAAATAATATACCACCCTATCCTCAATAACAATGATAACATTTTTTCTACAAAATAACAACTAAAAAAGAATTTGAGTTTCGGTTTTTTACGAAAAATTTATATAAGGTCATAATAGATTTTAAGTTTTTGATAATTTTTTTTAAAATCTTATTTTAAAATTTTATAT
>CASEGV010000042.1:0-13234 GCA_949287595.1 uncultured Mycoplasmatota bacterium
AAATAATCCACAGTTTTAACTATTTTTACTTATAAAAATAGAATAAATAAAAATAGTCAATATAAGTGATTTTTCACTTACAAAAACTATTATACGAGGGAGAGATAATTATGGAATTTAGAAAGTTAGAAAATGGTAATATTCATGAAGTTGAGTCTAAATATGTTAAAGAATGGAAAGATAAAGATATTTTAAATGAGACAATAGAAAATAGAAAAGATTGTCCTGATTTTGTCTTTTATGATGGACCAATTTATGCGAATGCGAAACCTGGAATTCATCATGTGTTTGCTAAGACTATTAAAGATGCTTTTTGTAAGTATAAGACTATGTCTGGTTATAGAGTTTTAAGAAAGATTGGTCTTGATACTCATGGACTTCCTATTGAAGTTAATGTTGAGAAAAAGTTAGGATTTAAGAATAAGAATGATATTGAAAAACTTGGTATTGAGAAGTTTTGTGAAGAATGTAAAAAAGAGACAGATAGTAATATTGATGAAGTAAAAAAAGTTACAGATATGATGGGACAATTTATTGATTGTGATCATCCTTATGTTACTTGTAGTAATGATTATATTGAGTCTGAATGGCGGATTGTTAATGAGTTAAATAAGAAAGGTTTAATTTATCATGGTAATAAAGTATTACCTTATTGTCCTAGATGTGGTACAGAGCTTGCTTCTCATGAGGTGTCTCAAGGATATAAAGAAGTTAGTGTTAATACAGTTATTGTTCCATTCAAAGTAGTAGATAAAGATGAATATTTCTTAGTATGGACTACTACTCCTTGGACATTGATGGCCAATGTTGCTTTATGTGTCAATCCAGATCTTACATATGTTAAAGTATCTTCTCGTGGTTATACTTTTATTGTTGGTGAAAGTTTAGCGAATAGTGTTTTAGGTGAAGATTATGAGGTTATTGAGAAGTATCAGGGTAAGGATTTAGTTGGAATTCAGTATGAACAATTAATGCCATTTGTTACAGTAGAAGGGCGTGCTTTTGAAGTTTTAGCTGATAATTATGTTACTGACAGTGATGGTACTGGTATCGTTCATATTGCGCCTGCTTATGGTGTTGATGATAGTCGTGTCTGCCGTCTTAATGGTATTGGTTTTGTCAATCCTGTTGGTAAAGATGGTTGCTATACTACTGGTCCTTGGGAAGGAAGATTAGTTACTGATTCAGAACTTGAAATTGATATTATTAAATGGTTAAAAGAAAATGATAAGTTATTCAAAAAACAAAAAATGGTACATGATTATCCACATTGTTGGAGATGTAAACAACCTTTGATTTATTATGCAAAACCTGCTTGGTATGTTAACAATACGGCTTATAAAAATCAGATTATTGAAGCTAATAAAACCGTTAACTGGTATCCTGATTATGTTGGAGAAAAGAGATTCCATAACTGGTTAGAGAATATGATTGACTGGGGAATTTCTAGAAATCGTTACTGGGGATGTCCTTTACCAATTTGGACTTGTGATTGTGGTCATTTTGAGACGATTGGATCTCGTCAAGAATTGAAAGAGAAGGCAGTCGAAGACGTTGATGTTGATACTTTAGAACTTCACCGTCCTTATGTTGATCGTATTCATATTAAGTGTCCTAAATGTGGTAAAGAAATGAGTCGTGTTAGTGATGTTTTGGATGTATGGTTCGATTCTGGTGCTATGCCTTATGCACAATTTCATTATCCATTTGAAAATAAAGAGTTATTTGAATCACAATTTCCAGCTGATTTTATTGCTGAAGGAGTCGATCAGACTCGTGGCTGGTTTTATGTGTTAATTGTTTTATCTACTTTAATTAGTGGTAAGAGTAGTTTTAAAAATGTTGTTGTTAATGATATGATGCTAGATGCTTATGGTAAAAAGATGAGTAAGTCTACTGGTAATATTATTGATCCAATTAAAATTATGACACAGTATGGTGCAGATACGATTCGTTTTTATATGTTATATGCATCTCCTGTATGGACACCATTAAAGTTTGATGAAGAAGGAGTTAAGGAAGTTTATTCTAAATATATTTCTACATTTAGAAATGCTTATTCTTTCTTTGAAATGTATGCTAATGCTGACCATATTGATCCTAGAGAATATGATATTCCAGTAGAAAAACGCGAACTTATTGACCGTTGGATTTTATCTAAACTAAATAGACTTATTCGTGATGTACAAGCTGCTTATCAAGAGTATGATTTGAATAAAGTTACTAAACTTATTGTTCCATTCTTAAATGATGATTTATCTAACTGGTACATTCGTAGCAATCGTAGAAGATTCTGGGATAGTGAGTTAACAGAGTCTAAAAAGGCGGTTTATTTAACTACTTATGAAGTGTTAGTTGCCCTATGTAAGTTATGTGCTCCAATTACGCCATTTATTACAGAAGAGATTTATCAAAGATTAACAGAAGAAGAGTCTGTACATCTTGCTGATATGCCAGTTGAAGATACAGATTTAATTAATGATGGTGTAGAAGAGAGAATGGATTTAGTAAGAGATGTTTGTTCTTTAGGTAGATTTGCTAGAGAAGAAGCTGGTATTAAAGTACGTCAACCAATTTCTCATTTAATCTTACCTAAGAGTGATGAGATGATTATTGGTGATTTACTTCCAGTTATTACAGAAGAGTTAAATGTTAAAGAAGTTGTATTTAAAGAAGATATGAGTGAATATTTAGAATATACTGTAAAACCTAATTTTAAAGTATTAGGAAAAACGTTAGGGCCAAAAGTAAAATTGTTAGGAGAAATACTTAGTCATTTAACTAATGATAAGATTGAAAAACTTCAAAATGACGGGTTAGTTGTTAGTTTAGATGGTGATGACTTTACATTAACTAGTGATATGGTACTTATTTCTTTAAAACAAAAAGAAGGTTATGCTTCTACTAGTAATCAACGTACTTGTGTTGTTCTTGATACAGAACTTACAGAAGATTTAATATTAGAAGGGCTTGCTCGTGAGTTCGTTCGTAAGGTCCAAAGTTTAAGAAAAGAAGCTGATTTTGTAATTACTGATCACATTATTGTGACATATCATGGTAGTGATAAGATTAAAGCAATGCTTGATAAATATTATGATTATGTCATGGGAGAAGTTCTTGGTGAGCAGTTAGTTGTTGATGAAAGTATGCCATTTGATGATAAGTTAAATGAAGAAGAGGTAGCAATTAAAGTAGAAAGAAGGGTGTAGTTATGGATGTAGATAATACTGTAAATACTATGGAAAATAGTTCTACACATCAACCATATGAGTATGGTTATGTAGATTTACCTATTGTTGTGAAAAATCCCGAAGAGTATATTATTCCAGGGTGTTTGGGTGCTTGTCGTAGTCTCTGGGATAAAAATATCGAAACTTTTATGGTTAGTAATCTTCAAGATGATCATTTATATGTTTTACTTATGGAGTTATCAGAGAATAATTTACATAGATTTCAAGAGTTAATGAAAATCGATTCTAGGTATTTTTATACTCCTTATCGTAGTGCTTATGGAATTCAAGTTTTAGGTACCGATGCTCAAGCACAAGCGACTCTTACAGAATTAACTAATGTATTTGAAATGCAAGATGTTATGCCTTTTCGTTATCAGACTAAGGATGAGTTTTTAAAAGAGTATAAAACACAAGGTGGAGAGTATGATTTTGATTCCAATCTTCATATGGTTCGTTTAGAAAATCCTGAGTTAGCTAATGTTACTTTTGAAGAAGCTTTAGAAAAAAGTGGTAAACAGAATTTATATGTTCCTGAAGAAGGAAGAGTCTATGTGGATGCTTTATTCTTATCTTGGCATCAAAGATATATAAATTCTGTTAAGGATGTACAGAAATAGGACCCTAGGGTCTTTTTTCTATGGAGTATTGTTTAATCAAAAGAACTTATTAGGTAAGTTTTATGAAAGTTATTATATTGTTTGGATGATTTTAGAAATCTATGATAGAATTAGTATAGATGAGAGAAATAAAGGTAACTATCAGAAGTTGAGAAAATATAAATTAGGTTACTTAATTCTTTTGTTCTATAATATAGTTAGAAAAGGGGAATTGTATGGAAAAAAATGAAGAGATGGAAGAACTTAAACAAAAAGCTTTTGTATGTGCTATTGTGTTTTTGTTTGTGGTTATTATTGGTCTTATATTTATTTTTAATCGTTTTGGTAGTGATGTTGATGCGGTAACTGATGCTCTTCGTAATGATGAAGATTTTGTTGTTTTTTTCCGTAGTGATGATAGTTCTTGTAGTGAATGTTCTATGGTAGAAGAAAGATTAAATGCACATGGTGTTTCTTATTATAATTATGATGTTAGAGTTGGTAGTTTTTCTAGTTTATTAGAGAAGTTAAAAATTGATTATGAAGTTTTTCCTCCGGCTATTTACGTTATTCAAGATGGTAAAGTACTTTATAATATTACTAATATACAAAATCAAGAGGTAGTTGATTCTTTTATTGAAGAAAATGGTTTAGAAGAGTTTTCTAATGGATAGGAGTGATAGAATGTCTAATGTAGTTGCTTTGATTACAGGTGGTAATCGTGGTATTGGAAAAGCAATTGCTTTGGAATTTGCCAAGGCAGGAGTATCTTTAGTCATTAATTATCATCGTCACGCTGTTTTAGCAGAAAAGTTGCGAGAAGAGATTGTTGATCAGTATGATGTTGATGTTTTGTGTGTTAAAGCAGATGTTTCTTGTGAAGACGATGTGGAAAATATGGTACAAAAAGCAATTGATTATTATGGTAAAATTGATATCTTAGTTAATAATGCTGGTGTTTGTCATGATAGTCCGGCTTTGGATAAATCAGTTGATTATTTTCGAAGAATTTTAGATGTTAATTTAATTGGTACTTATTTATGTAGTAAATATGTAGGTAGAGTTATGCTTGATAGAGGATGTGGTAAAATTATTAATATTTCTTCTACTAATGCGATTGATACTTATTATCCAGAATCTTGTGATTATGATGCGTCTAAGGCTGGCGTTATTTCTTTAACACATAATTTAGCAAGAGAGTTTGCTCCTACGATTTTAGTTAATTGTGTATGTCCTGGCTGGGTAAAGACTGATATGAATAAAGATTTATCAATTGAGCAGATTCAGGAAGAGGAACGTAAGATTTTATTGCATCGTTTTGCGGATGCTGATGAGATTGCGAAAGTGGTAGTTTTTTTGGCTAGTTCAAAAGCTAGTTATATTAATGATTCTATTATTAGGGTAGACGGGGGAAAATGGAATGGATAGAAAAGACCGAGTGATGGTAGTAACGTCTTTGAACGTATATTAGGAATTACTCCTTCTGGTGAGTTAGAAAGACATGCGGTTGGATATTTAGAGTATATGAAAGAAAAAGGATTAGAATATCCAGGCTGTGAAAGAGATGCTGGTTATCATTTAGCTGTTTATTTGAGTAGTGCTGGTTGTGTCGTATTGCAAGTAGATACTCCAAGTGTTTTTTACTTTCCTCAAAGTTTTATCGATAGTCAGTATACTTGGTTAAAGAGTCATAAACGAGAAATTAGAAGATGGAATTTTGCAATTGTAGATATAGAAGATGGCTCTATTCATCATTATGATGATGCCACTTTGGAAGGAATTCGTCCTTATCAAAAGTTTAGAGAAATATTAGAAAGTAAAAAGATTGTTTTAGTATCAGAAGTTAAGAAAGGTGAGAAGGTTTATGTATCAAGATTTAGGAATTTGTGAAAATACAGTTCAGTTGATAGAAGAGGCTGAAATGGAATGTAGGGAAGAGTTTAGAAAAATAGATAGGATGATTTATAAAAACAGTTTAAAAGTATTATCTAGTTTTCATAAGAATGAGATTACGGAATCGCATTTTAATGCTACTACAGGATATGGTTATAGTGATTTGGGACGGGATGGTATTGAGAAAGTTTTTGGAGATGTTTTAGGAGCAGAGCGTGCTCTTGTTCGAAGTCAGTTTATTTCGGGTTCTCATGCTTTGACCGTGTGCTTTTTTGCTTTGCTTCGTCCAGGAGATTTACTTTTAAGTATTAGTGGTAAGCCATATGATACTTTAGATGAAGTTATTGGTATTGAAGAAAATCCTAGTTCTTTAAAGAGTTTTGGTATTTCTTATGATCAAATAGAACTTGTAAATAATGATTTTGATTATGAAAAAATAGAAGAGTATTTGAAAAATCATAAAGTAAAGGTAATTGAAATTCAGAGAAGTAAGGGTTATTCTACTAGAAAAAGTATTGGAATTGGAAAGGTAGAAAAAGTAATTTCTTTGATTAAAAAAGTTGATCCTAACGTTATTGTGATGGTTGATAATTGCTATTGTGAGATGGTAGAGGATAGAGAGCCTACGGAAGTAGGTGCGGATGTCATGGTTGGTTCGTTGATTAAAAACTTAGGTGGCGGTATTGCTCCTAATGGTGCTTATATTGCAGGACGTAGTGATTTGATTGATTTATGTGCTGAGAGATTAACTTTACCTGGAGAAGGTGCAGAAGTTGGACCTACTTTAGGTATTAATAAGCAAATTTTACAGGGGATTTTTATGGCTCCTAGTGTTGTAGGTTCGGCTTTAAAGACAGCTGTTCTTACAAGTCGTGTTTTAGAAAAATTAGGCTATGATGTAGAGCCTCATTATCAGGATGAGAGAGTAGATATTGTACAAAATATTATTTTCCGTGATCCTAAAAAGTTAGTTTCTTTTACTAGAGGTATTCAACAAGGTTCTCCTATTGATTCTAATGCTTTAGTTGAAGCTTGGGATATGCCAGGCTATCAAGATAAAGTAGTAATGGCAAGTGGTTCTTTTACACAAGGATCTTCTATTGAACTTTCTTGTGATGGACCTATGAGAGAGCCTTATATTGCCTATATGCAAGGAGGACTTACTTATGATTATGGTAAGTTAGGTCTTATGAAAGCAGTTGATAATTTACTTCATTTATAATACAATAATAATAGTAGGAGTGATTTTTTATGAAGTTATTTAATTTGTTGTATCAGGATGTATATTCTGTAGGACAGGGTACATTAGCGGGTTCGTTTCTTTCTTTTTTACTTGGTTTCTTTTTTGTATTGTTAATGATTGGTTTAGTTATTTTTCTTTTGACAGCTATTGGACAATGGAAGTTATTTAGAAAGGCTGGTAGGCGAGGATGGGAAGCTTTAATTCCTATTTATAACACTTATATTTTGTGTCAGATTACCGGTGTTAATCCTTGGTGGATTGTTATTGTATTCGCTTCCGGTGTTATTACAGCAATCATACCAGCATTGTCTATTATAGGAACTGTTGCTAATGTGTATTTTGGAGTGTTACTTGCCGTTAGTGTTGCTCGTAGTTTTGGTAAAAGTGATGGTTATGCTGTTGGTCTTTATTTCTTTGGATTTATCTTTTATTTAGTTTTAGGTTTTGATAGTAGTGAATATCTTGGACCTAAGCCAATGAAAGATATTATCTTTAAAGATGAATCTAATCCTAACTATAATACTGGTAATCCAAGTAACACAAGTAATCCAAATAATTCTTCTACTCCAGAAGCAAAGGTAGAAGAGAGTGCTAATTCTTCTTTAGATGTTCATTATTGTCCTTCTTGTGGTACGAAATTAACTATCGATACTAAGTATTGTCCACATTGTGGAAGAGAATTATAAGAATATTTTTCATATTCTTTTTTTTTGTACATATATTTTAATAGAACTAAGGAGGAGTCTTATGATTAATAAACAAAATTTATGGTTTTTAACGTTGTTTAGTTTGATTTTAGTACTTAGTGTTTATTATATTACTATGCCAAATGATTTGCTTACGAAAGCAGTGGCAGTGGAAGAGAAGGATGATGAAAAAGAAAAAGTAAAAGAGACTGTAGAAGAGATTTCTTCTTTAACAGCAATGCGTGTTAGTTTGGAAGAAGAAAGACAGAGTAAGATGGATGATTTACAAGAACAGTTGACGAGTGATACGATTAGTAGTGAAGAAAAGAATAATGCCTATGAGCAGTTAAAATATCTAAATACTTTGCAGAGTAAAGAAGAGGAGTTAGAGAAAAAGATAAAGAAAGAATTAAAATTAGATTCTTTTGTTAAAATTGATAATAATAATGTATCTGTTGTGTGTGTTTCTTCAAAACATGATAATAGCTTAGCTAATAATATTATGAGATTGATACAATCAGAATATGAAGAGAAGATGTATATTACAGTAAAGTTCCAAAAAGCTTAGGTATATGCATACAACAAAGTATTTTGCTTACATACAATACTTTAGGTGGTGCAGATATGGCAAATGGAATACTAACCGCTAGAGAGAAGGAGATTTTTGAATTATTGATTCAAAATATGACTACTAGAGAAATTGCAAAAAAGCTTGATATTAGTGAAAAAACAATTCGTAATCATATTTCTAATACGATGCAGAAATTGGGTGTGAACGGTCGAGCAGCGGCGGTTGTTGAATTATTGAGATTACATGAATTATCTTTATAAATCGTACTATTTTAGTACGATTTTTCATATACTTTTTTAGGTGATTCTATGCTTAAATCTAAGGCAATTCGTAAAATTTTTGTTACAACCTTATCCTTATTTGTTTTGTTAGTTGCCTATTCTTTACCTTCATTAGATGATACTTATACGTTAAAGACTAATTTAGAGATAGAAAGTGCTACTGGTCTTGCTACTGATAATATTTATTTGCTTAATTCTAATGGGTATTTAGTAAAAAGTAGGATTCTTTTGGAGAGTACAGATTTAGAAAAAAAGATTAGGGAGATTTTGAAACAGTTAACGGTTGAAGATGATAATTATTTTCCTAAAGGACTTTTTCCTTATATTCCGCAAGGTACGAAAGTATTAAATGTTTTGTGCGGGGAGAAGCAAGTTAGTATTGATTTTTCTAAGGAGTTTTTAGATATGTCTGTCGATTTAGAAAAACAAATTGTTTCTGGTATTGTTTATAGTATTTTGGATTTGGATGATATTCAGGAAGTTATTATTTTAGTAGAGGGTCAATTATTAAAGGAGTATCCTAATACACATGAAGCTTTACCTAGTCCTTTAACTCGAGATATTGGTATTAATAAAGAGTATAATATTACTTCTAGAAATGATATTTCTAAAGTTGTTGTTTATTATTTGTCTGAAATTGATGATGAGCTGTATTATGTTCCAGTTACAAAATATGTGAATGATGAGCGGGATAAGATTAAAATTATAATTGATGAACTTTCTAGTAGTTATATTTATGAGGCTAATTTGATGAGTTTTTTACATAGTAATGTGGAGCTTTTAGATTACTATGAACAAGAGAATGTATTGTTTTTGAATTTTAATGATTATTTATTTGATAGTAGTGATAAAGTATTAGAAGAAGTGCTTTATAGTATTGCTTATTCGGTGTTTGCTAATTATGATGTTTCTATGGTGATGTTTGAGGTAAATGACCAGCATATTGACGAAATTTCTAGAGATCAGCTATAAAATTAAAAAAAAGACTTGAAAGTCTTTTCTTTTTATTGTATAATTCTACTTGTCAGTTGGTTATGTCTGCGTAGCTCAGCTGGATAGAGCAATCGCCTTCTAAGCGTTTGGTCTATCAAGAGTTATCAGTTGACAAAAGCATTGTAATTACTACGATTTTGTGATATAATCGTTAGTGTTAATTAAGAAATTAGTACCCATTTTAGTACCCACATTTCTTAAATTAATTAAAATTGATTTAAACTATTTTTAAATAGTTTAAAATAGATTTCTTGCTAAATTTTAGTAAGAATTCCTTATGTCCCAGTAGCTCAGCTGGATAGAGCATCGCCCTTCTAAGGCGAGAGTCCGGGGTTCGAATCCCTGCTGGGACGCCATTTAGGTAATTAAAAGTCTTGAACTTCAAGGCTTTTTTCGTGCATAAAAAAACAACTCTGTACTAGCAGTTGTTTATCATTTTTTTCATTTTTATATAATCATCAATTAATGATAAATATTGAAATTGATAAAATTCTACTGTTCTATAATAAATATTATCAAAATAATAAATACCTTTCTTTTTCTCTACTTCATAATCAATATTAAATTTTTTTGATTTTTTTCTTTTTTCGACTACTGTATTTATATTTGAAAATATATATGTGAGTACAAATTCATCATCAAGATTACATATTCCTATTTTTTTAAAGAAATTTGCTATATCACATAGTTCTATAACTGAATACTCCGAAATTTTTTTGATTTTAATATTTTCTCTTTTTAAACTATTTTTTACTTCTGGCATATCCTGAATATTGTTTATAAAATTGCCAAAAATAATTTTATAAATATTTTCTTTAAAAAAATCTATATATTTATTATCTCCAACGTAATGTTTAGATAATAAGTATTTTTCTACATTTTGTTTATTACCATTAATTATATCTTCCATGACTACTTTTCTAACTTTATAAAGTGAGGGAAATATTTTTAAAAGAAAATCAAATAACCTAGTCAATAGCATTAAAAACTGTTCTTCAGCACTATATATTTCACTTGGATTCGCATTACAACATACTATTTTATTATCTAATTTTAAAATTATTTCATCTAATATATCTGTTTTAAGCAATTTATAAATGATTAAATCGTAATCATGTGGACTATTTAACAATATATTACACATTTTTTGCTTTTTCTGTATCAGATCCATTATTAGTCCTTTCTATTTTAATAATTACTTAACTATATAATTCTTCGTTTTCCTTAATAGCAAAAAATACCATTTCTATACCATTTTCAACTGCTGTCATAAAAATAGACTTATTATAAGGTATTAAATACCAATAATACTTTTTTTCGTCCTTATCTTTGATAATTCCAAACTCATAATTATTTTTTGGAGCATAAGCTACTAGATGATCTTCTGCTAGATGAAATTTAATACCAGCATTAATATATGGTTGCATATAATCATCAAAATCTTCTCTTGCAAAAAATCTGTCTAATTCTTCCACTAATGGTTTAGCACAATACCTCTTACTTCTTATTGCTTTCACTTCCTTTCCTAATCATTTTGTATATCCACCCAGTAAATCTTTTACACTATTACTTACTGGAGTATGTTATTTAAAAATCGTATCATAATAACAGTAGTAAAGTTGGTGATACGATTGTGAAATTAAATAAAGTATTCGGCAACAATGTGAAATATTTTAGGTTTCGAAAAAAATATACACAAGAGAAAGTTGCTGAACTAACCGATACTAGTGTAACTTATATAAGTCAACTAGAATTAGGTCATCATACTCCGTCTTTTGAGAAGCTGGAACTTCTTTCAAAAGCATTGGATGTTGAGCCTTTTGAGTTTTACGTCAAAAGGGACTTTAAAAAGTTACCTGCTAGAGTGGATATGACAAATACTGATGAATAACAATTATGGTTGTTATTCTTTTTCATTATATCACATTTTTTAACATCAAAGTTAATTATTTTGCGTGCATTGGGCAAAATGGCAAATACCCCTGTTAAAATGCGACAATATTTTCAGGTGGTAACAATGTATTTTAATAATTTACAATATTTAAGAAATGAGAAAGAATTAACTCAAAGAGAAGTATCAGAAATATTGAATTGCAAAAGAAGTACTTATGATAATTGGGAACATGGTAACGTTATGATTCCCCTTGATATGGCTGATAAATTATCTTGCTTTTATAAAGTTAAGCTATCATATATTTATGGCATTGATAAAGACCTAGTTAAAGTAGAAAATATTAAAGGAATTGATTACAGCAAAATGCTTGCTACTTTAAATGAGAAAAAAGAAGAATATAAGCATACTTATACTTACATAGCTGATAATCTAAAATGTAATGTATCAACAGTACAAAGATATTTTAAAGGTGTATTCTTCCCACCTATTGATAGACTAGTAGCATTAGCTAATTTATATAATATGGAGCTTGACGTGTTATGTGGTAAACTGTAAAATTTTACCTGTTTTCTTATTTGTAAAACAATGCTATAATAAAAACAGCGAAAGGTCTATTAGTTTATGAATAAGAAGTATTTAGAATTGAAAGAAAAATTATTAACTGACTATGAATTACAAAAAAAATTTTTTGAGTTAGCACAAAAATTTACAAATCCAACTGATAAAGTTAAGAGTATATTAAATGATAACCTTGTTAATCAATTTGAAGAAGTAAAAGATAATATTACTTTTGGAGCTTTTATTAAAAAACAAAATAATTCTTATTGTGTATCTATGATTATTTTTGACATTGATTATACATTTTCAAATTTAAACGCAAAAACGTATGATAATTTAGAAGAAGCAAATATCTATTTTTCTTCTTTAAAAGATTTAATAAAAAATAACGATCTTGAAAATTTATCTTCTACTTTATTAAAAAACTGTCAATAATGTGCGATAACAATACAAAGGCATTTAAAAATATGATATAATTATATATATCAATGATACATGGTAGATAAATTTTACTTGTAATTATATATAGATGGTAGTATTAGTCTATAAACAGATTAGTTCTACCATTTTTCATTTGATAACGTGTTTATGAAATGGAGGTATATAATGCTTGTAAAAGAACAAACTGGGGTTATTGTTATTGATTTAAAGCCTATGCTCGAGTTAAGAAATATGACACCATATAAATTAAGCCAACTCTCTGGAATTGATAAAGATACCATTTATAAATATGTTAATGGACAAGTTTTATATAGAGTTGATTTATTTAATCTCGCTAAAATCTGTCATATTCTTAAATGTGAATTACATCAAATTATGTGGTATGAAGAAAATGGTAAATAAATCATTTTGTATTTTTATTATATTTATTTTATATTTTTTTTAGGTATTGGCTTTTATAAAATGCGTGGTACAATGTGTATAGTAGTAAAAACTATAAGCAAATGAGCCTATGCTTGTTGTTACGACTATTCCCTGTAAAATGGGAATAGTCTTTTTTACTACTTTGTGCTAACATATAAAGCAATTTAATTGTTTTATATGTTAGGGGGTGATTTGTGAATGCACTATTGCAAATTTTCAAGCGATCATAAGGGATACTTTCCCCCAAAATCCAAAAGTTACGACAATAAAACATTTTACTTATCACTTAAACATAAGAGTAATAGCTTTTTTATCAACCGATAAACTGGCTGTTGCTCTTTTTTTCATAGTTGGAGGGAATTGTTATGAATAGCACACACGTTTTAACTGATTTTATGATTAAACAGTTTGATGTAAAAAAA
>CASEGV010000043.1:0-12992 GCA_949287595.1 uncultured Mycoplasmatota bacterium
CTCAATTAACGGAAAAATAGATAATATACAAGCAATGAGTGCCTATAGTAGTAAATATGATATGACTTTAGCTACAGAGTTTATAGAAGAAAAAACAAACGAAATTCCAACAGGTCCAAAGTTATTAAGCAGGTTAAATTTAGAGAATACAATAATTACTTTTGATGCACTAAATACCCAAGAAAAGACAATCCAATATATAGTAAAAAACAAAGGAGATTACGTAGCTCCTGTTAAAGCGAATCAAGGAACATTATATGAGGATTTAAAGGCATATTTTGATAGTGATGAATTAAAAAAAGAAGCAAATTGTTATAGCGAAAAAGAAAAAGCACATAGCCAAATAGAAGTAAGAGACTATTATTTAATATCGGATACAGAATGGATTAGTAATAAAAATAAATGGAGTAAATTAGCGTCAATTGGAGTTGTAGAAAAAACAATATCTAATTTAATAACAGGAGAAGTAAAAAAAGAAGTAAGATACTATATTACAAGTTTATATGATAGTGATTTAAAAGAATTTGCTCAAGCAGTAAGAAGTGAGTGGGAAATAGAAAATAATTTACACTGGCACCTAGATGTAACGTTTAAGGAGGACAGAAATTTAACTAGTGAAAAAACAGCTCAAAAGAATCTAAACATCTTAAGAAAACTAGGATTAAATATTTTAAAAATGGCACAGCCACTATATAAATTAAGTCTTAAAAATATAAGATTACAATTATGTATGAATTTTGAAGATGAATTCTATAAAATACTAACATTATTAGATAAGGAAAAAATAATAGAACTCATAAAGAGTTCTAAAATGTAGTGTTTATGATTTTATCCTGAAAAAAACTAGAATCTTAAGAATCTAGTGTCTTTTGTAAGTTTTAACTTTTACGGAATTAATCTTTTCTTGAGATGCCGTAATTTCATCATCACTCATACCAATAGATTGAAAGAATTGTTCTTCACGACTATTAATAGCAAGGTCTTGAATAATTTCTTCTTTTGTATAATGATAAAAGTCAGGAGAAGAACTAGAGTCAGCAGGTGTTAGTGACTTATCTTCTAATAATAATATAGGCTGAGGCATAGGTTGAGGCTGATAAACAGGACCAGGTATACCGATAGGATATGAATTAAAAAATGAATTTTGATATCCTGGATTATTATCTTTAGAAGTATCCTGAGATTTTTGATGAGCAGGTTTTACTTTTTTATCAGAATTTTCTGCAGGATTCTTTTCTTCTTGAATAGTCAAGAAATCTTTAGGAAGACATAACTTTTCAGGATCATAATTTGATTTACTGTATTGATTACGAACATTTTGTTTAATAATATCTAAAAATTTAGAATGAGATTTAACAACATTAGGTAATAAAGCCTTAATTCCTTCACGTATCTCTTTATTAGTAAATAAAATTTTATCAGCTTTCTTAGTAAATCCAGTGTTTATTGCAATTCCCATCGGAATATTTCCACCCTGTGTTAATAAATTAGAAATATCATTAACAAGAGATTTCTTTAATTTCTTTAATTGTCTACTACTTAAGTTTGAAAGTTGAGAAGAAGATAGACTTGATTTATCCTCACGTTTTGTTGCAATGATTTTGGATACAATAGCATTAATTAAAGACTCTTTTTCTCCTTTATCATTTACAATATCAAGGTTTGGTTGCTTACGAAGTAAAGTACGATAACTATTACGAATAGCTTGATAAACGCTCTTATCAAAGATAGAACTAGATTCATAATAGTGATCAAAAGGAGCATATCTAATTCCAATCACATCATCAATAATACCAGCTCCTAGGAAAGGATGAATAGCATTTTCTTTGATATCTTTATTCTCCTCTAAAACTTCATGAAGCACACGGTAACAATCTAACAAGTTTTCCTCATCTACATAAATCTCAAAAGAAGTATAGCGACTACAATAAGATGTATGAACTAAAAATTCTGAATCTTGCTGTTTCTCATGAATTTTATCAAGAAATAATCTATTAGCAATATAGCGGTATTTATCAGATGAGAAACATAAAGAAAACACGTAAGATTTTGTTAGCCATTTATCTTTAGTTAACCAATGATGATTATAATTATTATTAGGATTATACATCTTTGTAAAATCTTTATCATTAGAAATAAAATTAGGAGAACATCGAAAAAAAGGTTGACGTAAAGAATAATTTAAATATGAAGCATACGGAATCATATCCTTGTCTTTATAAATATTTTCAATAGAAAATATACTAGCTGGTATTTCAAAATTAATATCTCGTTCTGCAAAACCACTACGATTATTTCTCCTTTGTAAAAAATATTCATACATCCTCTGATGTTCATCTTTTTTTTCTTCTATATATTCTTCTTGTTGATACGCATCAATTAATTTTTGGATTGTATAATCATCATCTAATGGATTAGTAATATGATTATAAAATTCTTGTAAATTATTAATCATTAAAATCCCTCCAAATTACTATTTATAATATCATAAAATAATCAAAGTTAATAACTTTATTTTTTCCATGGCTTTTTAACTTTAATTTTGCTTTGAGATTCTCTTATTGCCTCGTCACTCATAGAAGAACTTTCTGGATATAAATAATCTTGAATAATATTCTTTCTACTATAAGAGTAAGAATATGCATCATCATTTTGTCCTAATAATAAAGTTGAATTATAAACTGGACCATCGATAGCTTGATACATAGTAGAAATTAAATAATCTGGAATTGTCTCAGCAGTTGCATTTTTTTCTCTTTCTCTTCTCTTTTGCATTGCTTCCTGTTGTTGTTTTTGTCTTTCAATTTTTCTTTCTTCAATTTTTTTAGCAACTTTCTTAAAATTAGATTTAAAACATATTTTTTTGGAATCAAATTGCTTATCGTCACTAATTTCTTGTTTTAAGAATGTTTTTACAGTAGGAAATCCCTGAACAAGTTCTGGAAAAAGAGCATTCACTCCATTAATAAGCTCACTTTGAGTAAATTCAACAACAGTTTTTCTATCTCTACCAAATCTTCTAAACCTAAATTTTACAGGTTCAAATTTGAAAGAATCACGTTTGAAACTTTTAGATAAAGTAGCTTTGATTTGTTTCTTTAGTTTTTTCATAACTCTCTTTTTAGAGCAATATTTTATCATAAGCTTATAGGTATGATATGATTTTTTGTTAGTTGATACCTCTAGAGAAGAAAGCTTGTTTTCTATAATCGTATCAGTGATTCTGTTAATTAAAGTATCTCTTTTTCCATTTCTAACAATTGAAATTTTAGGATAGCCAGCTAGAACAGTAAGATAATTTTCTTGAATTACAGAATAAATGTTAAAACTAATATTTTCATCTGCCCGATATCCGATAACAGCATCCGTACATCCAGAAAGAATACTTGGACGAGAAGCTCTTTCTCTGATGTCTCTATTTTCATATAAAATTTCTTGTAATATACGATGATATTCTAATAAGTGATTAGCATCAGAATAAACTTGAAAATCATCATCATAACTCGCATATGAAGTTGGAATTCTAAACTCAAAAGGTAAGTTCTTCTGATCACATTTTTGAACAAATAATCTAGAAACTTTAATAATATCTTTAGTATCAAGATTAATAGTTAGAGTGTGATTCTTATTTTTTAATTGGTTTTTTGAAAGTAAGTTTTTTGAAGAAAAAGTAGCTAGACCATCATGTTCACGATTTAAAGTATAAGCATATTTTTTCATAGCATTACTCATATTAGTATCCATAAATTTTAAAACATCATTAAGTCTATCTATACGAGTAATATCGGAAATAGAATATAAATAGTTTCTCAATTGTAAGAAATCTTTATCTAAAACTCCTTGATTAAATCCTGCAGTAATTCCTGCAGTAGAAATATTTAAGATATTATTTTTCCAACGATTAAACATATCTATATAAAATGCACTGGACTCATTTTTATCTAACAATTGTCCTTTTTCTTTTTTTCCAAGCATTCTAGCAAAGCGAAGTTCATTTTCTCCATTCTTTGCGTAATTTTCAACTAATTTATTTATGACATAGTCATCATCTAATGGATTATTAGTTTTTTCATAAAACTCCATTAAAGTATTCATAAATAACCCCTCCCTGTCGCGTGATATAATACCACAAAGTGCCAAAAAAGTCAAAATTTTTTTTCAAAACCACAAAAAAAGGCTTAATTAGCCTTCGCAGTATCTACTTTTTCATCAAAAACTTCTTGTTCACTACTAGTAGGTTCTGTTCCTTTAATAAAATACATCATTTTCTTTTTCGTATCACTATCAGTTGCTAAACGACCAGAAATAGGTTCTACTAACACCGCAGAAACATTATCCGGCATTTCATACCATCCATCACCAGAATCAACATTTCTCTCATGATATTCAATAGACTGATACCAAATATTCTGCGCATATTTATATTCATTCGTTTTCAATGCTTGATTATCATCATATCCAACCCAGACAGCACAAACGACATCTTTATTAAAACCAATATTCCAATTATCTGTCTCTGTAGTACCACTTTTTAATGCATACTTATGAGTTAGTTTAGGAGCAAGACCAATTGCAGTAGGATAGTTATAATCAATATAATCAGAATCGTAAGTGGCAGTAAGTAAATTATTTAAAATAAAAGTAATACTTGGATTTAGGACAGCATCTTTTTTATTTTTAGCCTCGTACAACACTTTTCCATCAGAGTCTTCCACTCGTTCAATAAAGTGAGGTTCTACTTTATTTCCTAAATTAGCAAATGCAGAATATCCAGCAGCCATCTCTAAAATACCAATTTCATTAGTACCCAGTGGTAGTGAAGGAACATCTTCAAGCTTTGCCGTAATACCAACACGTCTGGCAACATTAATTAGAGCATCTCCCCCCAAGAACAAATGCGTTTTAACAGCATAAATATTTTCAGAATAAGCAATGGCAGTTCCCATGGAAATAGGTTTATGACCATAAGTTTCATTATAGTTTTGCGGACTATAATCTTCTTGATCATTAAAAACAAAAGTAGTCTCTTCACTAGTAAAAGAAGAACTAGACGTAAATCCATTTTCTAAAGCAGCATAATAAAGATAAGGTTTCATCGTAGAGCCTACTTGTCTCATAGAGTCAGTAGCTCGGTTAAAAGAAGATTCGTTGTAATCTCTTCCACCTACTAAGGCTAAAACTGCACCGGTATTTGGATCCATCAAAACAACGGAAGTTTGAATTTCAGACTTCTCAGGGATAGATTCTTTAATAACTTCTTCTACTTTTTTCTGTAAATCTAAATCTAAAGACGTATATACTTTTAATCCGCTAGTATCAGAGTAAGTTTTAGGAATACTATCAATAGTTTCTAACTCATCCATAACAGCATCATGATAATACATAACAGTAGTAACTTCATCTCGTTCTTCTTCTCCTAAAAACTTTAATTCTTCTTGATAGGCATTATTTTTTTCTTCTTCACTAATAACACCATTTTCCACTAATAGATTTAGTATTAATAGTTGCCTTTCTTTTGCTTTTTCTAGATTAATAAGAGGAGAATAATTAGAAGGAGACTTAGGAATGCCAGTAAGAATGGTTGCTTCTGCCAAATCTAAATCTTTAGCACTTTTCCCAAAGTAATATTCACTAGCATTTTCAATTCCATACACCCCATGACCATAATTAATCGTATTTAAATATCCTTCTAAAATTTCATCTTTTGAATAATTTGCTTCTATTTTCATGGTATACCACATTTCATCCCATTTTCTCTTCCAAGTCTTATCAAAGGACAAGAACAAGTTTTTAGCATACTGTTGAGTAATAGTAGAAGCACCTTGTTGTGTAGAACCAGATGATAAATTAACATAAAAGGCTTTTAATATTCTTAAATAATCAAATCCATGATGTTTATAAAAATTCTTATCTTCTGTATAAATAGTCGCATCAATTACATATTGTGAAATATCATCTAAAGAAATCCAAGAGCTAGATTCATTTCCTTGAAAAAACACCTCTTCATCTTTATCATATAAAAAAACACTATTAGTAGAATTAATCTCTACTTTAGGAGATAATTTAATATATATTTTTATACCAATGATTCCAATTAAAAATACTACAAATAAAAAAATCATAAATTTTCCTAATTTCTTAAAAAAACGCATGGAATCAGTCCTTTCTTTATTATTATTTAATTTCTAAGAAAAAATATGTATAAAAAAGTAAATTTAAAAGAATTAGGAAAATAAAAAAAATTATGCTATAATCTAATAGAAATTGAAAGGGATGAGAGCATGCCAAAAATAACGATAAAAGTAACTCTAATAACACCAGAGTTAACAGACGAAAAAACGTATAATGCAATTTATCATCCTGAAGAAAATACTATTATATATAAAGAAGAAGATAAAACAACAACCAAAGTAAGTCTAAATGAAAGAAGACTCCGACGAGAAAATGAAGAGTTATTGATGGAATATTTATTTGATGAAGAAAAGAATACAAAAGGAATAGTAACGGTAAAAAGTCTAAATAAAACATTAGAATTAAATCTAAAAGCAAAGAAAATAAATCAAGTAAATAAAAACATAGAAATTAATTATGTATTAGAAAATGATGAATATAAATATAAATTAGAGGTGATATAAATGAGTATAATTAAAGACTTAGAAAAAGATATAAAAAGTATTGTAGAAAAATCTGGATATCAAGTAGAGAACTTAATCTTGCAGCCTTCTAGTAGAAGAGATTTAGGACAGTTTCAATTAAATGATGCTATGAATCTTGCTAGAGTTTATAAAAAATCTCCTAGAGTAATTGTGGAAGATATTGTAAAAGAACTAGAAAAAGATAATAGATTTACTAATTTAAATATAGCAGGTCCAGGATTTATTAATATTACATTAACGGATGAATATCTAGGAAGTTTGTTAACCAAAATATATGAAGATAAAAGTCTAAACATTGATAAAAGAGAGAAGAAAACAGTTGTATTAGACTACGGAGGAGCCAATGTTGCCAAAGCTCTACATGTAGGTCATTTAAGAAGTGCTAATATTGGAGAAGCTCTAAAACGACTAGCCAGAACATTAGGATATGAAGTAATAGGGGATGCTCACCTAGGAGACTATGGAAGACCATTAGGATTAGTAATATTAGAAATCAAGAAAAGATATCCGAACCTAGCTTATTTTGATGAAAACTATACTGGAGATTATAGTGATATAGACTTACCAATAACAAATCAAGACTTAGAAGAAATCTATCCTTATGCATCAGCAAAATCAAAAGAAGATGAAAAGTATCTAGAAGAAGCAAGAGAAATTACTTTTAAAGTTCAAAATCATGAAAGAGGATACTATGATTTATGGAAAAGAGTAGTAGAAATCTCAAAAGCAGATATTAAACAAGTATATGATATGTTAAATGTGGACTTTGATTTATGGCTAGGAGAAAGTGATGCTGCAGAATATATAGAGGAATTAACCAGAATTTACGAAGAAAAGAACGTATTAAAAGAAAGTGAAGGAGCTTTAATAGTAGAAGTAAAAGAAGAAGAAGACAAATCTCCTATGCCACCATTATTATTTAAACGTTCGAATGGTACTATCTCTTATGAAACAACAGATTTAGCAACTATTCTTCAAAGAAAAAAAGAAATAAATCCCGATGAAATTTGGTATTGTGTAGATGCTAGACAAGAACTACATTTTGATCAAGTATTCCGTGCAGCCAGAAAAGCAGAATTAGTAGATGATAATGTCAATTTAGAGTTTATTGGTTTTGGAACAATGAATGGAACTGATGGGAAGCCATTTAAGACAAGAGATGGTGGAGTAATGAGCTTAAAAAATCTAATCTCTTTAGTAGAAGAAGAAACTAGAAAAAGAATTAACCCGGATACAGTAGTAGCAGAAAAAAGAGAAAGTGTAGCAAAAACTGTTGCAATAGCAACACTAAAATATGCTGACCTTCTACCATTTAGAGGAACAGATTATATCTTTGACCCTGAAAAGTTCTCAGATTTAGATGGAAAGACAGGGCCTTATCTTCTATATTCAACAATTCGTATGAAGTCTCTTCTAGAAAAAGGAGCACATCTAAAAATAGGAGAAATTACAAAATTTAAAACAGAAACAGAAAAAGAATTATCACTAACAATACTAAGACTACCTATTATTTTAAATAAAGCACTAGACTCTAAAAGCCTAAATGATATTACAGAATATATCTACAAATTAACGTCTTTATATAATAAATTCTATTCAGAAAATAAAATTTTAACAGAAGTAGATCAAGAACTTCAAAAATCTTGGTTAACTTTAACAAAAATTGTCTATGATATAAACATGATGCTATTAGACATGCTAGCAATAAAAGTTCCAGAAAAAATGTAAAAAAGTGTTGCATGTATAGAAGATATATGTTATAAGTTTATTGGTAATTTTTTTACTATAACAAATTAGAAATTTTAGCATATAATGTTTTGAATATAGGAGGGCAATATGAGTCTTAGTAAAATGAAGAAAGAAGATTTAGAATTATTATCGAATAAAGATATTACCAATTTAATTTTAGAGGAAAATAAAAAGCCTTTAAACACTGCAGAATTATTTAAAAAAATAATTAAATTATTAGAATTACCAGATAGTGTATTTGAATCTAAAATAGGAGATTATTATACAGCCTTATCAACAGATAAAAGATTTATTCTTTTAGATGATGGTACCTGGGATTTAAGAAGTCGTCATACATCTGATAAAGTCGTAAAAGTAACTGATGAAGAGGATGAAGAGGAAGAAGAAACAGATGCAGATTCAGAGCAATTAGACCAAGAAGATGACCTAGGAGAAGATGATTATGATGATACAGATGAAGAATATGATGAAGATACAAATGAAGAATTAAAAGATTTGGTAGTAATTGATGAAGATGAATTAGAACTAGAACAATAATCTAGTTTTTTTCTTAAAAAAAATATGGTATAATACCAGTGATTACCAAGAAAGGGTGAAAACATGATAGAAAGATTAGAAGCTACATTAGAAAAATATAATCATTTACAAGAAGAATTAACAAAACCAGAAATATTAAGTGATATTAAAAAGACAAGAGAATACTCCAAAGAAGTAGCAGCCCTAGAAGACGTTGTTACATGCTATAAAAAATATAAAAAAGTATTAGAAGAAATAGAATCTACAAAAGAGATGACAAAAGACCCTGAGTTAGGAGAAATGGCCAAAGAAGAATTAAAAGAACTAGAAGAAGAAAAAGAAAGACTTGATGGAGAACTAGAAATATTATTAATACCAAAAGACCCTAACGATGGAAAGAATGTTGTAATAGAAATTCGTGGTGCTGCTGGTGGTGATGAAGCAAATATTTTTGCCGGAGATTTATTCAGAATGTATACAAGATATGCAGAAAAGAAAGGTTTTACTTATCAAGTATATAACTCTGTAGAGGGAACTGCTGGAGGATATAGTCAAATAGAGTTTATAGTAAAAGGAGCCAATGCTTATTCTTTACTAAAATATGAAAGTGGATCTCATAGAGTACAAAGAGTACCAGTAACAGAAGCAAATGGAAGACTACAAACATCAACAGCAACGGTTCTAGTTATGCCAGAAGCAGATGAAGATATTGAAATTGAAATCAATCCAAGTGATTTAAGAATAGATATTTATCGTTCTAGTGGATGTGGAGGACAAGGAGTAAACACGACAGATTCAGCAGTAAGAATTACTCACTTACCAACAAATACTGTAGTAACTTGTCAGAATGAAAGAAGTCAAATTCAAAATAAAGAACAAGCAATGAAAGTATTAAAAACAAGACTTTATGAAATGCAATTAAGAGAACAACAAGAAGCAGCGGGAGCAGAAAGAAGAAGTAAAATTGGAACAGGTGACCGTGCCGAAAAAATAAGAACTTACAATTATCCACAAAATAGGGTAACAGACCATAGAATAGGATTTACTACGAAAAATTTAGACCGTGTAATGGATGGAGACTTAGATGATGTAATTAATGCGTTAATCCAAGAAGACCAAAAAAGAAAATTAAGAGGAGAAACAGAAGAGGTATGACAGTAGAAAATCTTCTGTTTTTTGCTAAAGAACACATTCATTCAGACCATGCTAAGATATTAATTGCAGAACTATTAAACTGTAATCCATTAGAACTTTTAAATCATCTAAACGATGAAGTAAGTAACGAAAAAGTAGAACTATTAAAAAAAGAAATCAAAGCCTTAGAAGAAAATAAACCATTACAATATGTACTAGGTCATATTAATTTTTATGGTAATGACTTCTACATTGATAAGAGAGTATTAATTCCTAGATTTGAAACAGAAGAACTTGTGGAAAACACTATAAAATATATAAATGAGTTTTTCACAAATCCTGTGGATATTATTGATTTAGGAACAGGAAGTGGAGTAATAGGTTTAACATTAGAAAAAAAAGTATCCACAAATTCTGTGGATTTAATAGATGTTAGTAAAGATGCCTTAGAAGTTACTAACATAAACTGTGGAAAGTTAAATTCAAAAGCAAATATCATTGAAAGTGATATGTTTTCAGCTGTGAATAAAAAATATGATGTTATTATTAGTAATCCACCATATATTAAAACAGATGAAGAAATAGAAGATATCGTAAAAAATAATGAACCACATCTAGCTTTATATGCTGGAAAAGAAGGACTAGACTGTTATCAAAAAATATTAGAAAATATTACTCCACATATGAAAGAAAAATGTCTAATAGCTTTTGAAATAGGTATGACTCAAAAAGATGATATAGAAGCATTAATAAAAAAGTATTTAAAAGATGTAACAGTAGAATCAAAAAAAGATCTATCTGGAAAAGATAGAATGATATTTATAAGAAAAGGTTTTTAAAAAAATAAAAAAAGTTGTATAAAAAACAAAACTTCCTCTCATTATGTAATTGAAAGAGAGGAATGACAATGAAAAAATTAGTCATTATTTTAGCAATCGTAGTTACCATATTAGCAATTAATAAAGAAGAAAAAATAACAATACCAAAAGATGCGATTCGTTTTAGAGTAATAGCAAACAGTAATGAAGAACAAGACCAAACGCTAAAGAAGAAAGTAGTAGACAATTTAAATGGCGAAATTAGAAAATTAACAGTATTAGATAATACATTAGAAGATTCTAGAAAAAATATTAAAAATAAAATTCCACAATTTTCAAAGGTAGTAAAAGAAACACTAGATAAAAATCAAAGTAATCAAAGTTTTACCATAGACTATGGAATGAATTACTTTCCAGAAAAAGAATATAAAGGAGTAGTTTATGAAGAAGGAGAGTATGAATCTCTAGTAATTACTTTAGGAAATGGTCTAGGAGAAAACTTCTGGTGTGTATTATTTCCACCATTATGTCTATTAGATACTGAAGAAGAACCGGAAGATGTGGAATATACATCTTTTGTAAAAGAATTAATTGATAAGTATTTTTAATACAAATAATAAATAAAATATATAAGGTGAGAAAAATGAGTGATAACCTTATATATTTTTTTATGGCAATAGGATTAAGTATGGATGCATTCTCCTTAGCACTAGCATACGGAACAACAAAAATTAATTTAAGAAAGAAAATAATATTAAGTCTTACCGTAGGTATATTTCATTATATAATGCCACATTTAGGAGCATTACTAGGAAACGAATTATTATTAAATTACATTGCCAAAGCAAATTATCTAGTAGGGATTATCTTTTTAATTCTAGCAATAGAAATGTTTTTATCAAGAAATGATGAAAAAAAAGGAGCAATTACCAATCTTCTATCGATAATTATCTTTGCTTTTACAGTAAGTATAGATAGTTTTTCAGTAGGAATAGCCTTATCACTAACTTCAAAAACAATTATTACAGCCTGCCTTATTTTTGCCTTAACGAGTATGTCTTTTACATTCTTAGGAATAAATCTCGGAAATAAAATAGCAACAAAATTTGAAAAAAAGTCAGAATATATTGGTATCATCATATTAATTCTTCTAGGGTTAAAATATTTGTTTTTATAACTAGAATGAAGATATAAAATATGATAGAATAAAAATAAATAATAGAAGGAGAGTATAATGAAAAAGAATATTGCAATTATTATATTACTATTAGCAGTAATAGGTTCGGTAGGATATATAGGATATGATAAAATTTATCTAGAAAAGAATACACCGAAAGAAGAAAAAGAACCAGAACAAGAAGAAATTCCTGAAGAAGAGACTATCAATGCAAACAGTACATTTGTAGAAGATTTAATAGGAAGATATGATTATTATTTTATTAGTGATATGAACTTAGAAAATATGCTATATAAGAGCGATAATACAAACGCATCTAGCTTAACAGAAGATTTTATAAAACAAACTGCAACATATGCATATTATGCCATTCCAAGAGGTTTAAGTACTACTTGGCAACAAACGTATAGTTTTACAAGCGAAGATTTACAAAAGCAAATAAGAAAATTATATGGTCCAGAAGTAACAGTAACGGATGGTACTTTTGAAATGGACTGTGGAACATATGATTTTAATGCAGAAAATAGTACATATACCAGAAATGAAGGCTCTGGCTGTGGAGGAACAGGAACAAGCTACCTTACGAGAAAAATAATCTCAGCAGAAAAAGAAAATGAGAATCTTAGAATAGTTGCTGCTGTTGCCAGAGTAGATATGGGAAATAATCAAATATTAAATATGAATGACCAACCAATCACAGGATTAACAACTGAAAATTTTAATATTAATAATGTAGTAGAGCAACTAGACCAATTTACATATCAATTTAAATATGATAAAGAAAATAATAATTATTACTTAAATTCTATTACAAAAACAAAGTAAGATAAGTAAGTTCTTACTTTTTTTTTGAGTTCCGGTAAAATTTAGCAGGAAAAAGAAAAAGTGAAAATGTGTTATCCACAGATTCACTTTTTTTATATAAAAATAAGGAAAAAACTT
>CASEGV010000044.1:0-12345 GCA_949287595.1 uncultured Mycoplasmatota bacterium
TAGAAAAAATATTTAAAACTATTAACACCAATAAAATTAAGTCTATGCTTGAAAATCAAACATAGACTTATTTAAAATTTTTTCATGCGTTTATCCTGACGCATTTCCAGTCAGCTTGAAATTTCATTCATAGTATGCTATAATTTAAATTGCATGTATTATTTTGTGTCAATTGACATCAAAAAAATAGATAGAATTTATGGTATTCTTGCGCATCTTTTAGTTCTATGTTATCATGATAAAGTAAGAATTAGCATAAAATATAGAGAGTAGAAAAGGATGTTAATATGGGAAATTATATAAATGAAGAGTTTGAGGATATTATTAGTCCAATACTTGAAATTGATGAATTTAACCAATTAAAATATATTACACACCATGGAATTACTAGATATGATCATTCTATGAGAGTAGCATATTTATCATATAAAGTAAGTAAAGCGTTAAGATTAAATTATAAAGAAGTAACAGAAGCAGCACTATTACATGATTTCTTTTTAGATGAAGTAAGTCATGAAACTAGAGTAGAAAGACTTCGTCATCATCCAAATTTCGCAGTAAAAAACGCATCTAAGTATGTAGAGTTAAGTGATATGCAAAAAGACATTATTAAAACACATATGTTTCCAATCACATTTACACCTCCGAAATACTTAGAAAGCTGGATAGTAGATGCAGTTGACGATGTAGCAGCAGTATATGAAAGCTTTTACCGTATGCATCATGAATTTCGTACCGCTATGCTATTATTTATGTTTTTAGTAGTTAATTTTGTAAAAATGCGCTAATGAGGGAAAAATTCCCTTTTTTTTATTTTTAAATTATGTTATAATTTTGCAAGAAAGAAGTGATAGTATGGAAAAAACATTTATTTTTGGACATAAAAAACCAGATTCAGATTCTGTAATGTCAGCCATTGGTCTTTCTTATTTAAAAAATCAATTAGGAGATCATACAGAACCAAGAATTCTAGGAAACGTCAACAAAGAGACAAAGTATGCTCTTAACTATTTTGGACTAAAAGAACCAGAATACTTAAATGATGTAAAATTACAATTAAAAGATGTAAATTATCATAAAGGATTTATAATCAAAGATACAGATTCTATTTATGATGGTTATCAAATGATGTTAAAAGAAGGATTAACTGGAGTACCAGTAGTAAAGGGAAAGAAAGAATTTTTAGGATTGATTACCATTAAAGATTTATCTCATATGATAGTTAACGCTAATTTTGAAGACTTATATACTTCCTATGATAACATTAAAAGAGTATTAAAAGGAGAAGAAGTATTACGTTTCAATGATGAATTAGCTGGTAAAATCATGGTAGCAGCCTATCGTAGCACAACATTTATTAATACAGTTCCACTTACAAAAGATAATATCTTGATAGTAGGAGATCGTCATAGTGTCATTGAATATGCAGTAGAGTCAGGAGTAAAACTATTAGTATTGTCAGGGGATGCTGAAATTAAGGAAAAGCATATTGAAATAGCTAGAAAGAATAAAGTAAATATTATTCGTACACCATATGATTCTTATCATATTACAAGATTAATTCCATTAACTAATTATATTAAGACAATGATACGTAGTTACAATCCTACTAAATTTGAAGAAACAGAATTTGTAGATACCGTATTAGACATTAACAATAAATTAAAGCACACAAATTACCCTGTTGTAAATAAAAAGAATCAATGTTTAGGACTACTACGTATTACAGACTTAAATGAAAAACATCCTAAAAATGTTATTTTAGTAGATCATAATGAAAAATTACAAAGTGTAGAAGGCTTAGAAGAAGCCAATATCTTAGAGATTTTTGATCATCATAACCTTGGAAGTATCACCACGAATACGCCTATTAACTTTAGAAATATGGCAGTAGGATCTACTTGTACAATAGTCTATACCCTATACAAGGAAAGAAAAGTAGAAATACCAAAAGAAATCGCTGGTGCTCTATTATCAGGAATCTTATCAGACACCCTAATATTAAAGAGTCCAACTGCAACACCTCGTGATGTAGAAGCCGTAGAAGAACTATCACGTATTGCAGGAGTAGATTATAAAGTATATGGTATGGATATGTTAAAAGCCGGTACTTCGCTAGACGGTATGAGTAAAGAAGATGTATTATATAATGACTTTAAGTTATATACTGTTAATGAGAAAACATTTGCTATCGGACAATTCTTTACGATGAATTTTGAAGAGATGAAAAAAGAATTAACTGACTATGTTGCAACACTAGATGAGGTAGCAGAAGCAAATCATTATGATTTTGTAGCTTTATATGTAACGGATATTATTCAAAATGGTAGTTATGTAATCTTTAATACCAAAGGTCAAGAAGTAGTAGACGTAATATATCAAATGGAAAAAACGCCAGAAGGATATTTCGTAGAAAACTGTGTTTCTCGTAAAAAACACGTAGTACCTTTGATTATGGAAGTATTTGAAAATTAAGGAGATGGATTATGAGTTTTATTGAAGTTTTAATTTTAGGTTTTATTCAGGGGATTGCCGAGTTCTTACCAATTTCTTCTTCAGCACACTTAATAATTTTTAGAGATATTTTTGGAATAGGTGCAGGAATGAGTGCCAATATGGAGCTTACTTTTGATATTGCACTACACTTTGGTACCTTACTAGCGATTGGTGTATTTTTCTTCTGGGACTTTATTAAAATGATACAGAAGGGATTTACCAAAGGAGTAAAAGATGAGGATGGAAAAATACTATGGTATTTAATAGCTGCAACAATTCCAGCAGCAATCGTTGGAGTTTTATTTGAAGATCCAATAGAAAAAATAATTCGTTCAAACTATGTAGTGATTGCTTTAGCACTTGCTATCATGGGAATTATTATCTATTTAGCAGATAAATACAGTAAAGAGACAAAAACAATTAAGAAAATGACCCTAAAAGACGCTGTTATTATTGGATGCAGTCAAGTGTTTGCTTTAATTCCTGGATTTTCTCGTAGTGGAACAACAATAGCAACTGGAAGAATACTAGGATTAGAACGAGAAAGTGCTGCCAAATTTTCTTTCTTCCTAAGTGCACCAGTAGTATTAGGAGCAGTAACACTACAATTAATCAAGGGTAGCGCATGGAGTGTAATTGCTGCGAATCTTTCTACCTTTATTCTTGGTATTTTAGTATCTTTCATTATTGGAATTCTTTGTATTAAATATTTATTAAAATACTTACAAAAACATAATTTTAAAATATTTATGATTTATCGCGTGATTTTAGCAATTATTGTATTATTGTATGTTATAATAAAATAGGTGATAATATATGAGTATTGAAATAACAGGATTAGTAATTACATTTTTATTAGGCTTATTTATTTTAATTGGAGCACTCGTTGCTTTTTTAGCTAATAAAAAACAACAGATTACTGACTTTTCTTTAGGATTAGCATTTAGTGTCATAATAATGCTAATTGTATTGGATTTAATTCCAGAAGTAATAGAACATTTAGGTATGTCTTATATCTGGCTATTTTTAATATTTGCAATACTAGGCTATGGCTTATTAAGATTATTAGATCATTTTGTTCCAGACCATCATGACGCAACACACATGACAAAAAAAGAAGCAAATGATAATCTAGCGCATATCGGGTTAATTTCATCGATTGCCCTAGTAATTCATAACATTGTAGAAGGTATGGCAGTATATACTACGGTATTAACTAATATATCGACGGGACTAATGTTAGCAATCGGAATAGGATTTCATAACTTACCATTAGGTATGGTAATTGCCACCACGTTTTATCAAGGCAATCAACCAAGAAAAAAAGGAGCCCTAGTATTAGGTTGTGTAACACTTTCTACCTTGCTTGGAGGATTTCTATCGTTTCTATTAAATAATAAAACACTTCCAGACAGTATAGTAGGTAGCTTACTTTCTCTAACATTAGGAATGCTATTATTCATTTTATTTTCAGAGTTATTCCCAAGAATTCGCAAATCAAAATATCACTTAGAACGGAATATAGGACTAGGACTTGGCATTATCATAATGTTACTATCTCTTTGTATATAGGTGATGAATATGTGGTATGTAATTAGTAGCTGGTTTTTATTTTTCTTCTTATATTCAATGTTAGGCTATCTAGCAGAAGTAATATTTATAAGTATCAAAACAAAAAAACTAGTATTCAATAGAGGATTTTTAATAGGTCCATACCTACCAATTTATGGTTTTGGTTCCCTAATATTGATACTTTTTTTAAGAAGGTATGAAGAAGATCCTATCGTTTTATTCGTCATGGGAGCTTTTTTCTGTACAGTCTTAGAATATTTTACAAGTTTAATTATGGAAAAAATATTTAAATTGCGCTGGTGGGACTATTCAGATAGAAAATTGAATATTAATGGCAGAGTCTGCCTAGAGAATGCCTTACTTTTTGGAATATCTGGTATTGTAGTAGTAAAAGGAATACATCCGCTACTAGCAGATTTTATCTATTTCTTTCCGACAGGAGTAACCATCGGACTAGCTATCATTTTATTTCTAGTAATGCTTGCTGATTTTTGTGAATCCTGTTATATTACTTTTCGCTTAAAAATTAACTTTAGTAACTATTTACATAAAGATGCAACAAAAGAAATAAAAGAAGAAGTAACTAAGGCTATCAAGAAACACATCGTACTAACATCCAGATTAGTCAAAGCTTTTCCTACTGCAACTTATGATGCCAATAAAAAGTTTATGGACTTTATCAAATTAATTTATAATACCAGAAAAGATTTGCGTATACAAAAATTAAAAAGAAAGATAAAAGAAGAAGAAAACAAGTAAAAGGTCACAATATAGACTTTTTACTTGTTTTCATGTATACTAACTGTAGGAGGGTAATATGAAATATAAAGAAAATATAAATGCAAATATATTTAGAGGATATGATATCAGAGGAATATATCCAACAGAAATAGATGAAGATACTGCCTATACTATTGGATTAGGTTTTGGAAGTTATATCAAGGAACATGGAAAAACAACTTGTATTGTAGGACATGACAATCGTCTTAGTAGTCCCGCTTTATATGATGCATTAATGAAAGGAATCATAGCAACAGGAATAGATATTGTCGCTTTAGGAATTTGCACAACACCAATGTATTATTATGCTTGTATTAAATTACAAATCTATAGTGGAGTCATGGTAACTGCATCTCATAATCCAAAAGATGACAATGGCTTTAAATTTGCTTTTGATGAAAGTGGAAACTGTAAAGGACAAGAAATACAAGATTTTCTAGCTTATATTAAACGTGGTCAATTTCAACATGGACATGGTTCATTATCAATGTATAATATAGAACCAGAATATTTAGAATTATTTAAAAATAATCTTCATTTTGGACCACGTCGTCTAAAGGTAGTAATTGACCCTGGAAATGGCACAACAAGTATTATTGCGAAAGAACTATATGAAATGTTTCCTATGGATCTAATCGTAATAAACGGAGAAAGCGATGGGAATTTTCCTAATCATCATCCAGATCCTTGCGTAGAAGAAAACCTAAAACAGTTAAAAGAAAAGGTTCTAGCAGAGCATGCCGATATAGGTTTATCATTTGATGGAGATGGAGACCGTATGGGAATGGTAACAAACACAGCGAAATTCTTACCAACGGATCTTTATATGATATTAATCATTAGAGATATAATAAATAAGGTAGATAAAAAGGAGTTTTTATATGATGTGAAGTGCTCTAAAGCATTAGAAGATGAAATAGAACGTCTAGGTGGCAAAGGAATCTGTTATCGTACAGGAAACTCCTATACCAAAGCAGCAGTGAAAAACTTAGACTTACCATTCGGTGGAGAATTATCTGGACATGTATATTTTAGAGACCGCTGGCCAGGATTTGACTCTGGATTATACGCTGGACTTCGTATGTTAGAAATACTATCTCATACTGAAAAAACTGTAGATGAACTTGCAGAAGGAATACCAGCTTATTACTCAACACCAGAATTAAAATTTAAAGCTAGCGATGATATCAAATTTGCTATTATAGAAAAAATAGGGGAATATGCCAAAAGTAAAGAGTATAAATATTTAGATATTGATGGTATCAAAGTATTATTTAATGATGGCTGGGCCCTAGTACGTGCTAGTAACACCGGACCAAATATTACGGCTAGATTCGAAGCACAAACAAAAGAAAGACTAGAAGAATTACAAAGCGAATTTACAAACGTTCTACAAGATTTATTAAAATAATAGATAAGAAGAAAACCAATATATTTTAAATATTGGTTTTAAATTAGTTGACATACGAACAAATGTATTATATAATAATAATGTAATACAGAAGTATATAATAAAATAGATAGGAGAAAACAAATGAATTTTTATGTAGGATCAGGAATGAAAAATTGCGAACTAGTAAATTGTTATGCAGAAAAGTTAATAGAAAAAGGATGGCATCAAACCTATGACTGGGTAAAAAATGTAAATGAGGATGTTTCCATAGACGATATGAGAGAATATGCAAAATTAGAAAAACAAGGTGTAGCGGATGCTGATGTAGTAATTATCTTATTGCCAGCAGGAAGAGGAGCACATATTGAATTAGGTATGGCTCTAGCCTTAGGAAAGAAGTTGTTCTTATGTGCACAAACAGAAGATGAGTTTAGCCTAGAAAATACAGTAGCTTTCTATGAATTGCCATGTGTAGAAAAATTGATAGGAACAAAAGAAGAAAATATCGCTGAAATCATCAAAGTAACGTCCCAAACTAAATGTAAAGTAAAAGAAAAAACACGCTAAGTTTAGTATCAAAGATGAAAATAACTGTAAACTTTCAGTAACTAATCACGTAAGAATTATCTTGAAACTAAATTTATTTTATGCTATAGTGAAATAGACGTTAGCTTAAAAATCACATAGTAGTACGATAACTACATAACCTATGTACTTATGTGGTTTTTTGCTGTTACTTAGTTTTTAAAGAATAAATAGGAGGTAGTATGGCAATAACAGAAGAAGAGTATAAAAAAGAAGAAAAAATTTTATCTAAAGTTCGTAAATTATTAAAAGAAACCCTAGAAGACTTAGGAGGAGATGTTTTCCAAGACGAAGAAGACCTCACGGAATTTAAAAAGATGCTCTGGGAAAATGCTAGTAGTTTTGATAAAGGAGAAATGAGCCAGGTAATGGCTGCTACTAGTCAAGAAGCAGAGCGGGTATTACAAAAAAGACAGTATTTTAAAAGACTAAATCAAATAAAAAACAAACCATATTTCGCATCCATCGTATTTAAAGATGAATATAACAAAATCTGGAATATTTATATTTCTCTTACTTACTTAAAAGATGATAACTTTAATAATATTTTATATGACTGGAGAAGTCCTATTTGTAGCTTGTTTTATGATTATGAAGTAGGTCCATGTTCCTATACTGCACCTGGAGGAGAATACAAAGGAGAACTAAAAAGAAAAAGACAATACAAAATAGAAAACGGAAAGCTCCTAGGTGTATTTGATAACTCCCTAAATATTGATGATGAAGTATTGCAAGATGTCCTAGCTCAGGAGTCTAGTGATAAGATGAAAAATGTAGTTAATACTATCCAACAAGAACAAAACCAAGTAATACGTAATCTAGAAGACCATAACTTAATCGTACAAGGAATTGCTGGTTCAGGGAAAACTACGGTAGCCCTACATAGAATCGCATTTCTTCTATATCGCTTAAACAATCTTTCCAGCAACAACATCTTAATATTCTCACCAAATCCCATCTTTACAGAATATATATCAGATGTTCTTCCATCTCTAGGAGAAGACAATACTCTACAAACCACATTTAATGATTACTTATCTTTCTCTATTACCGAATATAAAGATGTAGAACCATTTACAGACTTCATCGCAAGATACTATACTTATCAAGTACCAAACATAGAACTAATTAAATATAAACAAAGTGATGAAATTATCAAAGACTTAGATAAGTATCTAGAAAACTATATTTCCAATGCCAAGTTTCTAGAGTCTTTTTATGAAGGAGAAATTCATTATGTAGATAAAGACGAATTAAATGACTTGCTTCATCATAAATACGACCGACTTCCACTATTTGAAAGAGTAGATGAACTTGCAAAAAGACTATCTGCAAACTTTTATCAAGGAAGTGGTAAAAAGAATGGAACATTTCGTAAACTATTAAAAGAACATGCTAACTTCAAAAGAGATTTTAAAGAAATCTATCGCGGGTTCTATCTTAGTCCCTATTGTAAAGTAACACTAACAGAACGAGAAATTGACCAATTTATAAAAAGAAAAAACATATACTATGAAGATGCTCTATTATTTGCCTATATAAAAGGAACATTAGATGGATTTCCATACGAAGGGCAAATAAAACAAGTAGTAATCGATGAAGCACAAGACTATAATAAACTGCAATATATCATTATCTCTAAAATATTTCAAAAAGCTGATTTTACTATCTTAGGAGATATAAATCAAAATATTAATCCATACTATCATTATGATTCACTAGAAGAACTAAAACCAATATTAAAAAATGAAAGTAAATATATTGAATTGTTAAAGACCTATCGCTCCTCTCCAGAAATTATAGACTACACCAATAAAATATTAAACTTAAACCATGTAAATGCTATTCGTAAAGATAATCATAAACCAGTAATATTTAGAAGACATTTAGACAATTTAAAAGAACAACTAGAAAAAGACATCAAAACCTTAAAAAGTACATATTCTAGTGTCGCAATCATTACAAAAGACGATAGGGAAGCAGAGAAAATATATTCACTAATAAAAGATATAATAGCTATTTCTTATATACAATTAAATACTAAAATAGTAAAGCGTGACTTAATCATAGTACCAGCCTATCTAGCCAAAGGCTTAGAATTTGATAGTGTTATTTTATATAATGATCGAGAAAATTCTTATAAAAGCAATGAACGTAATTTACTATATGTTGCTTGTACTAGGGCCCAGCATGAGCTTTATATTTATAATTAACACTAGTTTTACAAAGCAAAAAAAATATGATATTATGATAAAAATATGGTAGAATAAAGACTTTTTGAGGTGATAGCATGTTTAAAGAATTAGTAAACAAAGTACAAGAAAAATATCAGCAAAGAAGGGAAGATGAAGCAAAGTATCAAGAATTATTAACTAGTTGTACAGCTCTTCCACAATTTTATTCATTACCTAATATAGATAAAAAAACATTTACAATAAGTTATAAACCACTAATGGAGGGATGCCCTGACTTAAATGAATCTGATGCTATTGTCGTTAGGGGACTAATTCCTATGGATGAAGTCTGCCTATTCTGTTTATACGCAACAGAATGTAAAACCAATCTAAGATTTTACTTTGTCGCAACAACCAGCTATTTATGGTTAATAAATAAAAATGGTTATCTAAAATATCCCTATCAAGGACTAATAGCAACAAAAATAAAAGAAGGATTAATGAGTAAAACAATCTTAATAGGGAATATGCTATTTAACATTCATGGTCTAGAAGATACAATGAATGAGTTTATTAGACTATTTCAAGATACCAATTATCAAAGTACCATGCTCCAGCACCAATTACAATTCTTCTGTAATACAAAACCACGTATTTGTTATTTAAATGATCTTGCCTCAGGACTAAGTATTGGAGAACATAATGAAATAGTCTTTCATACCAAACAATTTCATTATAAATACGATATCGCTGACATAGAAAACTATGAACTATTATTAGATGATATGGTAGTAAGAGAAAAAAGAAATAAAAGAAGTACAAGACTAACAGCCAATAAAAGTAGCTGTTATCAAATGAGTATCCGCATTACTGCATATAATCAAATGTTTTTACTACCAATACTAGAAAAAACAGCATTTTCCAATGTATATTCATCAACTAGTATTGCATTTATAGATAATAAAAAGTTTGCAGATACAATAATAAATTTATTAGATGAATTAGATGAAAAAAGAATAAATGGTGAAGCATAAATATTTAAGTAATAATATAATCTTACAAGAAAAGCAATGACAAAGAAGAATGAACACAAAAAACATAAAGAGTTAATTTTCTTTATGTTTTTCTTTTGGTATTTTAAAGTAGAAACAAGAACCTTTATTTTTCTCAGTAGTAACACCATATTCATAATGATGTAATTGTAAAGCATTTTTAACAATCGAAAGACCAAGTCCTGTGCCAACTAAATTACGTTTATGCTTTTTCTTGTTCTTATAATATTTATCCCAGATATAAGGAAGGTCTTCTTCTTTAATACCTTTACCCGTATCTTTAATTTCTACTAAAATACCATTTTCCTGATTAATAATATTGATAATCACTCGATTATCCTCACCAGTATAATTAATAGCGTTATTAATTAAATTATATATAACTTGTTCTAACTTCTTTTTATCAGCATGAATGATAATTTTACTATCTTCATGATGAAATTCAAAGGTATAATTTTCAGTCTCTTGCAAAAACTGATATCTATGAATAATCTCTTCTGTAAGATGAATTAAATCAAAATCTTCTTTATTTAATTCATTAATATTAGATTGCATACTAGATAACTCCAAAATATCGTTAACTAAGATAGTTAATCTATCTACTTCACTAATAATAATATCCATATCTTCTTTCTGTTTCTTTTTACTCTTAGCATGTAAATCCCGACTCATTTCAGCATAAGCCTTAATCATAGTAAGAGGAGTTTTTAAGTCATGAGAAACATTAGCCATTAAATCCTGTCTTAACTCATCAGTTTTAGCAAGTTCATCCCTAGCATAATTTAAAGTAGAAGCAAGTTCATTTAATTCTTTAATATCTTCTTCTGACTTAAAAGATACTTGAAAACGTCCTTCCGCAAGACCTTTTGCAGCTTGATTCATTTGTACAATTGGTTTTGAAATATGATGCGAAATAAAATATGCGATAATAAATGATAAAATTAAGACGATTGCTGTAACATAAATTAATTGTGTTTGTAGTATATCTACAGTACCATCAATAGGATCCATAGAAGTATTAATAAATGCATAAGTTTCACTATCAAGACGTACTGCTTGTATTAACGTGCGGTTATCAAACATAGGATTAATTAATTCATAAGTCTGTCTATATTTATTACTTTTAATAAAGTCTTTTTTATAACTTAGACTTTCTTGTTTACTAGAAACACATCCCTTACCAAAATACATAGATGAATATAAAGTACTTGCTTTTTCATTGACAATTTCTACACAAACACTTTTATTCATAGCTGCTCGGTCAATAATATCAGCAATATCCTCATCGTCTTTATATTGTTCAATAGTATTCGCAACAGCTGCGATATCTTTGGTTTTACTAATACGATAAAACTGATTTAAAAAAAGAACTTGGAATGCCCAGAGGAATCCCAATATCAGTAGTGAAAATATTAAAAAGTATTGCCATATTTTTATATGTAAACTATTCTTCTTCATCATCTTCAATAAATTTATAACCGATACCTCTAACAGTAATAATATGATCACGGTATGGTCCTAAATTATTACGTAGCATTTTAATATGTGTATCGATAGTTCTATCATCACCAAAGTAATCATAGCCCCATAATCTCGATAGTAATTGTTCTCTAGATATGGCAATTCCTTTATTTTTAATTAAATAGGTAAGGATTTCAAATTCTTTTGGAGTAACGTTTATTAGTTTATTATCAATTTTTAAGGTGTGTGCGGAAAAGTTAAGTTCGAGAGTATTGAGTTTATATATATTGGGTAAATTTTGGTTGGAACGATTATAAATTGCTTTGATACGAGCTATTAACTCTTTTGGTGAGAATGGTTTGGTTAAATAGTCGTCAATTCCTAATTCAAATCCACGAAGTTTATCAAACTCTTCACCTCTTGCTGATAGTACAAGAGTAGGGATTCTTTTTTCTTTAGGAAGTTCTTCAAGTAATGTGTAACCGTCCATTTCTGGCATCATAATGTCTAACACCATAAAATCATAAGCATTGGTTTGCAATTTTTTTAAAGCTTCTTTTCCGCTAGCTGCTTCATCGGTAGTAAAATGATTAGCAGCACAATATTCTTTAATGACTTCACGAATCATCGCTTCATCATCGACAACTAATATTTTCATTCGAAATCCCTCCCTGTAGTAATATTATACTAAATAATGTGTAAATTGCGTGAAAAATAAAGAAAAAAAGAATATTCGTTAAATTTTAAGTAAAGTGCACAATTAAGTGCATTACGACCCAAAATGTGTATTTTCATAAGAAAATGCACATTTTTTAGTCGTTTTAAGAAGAAA
>CASEGV010000045.1:0-12280 GCA_949287595.1 uncultured Mycoplasmatota bacterium
ATGTTTGACTACAAAAGTTCAAACATGTTACTATTAAATCAATAAAATAACTTACATTTAGGTAATTAGATGTGCGGACACTTATTATTTCCATTTATATTTCTGGTTTGAAGGCTAGTTTTTACTAGTCTTTTTCTTTTGTTTATATTATAATTAAGTTGGTGATTACTTATGAAGTTAGTTGTGAATAAAGATAGTGAATTGTTAGAATATTTATATGAACATTTAGATATGCCTAAAAAGCGAGTAAAACAGTATTTAGTTCATGGTGCTGTTTATGTGAATGAGGATAGAGTTACACAATATAATTATCCTTTGGTTGCTGGTATGAAAATTATGATTGATACAAATAGTAAGAATTCTAGGAATTTACCTTTTTCTATTATTTTTGAAGATGATCATTTACTTGTTGTGAATAAACCATCAGGGTTACTTACTATTGCGACAGAAAAAGAAAAGAAACGTACTTTATATCATATTGTAAGAGATTATGTTGTTTCTAAAAATCCTCATGGGCGTATTTTTATTGTTCACCGTCTAGATAGAGATACTAGTGGTATTGTGTTGTTTGCTAAGGATGAGAAGACGAAAAATCAGTTACAGGAAAATTGGAATGACTATGCTTCTCTTCGGGAATATACTGCAATTGTTTGTGGACATCCTAAAGAGGAGTCAGGACAGATTGTTCAATATTTGAAGGAGACAAAGACCAATTTGGTTTATGTATCTCCTCGTGAAGATGGTAAGAAGGCAATTACTAATTATTCTGTTTTAAAGACGAGTGAGAAGTATTCTATGTTGAAGGTTACGATTGAGACTGGTAGACGAAATCAAATTCGTGTAGCATTCGCTAGTAAGAAAATGCCTATTTTAGGGGATAAGAAGTATGGTGAGAAAAGTAAAGTTAATCGTTTGTATTTACATGCTAATCGTTTAAAGATTTATTATCCAGTTATTAAGAAAGATATTCTATTTGAGACTAGTATTCCTACAGAGTTTAAAAAGATGATGCAATCCTAGGTGATAGTATGAAAAAAATAATTTTTATTCTTGTTGTATTGATGGCAGGCTTTATTTGTTTTTCTATTTATAGACATCCTTTTACTAGTGAGAATGTTGATGAGATTTCATGTGATGAGTTATTTTGTCAATATTATAGTGATGCAGATGATATTCTTTCTACGATGAGTTTAGAAGAGAAGATTGGACAGTTGTTTTTTGTTAGATTTGACGAAAGTGCTGCAGAAGAACAAATAGAGACTTATCATCCTGGTGGATATGTGTTGTTTGCGAAAGATTTTTTAAATCAGACAAAGGAAAGTATTTCTTCTTTACTACAACATTTGCAGGAAGTAAGTAAAGTTTCTCTTGCTTTTGCGGTTGATGAAGAGGGAGGAAGTGTTACTAGAGTCAGTAGATATCCGGCTTTTCGGGAGTCTAAGTTTTTATCGCCAAAGGAGATATATGCTACTGGTGGGTATGATGCACTGGAAAGTATTGAAAAAGAAAAGGGTGAGTTACTACTTAGTCTTGGTCTTAATGTCAATCTGGCACCGGTTGCGGATGTTTCTACTAATTCTGATGATTTTATTTATGATAGAAGCTTTGGTAAGGATGCCAAAGAGACAGCTACTTATGTAGGAAAGATGGTAGATTATGCTAATGAAGTTGGAATTTCTTCTTGTTTAAAACATTTTCCAGGTTACGGAAATAATTCTGATACTCATACAGGTAGTGCCATTGATAATCGTAGTTATGAAAGTTTTCTAGAGTCTGACTTTTTACCATTTGAGGCGGGAATTCAAGAGAAGGTACCTATGGTCTTGGTATCACATAATATTATGATGGCAGTAGATTCTAAGTATCCAAGTTCTTTAAGTCAAAAAGTTATTTCTATTTTACGAGATGAACTTGATTTTTCTGGTATTGTTATTACTGATGATTTGGCCATGGGAGCAATTGATCAGTATCGTGATCAAGAGTGTGTTACTTGTCTTGCGGTTAATGCTGGAAATGATGTTATGATTGTTAGCGATATTGAGCAAGCTTACCAAGAACTGATGAATGCTGTAGAAAATAAGGACGTATCTATTAAGAAAATTAATAAGGCAGTTAAAAGAATTTTAGCATGGAAACTTGCTTATCATATGATAGATAAAGATAGTATTTCTAATGATTTTAATTATGAATAAAATGTTGACAACTGCATAAAATAGTAGTAAGATTAATTTATCTTTTTTAAAATGTTGAAGAAAAGAAGTAACTATTCTCAACTTTTAGTAGAGAGCTTGTGGCTGGTGAAAACAAGTAAAAGCGAATAGTGAATAACATTTCTGAGTGCTTAAAGAATTAAGTAGACTAAGCCGGTTGCAGACCGTTATATTTGCTAGATTTGATAGAATCGAAAAAGTGATTATAGAGAAATAATAACCTTTATAATAAATTGGGTGGCACCGCGGAAGACTAGTTTCGTCCCATAGTACTAATTGTATTATGGTACGGACTAGTCTTTTTCATTTATTATTTAAAGGAGGATTTATTATGTTAAATGCAAGTTTTTCAAAGCTTGATGTGTTAGGGACTGATGTTATTTTATCACGTGAACAGTCTCATAAAATTGAAATGACTAAGAAAGCTATGAAGTTTTGTTGCTTTCTGGAGAGTAATGGTATTACTTATGATTATTGTTTTAGACATCCTGAGACGGTAGGTTGTGTAGATTATCATCGTTTTGAAAGTTACTTAGATGGTGACTATTTTGTAGGAAAACATTTGTTATTGCAAGAGAGGAAAGGAGATAAGAATAAGTTTTTAGTAATTACTGATAGTTCTAAGCAAGTAGATTTAAATGACTTGCGTGAAAAACTTGATTGTCGTAAGTTGGAGTTTGTTGGAGAAGAAGAGATGAAGTCTTTAATTTGTACTACTCCTGGAAATGTATCTATATTTCATTTGATGTATGATACTAAACATGAAATACAGTTAGTTATAGATCAAGAATTATTAGCTGCTGATGAAGTTGCTTTTCATCCATTATATAATGGTATGAGTATTTTTATGAAACCTGATCAATGTTTTAAGTTCTTATCATATATTGATAGAGTTGCTATGGTGTTACCAATTGCGTCTCGTGGAAAAGTTTTACAAAAATAAGGGAATCGATGTTATACTAATAGAGGAGGAATAATTATGATAATTGATGCGAAAGAATTATATGAAAAAATAGAAGAGTATATGGAGAAAGATGTTACTATCCAAGGGTGGATTCGTAATCATCGTAGACAAAAAGAGTTTGGATTTATTGATTTTTCTGATGGTACTTGTTTTAATCATATTCAAGTTGTCTATGATGACAAGATAGACGGGTTTGATGATATTCAGAAATATCATGTTGGTAGTGCTATTGAAGTTTCAGGAAAGGTAGTAGAGTCTCCTAAAGAGGGACAGGCTTTTGAGATTCAAGCTAGTAAGGTAACTTTACTTGGAGATTGTCCAGAAGATTATCCTATTCAACCTAAGAAGCATTCTCGTGAGTTTTTAAGAGAACAAGCTTATCTTAGACCTAGAACAAATCTTTTTCAGGCAGTATTTCGTGTGAGAAGTGTTGCAGCTTATGCTATTCACAAGTATTTTCAAGAAAGAGGCTATGTTTATTTTCATGCGCCATTAATAACAGCAAGTGATTGTGAAGGAGCTGGAGAAATGTTTCATGTTACTTGTATGGATTTAGAAAATATTCCTAAAGTGGATGGTCAAGTTGATTATAGTAAAGATATGTTTTCTAAACCTGCTTCTTTAACTGTTTCTGGTCAATTAGAAGCGGAAACGTTCGCGTTAGCTTATAAGAAGACTTATACTTTTGGACCTACTTTTAGAGCAGAAAATTCTAATACTAAAGTGCATGCAAATGAGTTTTGGATGATTGAACCTGAGATTGCTTTTTGTGATTTAGAGGGTGATATGGAAATTATGGAAGAGATGTTAAAGTATGTTGTTAGCTATGTACTTGAACATTGTAGTGATGAGATGAGTTTCTTAGATAAGTTTGTTGAAAAAGGTTTACTTGATAAACTTACGAAGTTAGTAAATTCTAAATTTACTCGTGTTACTCATAAGGAAGTTATTGATATTTTACAAAAAGCAGATGTTTCTTGGGAGTTTGAACCAAAACAGGGAGAAGATATTGCGAAAGAACATGAAAAATATATTACTGAATACTTTGATGGACCTGTATTTATTACTGATTGGCCTAAGGATATTAAAGCTTTCTATATGAAGCAAAATCCTGATGGAGAAACGGTTGCGGCAGTTGATCTTGAAGTACCAGGAGCTGGTGAAATCATGGGTGGAAGTCAAAGAGAAGAAGACTATGAAAAATTAGTTTCTCGTATGAGGGAGTTAGATATGGATATGGATGAATTAGATTGGTATATCAACCTTCGTAAGTTTGGTGGATGCGTTCATTCTGGATTTGGTATGGGATTTGAACGTTTACTAATCTATTTAACAGGTGTTGAAAATATACGTGATGTGATTCCTTATCCTAGAACTCCAGGAAATTGTGATTTCTAAGTTTACAGACTCGAATTTACTGTAAACTTTTTTCTTTATGTGTTATACTATACCTCAATTAGGAGGTAATTATGACGGATTTAGAATTGCAAGAACAATTGTCTAATATTTCTTTGGAAGATGTTTTTTGTATTTCTCTTGGGGAAGAAGATTTTCTTTGTCAACGTTTTGTAGTTTCTTTTTCAGAAAAATTTTATCATCAGCATCAAGAGGTTATTGATACTTTTGTTAAAGAATTTTGTAGGTGTGAGCGAGATGTTTTTCATTTTATTAAACTTGCATCTCCTTATTTTATGAGAAAAGATTTTTTAGAGATTATTCGTGATAATTCAACTTTATCTGATGTTGATTTTTATATGTGCTCTTTATCAAAAGAGGCTTATGATATTTTAAAAGAAAGTTCCAGTCTAGAACATATTGGTTCTCAGTCAGTTTGTCCTGAACTTGAATATTGCTACGATAAGAGATTGAAGGCTGTTGTCGATAGAGAAATTTATGGATTTTTACAGGTAAAAAATATTCTTTATGATGAAGAGTTATCTATTTCTGGAGAGCTTACAGATAAGCAAGTTCAAGAAATTTGTAATTTATTGGCAAATAGAACGGTTCAGGGAAGTATTACTTTTTCTAGAATGATAGATGGTAATAAAATTAAAAAGATTATAGATTGTGTTGAAAAGTTAGAAGAAAATCAAGAAAAAAAGACTGCTTTTAATATTTATATTGAGGATAGAAATCATTTTTCTTATTTTGATTTTTGTGATGAAAAACAAAATTCTCGGATAAATGTTTTTACAAGGGCAGATGAAGTTACTGATATGAATGTTTATATTCAAGTAGAAAAAGAGATAACAAAGTTATTAGGGGACTATTCTCGTTTCGCTCAGGAATTATCTCCTTTTGAAAAGCTACTTTGGATTCATCGATGTGTTTCTAGTTTTCGTCCTTATAAAAAGGAGGAAAATGAGGAAGATTGGAAAAATTCAAGAATGTTACATAAATTATTATTTACTGATGAAATTGTATGTGCTGGCTTTTCTTTTTTAGTCGCTGATCTTGGTCAACGTTTCTCTTTGCCTATTAGAGAAGAGTATTCTATGACTCAGCGAGATACTTCTACCAATTATACTCATATGAATGATATTGTGTTTTTAGATGATGATAAATATGATATTCATGGTGTTTATCTAATGGATACGACTTTTGATAATAATGAATCTAATGTTTTTATTTTTAATCATTTTCTTCTTACTCCAGAGGAATATTCTGGTCATATGAAAAAGATGTATACTTCTGGTTTTTCTTTACTTTCTATCGATGATAAAGAAAAATTTTCTGATATCATTTCTAGTCGTACAAATGAATTATTATCTCTTGTTTCCATTTTAAAATATTATTATCCTGATAATGAGTTGTTTTCTGTTGCTTTTCCAGATTTGGATAGCTGGAAATCTTTCTATCTTTCTCATACAGATACTTTATTTGAATTAGCAAATGACGTTGAGGTTTCTTCTATTTCCGAAAGTCAATTTATTCAGGCAATTACGCATTTAGAACACGTAATGAATCCTACTACTTCAGATGAGAGTTTACAAAGAAGAGTTGAGGCTACGATGGACTTTTATCATAAACGATGTAGGGAATTGTTTGAGGACGGTTATCGGAGTTTTTCGCCCTCTCAGAAAGTTATGTGATTTTTAAGTTTACAGTAAAGTCTGTAAACTTTTTTCGTTTGTATTTTCTTTTTTTGGAGTTGTGGTATACTAACTTTTGCAAAAGAGGGATGCTATGGATAAAATATATGATTACATTTTACAAAAAGAAAGTCATATAGGGTTACTTCGTCCTAATCAAGAGGATGCTGTTTTAACATTAGTACATCCTGAGGATGATAGATATAAAATATTAGCAGTATGTGACGGCATGGGTGGAAAACAGTATGGTGATATTGCGGCTAATTATGTGATACAAAAATTTGGTTACTGGTTTTTAAAACATCCATCTGTAGAATTTTCTGATATCATTCATTTGAAGGAAGAGATGAAAGACTTAGTTATGGAGTGTAATCAATATTTAATTAATCAGTATGGCAAAAATCAAGTTGGAACTACATTAACATTAGCGCTTGTTTTATTAGAAGATACTATTCTTATTCATTTAGGAGATTCTAGAGCTTATATTTATCAGAATGCATCTATTTCTCAGGTTACAGAAGATGATAGTGATGTCTGGTTATTTTATAAGTATCATCAGGTGGAAAAAGAATGGTTACGATATTTTTCTACTAGTAATATTATTCATAATTGTATTGGTATTTCTTTAGAATCTTGTAGACCTCATGTTTATGTTTTTTCTAATCAGAGTTATCAGAGTCTATTACTAACCACCGATGGTGTTACTGATTTAGTTACAGATTCTAAATTACAACATATTTTACGTGAAGAAGATGCATCTTTTGTATGTAAGAAGATTATAGAAGAAGCAATTTTTACTAATCAACATTTATTTATTCCATCTTGTTTGATGGAGAAAAAATTAGATCATTATGTTGTTCCAGTACAAGGAAGAGATAATGCTAGTGCTGTCTTTTTTTCTAAAATTTAATTTTGGAATATTTTTCAAATTTTTGTTCATTCTAGTAATAGGAGGCAAATATGAAAAATATAGGAAAAATAGTTGTTAGTGCTTTAATTTTATTATTGGTTATTGTAGGATGCAGTAATAATATGAGTACTCCGACAAATAAAGTAGAAGAGTTTCTGGGTAAATATCAATCTATGGATGAAGATGTTTTACAACAATTGGATCAAGTCATTAAAGATGATGGTACTATGAATGATGATCAGAAGGATAAATATAAAGCACTTATGGAAAAACAGTATCAAAATTTATCTTATAAAATAGAAAATGAAGATATCCAAGGTGATAGTGCTACCGTTGATGTTGAAATAGAAGTTTTAGATTATGCTACTACAGCTTCTAAAGCACAAGAATATTATAAGGAACATAAAGAAGAGATAGAAGAAAAGTATGGTGAAAAAAAAGAAGATAATGATACTAGTATAGAAGATGCAGGCGATGATGTTTTACAAGCAGTAGAAGAAAGTGTTGCTTATATTAATTATAAATTAGAAGAGTTAGAGACGGCTAATGATACTGTTACTTATGATATGACATTTTATTTAACTAAAAAAGATGGAGAATGGATATTACAAGATATTTCTGATTTGGATAGAAAAAAGTTACACGGGTTATATGAAAAATAATTTTGTTTTTTCTTTGATGATTTTATCAAAGTTTTTTTCTTTTTAGCTTATAACGTAAAAAAAGCAATAATTTTTATAAATTGACTTTTTTTTTATTTTGGAATTTGTTATACTAAATAATAGAATAGAGGGTGTTAGCATGATAGGTAGAATAGAAGAGATTGTTGATAATAGTGTAACTATCAAATTAGACATTGATATTAATGAACAACCTAGTTTAGTAAATTTACATGTTGTCTTTGAGGATGGAAGCGGTAGAAATGTTGTTGCGGAAATCGCTAATGTTAATCAGACTAGAATGATTGCTAATGTTGTAGGTGAAATTAGTGATGGTAGATTTACTCCAGGAGCAAGTTCTAAACCATCCTTTAAATCTAAGGTTCGTTTGATTACTATGGATGAGTTGGAACTTCTATTTGGAAAACAAGAGACTGAGTTTGGATATACTAATTTTGGTACTAGTAATGTTTATGAAGGATATAAAATTAATGTGCCAATTAATGAATTTTTTAATGCTCATTTTTCTATTTTAGGAAACTCTGGAGCAGGTAAAAGTTGTACGGTTGCATCTATTCTTCAAAAATTGTATACAAGTAGTCCTAAGCCTCCTATTAATTCTGCATTGTTTTTCTTTGATGCTTATGGTGAGTATACTCATGCTTTTGGTGATTTACATAAAAAAAATCCTGCACTTAATTATAAGGCTTATACTACGAATACTATTGATCCCGATTGTGAAATTTTGCGTATTCCACCTTGGTTACTTGATGTTGATGATTTGGCACTTTTACTTGATGCTACGACACCAGCGCAATTACCAATTTTAGAGAAGACTTTAAAGTTAGTTCCTATCCTTACAGGAAATTCTTCTGTTGTTATTAAACGTAAAAATGATATTATTGCTAGAGCATTACAAGATATTTTACTTAGTGGTAATGATTCTACTAAGATTCGAGACCAAGTTATTGCGGTACTTACAAAGTTTAATACTACAGAACTTAATTTGGAGAGTACTATTGCTCAGCCTGGATATGTTCGTACTTTGAAACAGTGTTTATATGTTGATAAAACTGGTAAGATGCAAGAGATGGAACTTGTTGTTGAGTTTATTCGTGGATATATTAACGAAAATCAAGAAGAGATTAGTGAAGCTGATATGAATAAGTTTTATACGCTTAATGATTTGGAACAAGCTATGGAGTTTGCACTAATTAGTGAAGGTATTTTAAAGAGTGACAAAGTATTCGATACTGCTAATGTATTAAGTGTTCGTCTTCATACTTTAGCAACTGGGGATAATAGACATTATTTTACTTATCCTAAATATGTTACTCGTGATGAATTTGTTGATTCTCTTTTATGGGATTCTAATACTAATACTAGAGCTCAAATTGTTAACTTTAATATTAACTATATTGATGATCGTTTGGCAAAAGTTATTACTAAGATTTTGTCACGTATGTTTTTCTTAAAAGCTAGTACTACGAAACCTAGAGGTAGTTTGGCTTATCATGTTATTATTGAAGAGGCACACCGTTATGTTCAACATGATAGTGATATTGAGTTGTTGGGATACAATATCTTTGAACGTATCTCTAAGGAAGGTCGTAAATATGGAGTCTTCTTAGCACTTATTACGCAAAGACCAAGTGAACTTTCTGATACTTGTGTTTCTCAATGTATGAACTTTGTCATTCTTAGAACACTACATCCAGTGGATTTGAAATATATTAGAGAGATGGTACCGAATGTTTCTTCTGAGATAGTATTACAACTTAAGAATTTGAAACCTGGTAACTGTATTGCTTTTGGTTCGGCTTTTCAAGTTCCAACTTCTATGTATATTGATCTTCCTGATCCTAGACCACTTTCTAATAACGTTGATTTGAAGAATGTTTGGTATAAGAAACCTATTGCGGATCCATCTGGAGCTATGGCTGATAGTGTTGCTCCAGCAGCGGCTCCTGTTGTGTCTGTAGGTGGTATTCAACAACAAGTACAAACGATGCCTTTTAATCCAAACCTTAATTCTAATGTAGTACAGACTGTACAACCTCAACAAGTTGCTAGTGTTGTAGCTTCACCTGATATGCAAACACCACAAGGTGGTACGGAACAGAATAGATTTATTCAGGTATAAAAAATTTTACTTTTTCTTTTGTAAAATATGTGTTAGAATAATATATAGTTAAGATAAATGGAGGATATGACTATGGCTTTAGATAAATTAAAAAACTTATTTGGCGGGGAAGATGATCCGGGAGAAGAAGTAACAGCTGGTGAGGAATTTTATACTACTTCTAGAGAAGAATATCATGAAGAAAATGGTGTTGCTGGTAGTAAAATGATGCTTTTAGAACCTCGTGCGTATTCTGAAAGCCAGCAAATTGCTGATTATTTAAAAGCCCGTACTGCCGTTGTTGTCAATTTGAAAAGGGTAACGCCAGATCAAGCAAAGAGAATTGTAGACTTCTTAAGTGGTACTATTTATGCTATTGGTGGAGATTTACAAAAATTGGGAGGAGGAATTTTTCTATGTACTCCTAATAATGTTAATGTAGAGGGTAAGATTAGTGATGATGCTAATCCATCTGCTAAATCAAAGAGTTCTAAGAAAGAAAAAGAGGATGATTTTGATTTTTAATAGTTGGCAGTTAGAAAATTAGACAGGTATTCTGAGGTGATTATATGGAAAAATTTAGTTATGAAGCTAATGGATATAATCGTCAAGAAGTAAATCAGTTTGTTAGTGATGTAATTGTAAAGACAGAAGATATTATTAAAAAATGTAAAGCTCAAGGTGAAATGGTTGATAAATTGAAAGCGGAACTTGAGCATTATAAAAAAATGGAGGCTACATTACAAACGGCTATTCTTAAAGCTGAGGAGACTGGCGATAATATTAAGAGAATGGCAAGAGAAGAACGTGATGTTATTGTTCGGGATGCAAAGAATAATGCTAGTCGTATTGTCAATGAAGCACTGTTAAAAGCAGAAAAGATTGAAAATAATGCAGAGACACTAGAGAAAAATATGAAAATATTTAAGCGTAAATTGAAAGTCATTATGGAGCAACAAATGGCTGTTGTGGAAGAAATAGAATTGTTAGAGTTAGATCCTAAGTAGGGTCTTTTTTTTTACTTTGCTTTGTGGTATAATGAGATAAAATTTCAGTGGGAATATTGGTGTATAAAGATAATTATCCACTTCCTTTATATGGAAATTTAGGTAGTTTTATTGATAGAGATACTTTATCTTATTTAGGTAGTGGTTGTAATAGTCATGTTTGGAAATGGATAAAGATTCCGAAACTTTTGCTGTTAAAACTTTTGTTAATCGTGAATTTTGTATGACATATGAACTTTATCATAAAATGAAAAGTTTAGAATTACAGCGAACATTAAAAGCAAGGAAAGTTCTTAAGCAAGTAGATAGTCCTTATGATATGGACGCTTATATGATGCAATATTTGGAGAAAGATAAATCTTTTTCATTGCTTGATTTTCCAGTTCCTATGCTTCTAAAAAACTTTAGGGTATTAGAACAGGATGCAAATATGTTAGCTGATAATCATATTATTATGTGTGATGTTGATGTTTCTAATTCTATTTATGATAAATTGACATCTCAGTTATATATTTCAGATATTGATTACTTTATTTTGATGATACATTGCCTTCTTTTCGAATATTAGATAGAAATTATTCTTTGATTATGGATTTGTTTGTTGCTTATTTACATAAAGACTTGGGTAAAAGTGATCTTTCTTCTTTCAATAAGGCCTCTTATATTACTCAGTTACATGAATTGTTTGATGATAATTTTGTAGAAGAGAGTCCTTGCTATAAAATAGAAAAAGTTTTAGGAAAGTATAAGACTCCTAGGCAATATTTTGCGAAAAAGTAATTGCAGTCATATAAAAAATATGGTATAGTTAGTTGTAAAGCAAGTGCGAAAGACGGAATGCTTTGGAGTGTTTAGAGAGCTTGTGGCTGGTGAAAACAAGTTATGAAGAAGCATTTAGATCACTTTCAAGTTGTGATTTATGGATAAGATAAATACGGTGACGCGTTATAGTATTAGAGATAGATTTTCTATGAATTAAGGTGGTACCACGAGCAATTCGTCCTTTGGATGTTGCTCTTTTTTTCTTTTTAGAGAGGAGATATGTATGAATAAGTTTATGTTTTATTTAGATTCTGTTATTATGACTGTTAGTAAGGGTTTTTCGTATGTTACACATTATAGACAATATAAAGTTGAAAATATGGTTAGTAAATATGAAAATAAGCAATTGAGTAAGAGTAAATTTAGAAGAACATCTGGTAAAAGTCAATAAGTACATTATGGCAGTTTTAATATAATTTTCTGCCATATCAAAAAAATTATTCCACGACAAAAAGGTTCTAGCTAAAACTAAAACTAATGTTCGCTATCTAAAT
>CASEGV010000046.1:0-11097 GCA_949287595.1 uncultured Mycoplasmatota bacterium
TATGTGTAACCAGATGTTTTGTGAATTAACTCTACTTGATTAGTTGTGGGATACAAACGAAACCGATAAGCTCTATACATAATATTCCTCCCCTGATGAGAACACTATACAATACATTTGTTCGTATGTCAACTATTTTTTATCAAGTTTTCAAATTTGCATTTTGAGGAGCAAATTCCTTATAAACAAGAAATGAAAAAAACAAATGTTTTTTACACTTTACCAACAAAGGAGTCAAACTCTATCCCTGTACTAGAAGAAAATAAAGTACTAGACTTTAAATAAATAATCGGACAATAATTAACAAAAAATAAATTAGCATTACTAAATCTACCTGCCTGCCTGCCTGCAACATCCAAACTTTTTGATAACCTTCTTATCTTTTTTAGATTAAAATAAGTATTAAATTCATTATCAAGTACCATCATTATTTATCTAGTACCTTTTTTACAATTCTTAAATTTATATACTTTCAAGATTAATTTAATATTAGCAATACCGGTAATCGTTAACTTCTGACTCAATAAAGCATATCCTACAACCATAAAACTCTATTCTTAATATATAAACATCATAAACAAAAAAGAACAGAAACCTAACAATATGCCCTTTTCGATAAATTTCATCAAAACTTGTAAAAAAAAAGAATTAGATTGTCATTAACTCTCCTTCTTTTTCCTTTAACATTTCTTCTATCTTTTTATTGTAAGTATTAACCAAGTCTTGAATATCTTTCTCCATACCCTTCTCAATATCTTCAGGAAAATCCTCTTCTTCTACCATCTCTAAAGCTTCATGACGATTATTACGAACAGATACTTTAGCATCTTCTGCAATTGCTTTAACCTGTTTTGTAAGCTCACGACGTCTCTCCTCAGTTAATGCTGGAATAACTATACGAATAGTTTCCCCATCATTATTAGGAGTATATCCTAAATTAGCAGCTAAAATAGCCTTTTCTATAGCTCCTAAACAGCTTCTATCAAATGGCTTAATAAGTAATTGTGTAGCCTCTGGTACAGAAATTGTTGCTAACTGTTTAAGTGGAGTCATACTACCATAATATTCTACATGAACACCATCTAAACTACTAGGATTAGCACGACCAGCACGTACAGTAGCAAAACGTTTCTCAAGATTTTTTAAAGTATTCTCCATACTTTCTTTCGTTAATTTAATAATTTCATTACTATCCATTTAAATTCATCTCTCCTCGATATCATTATAATAGAACAAAATTAAATACTTTGACCATAATCTTCTAAAATTTCTCATCATAAACTAGATATTCCTACTTCATAATGATATACTTCGATAATCACCATCAAATTTTTGTTCATTAAATTCTTTGATATATTAATTTTAACACATATTTCTTTAATCATGCAAACATAACTAACATAACCAGCGAAAAAGTTAATGATATAACCATCAATCAATTATAATTAATTTTACAATAGAAAGAAAAAATAAAAGTAAAAAACTCTTATTTTCTCTCTTTAACATAAATTTTTCCATCACCAAGAATTGGTGTTTCTACTTCTGTTTTAACAACTGCCAATTGCATCATTCCAACGGCTACCTCTTTAGCACAGGCTTCTAAAGATTGATTATCCAAAGATTCTTCTTCTAATTGTGAAATATTAGTAGCAATACCATAAATCATATCCCCTAATTGATAATCTCTATTATCCATAAAAACAACAGGCTCCTGACTCTTCATACTATCAGAGACTACTATATTACTTGCAACATAATCAGGATTATCCTCTTTTATTCGAAGGGATACATAATTTTTAGCAATACTAGCCAGTTCAGTAAAATCTTTAGACTCCATCTTTTTTTGATTAAGTGCCATCAAAACAACATCTTGATCTAAAAACTCACTATCTTCATCACTAATATCAATAGAAAAAACTTCTTCTAAGGTATTACTAATGACATTATTAGAATCAATATCTAAGCCCGCTAAATCATAAATTCTAGAATCTAAAATATCATCTTCTATATTTTTAGAACAGGCAATTGTATTAGTAGCCAAAACACAGACAGTTGAAAAAATTGCAATTCTTTTTACTAGCTTCATAACAATCCCCCTAACATACTAAACATATAATGAAATCAAATCTAAATATTCCTCTTCTAACTGTTTCTTATCTTTATCATCTAAAGAAGTATCGTCATGAATAGGATAATCAACTTGATCAACTATTTCACCATTTTTAATAACATAAACAATTGGTAAATTACTATCTTCTTTAATACTTAAAGCATCCGTAATAGATTTAAACTTCTTGCTTTTTTTATTCTTGACAGTTTCAGGATTAAAATAATAGACCAATTCTACTTTTTTATCATTTAATACTTTATTTAATACTTTAACACAAAAAGTAGACCATTCAGAATCAGAATTCCCTAAAAATAGAACGCCTGACTGACCATTATCAATTAAATCTAAAACATCATCAACAGTAGCATAATGAAAGGGATTTTTTGCACTAATAGAATATTCATTAGCAAATTTTTCTGCATCCGTTAACTCTTCCATCTTCTTAACAGAGCAACCATTAATTAATAAAAGACTAAAAATTGCAATTACAACTACTACTTTCTTCATAACGACTCCTAATATTATGCGTTTTGAATTTGACTCATTACTTCTTCAGCAAAGTTTTCTTCTTTCTTCTCAATACCTTCACCAACAGCAAAACGAACCATAGAAACGATTGATCCACCATTAGATTTTACATAATCCAAAACATTCATATTAGAATCTTTAATAAATGCTTGTTCTTCTAAGCAAATTTCTTTATAGAACTTATTAAGTCTACCTGTAACCATTTTTTCAGCAATATCAGCAGGTTTTCCTTCATTCATAACTTGTTCTTTAATAACATGAGATTCTCTTTCTACCATATCAGCTGGTACATCACTACGCTTTACAGCAACTGGATTCATAGCTGCTATATGCATACTAACATCACGAGCTACTTCTTCATTAGCACCATCAATTACTACTAAAGCAGTAATTCTTCCTCCCATGTGAGAATAAATTCCGAAGTTTTGACCATCTTCTTTTACTACTCTTTCAAATCTACGGAAACTAATTTTTTCTCCAATCTTAGCAGTAAAGTTAACAACTGCTTCTTCAACAGTTTCACTACCACCTTCAATAGTTAATTTATTAGCTTCTTCCATAGTACTAACATCATTATGTAATAATGTCTTTCTAATATCTAAAACTAACTTCTTAAAATCTTCATTTTGAGCAACGAAATCAGTTTCACAGTTAACTTCAGTAATAACTGCAACATTTCCTTCACTTGCTCCATCAGTTAATCCTTCAGCAGCGATTCTACTTTCTTTCTTAGCTGCCTTACTAATTCCTTTTTCTCTAAGCCAATCAATAGCTTGTTCCATATCACCACTAGTAGCTTCTAATGCTTTTTTACAATCAAGCATTCCAGCTCCAGTTCTTTCTCTTAATTCTTTTACATCGCTTGCTTTTATCATTTTTATCCTCCTCTTATAACAATAAAAGGGTGAATACCATCCACCCTCCTTAATCTTAGTTTATCATAATTATTTAGTTAATGCTTCAATTAATTCAGCTTTTTTCATAGTAGAATATCCTTTAACACCAGCATCTTTAGCTTTTGCTTTTAAATCAGCTAATGTCATAGAAGAAAACTCATCATTTTCTGTAGATACTTCTTCTACTTTCTCTTCTACTACTACTTCTTCTTTAACTTCAGGTTTAACCTCTTTTGCTTCTTCTTTTACATTTTCTTTCTTAGAAGCTTTCTTATCACCTTTAGATTTATCGTCATCATTAATATAGTCAATAATTTCGTTACCATTAACTTCAGCAATAGCATTAGTTAATACACCAAGTAATAATTTAACAGCACGAACAGCATCATCATTACCAGGGATAACGTAATCAACTAAGTCAGGATCACAGTTAGTATCTACGATACCAAATACAGGAATTCCTAGAATACGAGCTTCTTTAATTGCATTTTCTTCTTTACGAGGATCAACAATTACTAATGCTTGAGGTAATTTCTTCATTTCACGAATACCTCTTAAGTTTTTATCTAACTTAGCATATTCTTTCTTAATTTGGATAACTTCTTTTTTAGGTAATAAATCAAATGTACCATCAGCTTCCATTTTATCAATGTCATCCATTCTCTTAATTCTAGAACGAATAGTCTTAAAGTTAGTTAAAGTTCCACCTAACCATCTTTCATTAACAAAATACATATTAGTTCTAACAGCACACTCTTCAGCAGCTTCTTGAGCTTGTTTCTTAGTTCCTACAAATAAAACCTTTCCACCTGCTTCAGCAACTTCTTTCATTGCCTCATATGCTTCTTCTAATTTTTTTACAGTTTTTTGTAAATCGATAATATAAATATCATCTCTTGTTGTATAGATGAACTCCTTCATCTTAGGATTCCATCTTCTCTTTTGATGTCCAAAATGAACACCAGCTTCTAATAAATAATTCATTGATACTATAGACATAATTCTTTCTCCTTTTCGTTTTTCTTCTATTAGTTTCTAATATTTACCACCCTAAGGCACTAGATAAATAAATTCGCTAATATGTTTATTTTTATTTAGTTAATGCTGCTACTAACTCAGCTTTTTTCATAGTAGAATATCCTTCGATATTAGCTTTCTTTGCAGCTTCTTTTAATTCAGCAACTGTCATTTTTGCATAATCAGTTGTTGCTTCTTCTGCTACTTCTTCTTTTTTAGCAGGTTTTGCAGCTGCTACTTTTTTCTCTTCTTTAGCTCCATTAGATGCAGTTACAGTAACTTCACGTCCAATAACTTCTTCTGCTGGAGTAATTTTACCTTCTTTACCTTCACGTGCAATTTTAACAAACTCACTAAACATCTTAGGATCGTTAATTGCAATTTCTGATAACATCTTACGGTTAACTTCAACACCTGCTTTAGTTAAACCTTCGATAAATCTAGAATAACTGATGTCATTTTGACGGCATGCAGCATTAATTCTAGTAATCCATAACTTTCTGAATTCTCTCTTTTTCTGCTTTCTGTCTCTAAATGCATATTGACCAGAATGCATTAATTGTTCTTTTGCTGACTTATAAAGTCTATGTTTACTACCAAAGTAACCTTTAGCTTGTTTTAATACTTTTTTATGACGAGCTTTTGTAACTGCTCCATTTTTTACTCTTGCCATGTTTCTTCCTCCTTCAAATTATTACATAAAATTAGATTATATTCTTTAATCTATTTTGATCTGCTTTACTTAAATTAGATCCTTTTCTATTCTTTCTATTAACATTTGTAGACTTTGCTCCAGTATTATGACGACTTCCTGGACGTCCAATTTTATAATCATTCTTACGTGCTTTTACAACTTTTGCAGTACCTTTATGTGTTTTAATTTTTGGCATATTTCTTCCTCCTACTATTTATTTTTCTTTGGAACCAATAACATAGTCATGGTTTTACCGTCTAACTTGGGACTCTGTTCTATATCCGCAATTTCTGTAACTCGAGATGCAAACTGTTCTAAAACTTCCTTACCTAATTCTGTATGAGCCATTTGGCGACCCTTAAAACGAATAGTAAGTTTAATTTTATCACCTTTCTCTAAATACTTAGTAGCATTTCTAAGTTTGGTTTCAAAATCCCCAACATCAATAACTGGTGATAAACGATACTCTTTTAACTCTGACATATTAGCTTTTTGTTTTTTTAATGCTTCTTTTTCCTTCTTTTGTTTTTCGTAACGATATTTATTATAATCCATTACCTTACAAACAGGTGGATTAGCATTAGGACTCATAAGAACCAAATCCAAATTTGCATAACTAGCTAAAGTAAGTGCATCTTGTAAAGACTTAACTCCTACTTGTTCCCCATTAGGTCCAATAACTAATACTTCGCGAGCTCTAATTTGATCGTTTATTAACAAATTACCCTTATTGCTTGCTATAATTAACACCTCCATATATTACAAGAAAAAGAAAAGCGGATATACACACATTATATCCACTTAAACCATAACATAACAAAATTACTTTGTTCATAGGCTTTTGACCCATCGCTAGTTGCAATCAGGTGGATATAAATCTCTTTCCTTTTTTCTCGACTAGTAATATTTTATGCAAAAACTTCCGGTTTGTCAACAACTTTTTATCTTTTTATCATTCTTTTTTATACAATTATCGATTCATCTCATAAGTGTACACATCATTAACTTCTAAAATAAAAGGAATCTATCTAGATTCCTTTTGCTTTAAACTTACATTTAAGAAAAGTATATAATACAAATATTTGTTCATAAACTAATTGTGCCATAATTATCGAACTCTTGCTTTACCCTCTTCTTGATAAATAGCTCCAACAAATTGACGACCAAATTTTTCAGCTTTACCATTAGAAGCAGCACTATTAGAATAATACATAGGATCAATAATAGTATCATGAGTATCCCAAATAATGTTTTCTGCAGGAATTCCAACTTGTTCAAATTCATAAGCCAAAGCATTATCTTGACGAACTGCATAAGAATCAACCATTTTACCGTCCTTCATCATTTGGCCTGGTACAATAGCACCTGTTTTATCCCAAATCTGTTCATCAGTAGCCCAGCCAGGTCTATTTTCTGTATAAACCCAACTATCACCAGCACGTGCTCCAACATTAACAATAATATCTTCTGGTTTACTACCTTCGCGATATAACGCTTCAACCATCAACATTGGAATTCCTTTATCAATCATTGCACCACCACAGTGAGCACCAGTAGTAATACCCTGTTTTCTATCTTCTGCAGTAATAAAAGCACAATCAGCAACTGGCATTCCAATAGCTACTCCAGTTAAGTCACTTCTCATCATCAAAATATCTTCTGGAATATCCGTCCATCCATCAGGATTAGCTTCTACATAATCTGGAGTAATCTCAAACACAGAACCATAATCTTTTATAACTTTCTTTTTATCCGTAAAATTTCCTTGGTCAGCCATAAACATCTTACGCCAGTCGAAACCTTCAGCTTCAGCAAAAGCTTGGCGGTGTTTTTTAAACACTGCATTTCTAAGAGCACGATTACCCTTAAAATCTATATCTTGCACTTCCTCCAAACTTTGTAAGTTTTGCATATCCTTAATCATTTTCTTATCAGCATCTGTAATATTAGTATAACGAATAGTTGCTCCATTCATCGCACCATAAATATTTCTAGAATCTAACATTCTTAAATTAATTTTATTCATAAACTTTCCCCCTTCAATTTATGTAGCTAGATTATACCATAAAACTACCAAATTGTCAAATTTTACACTTTCACATTATTTTCTCTTTGATAACTTCTTTCTCCTGCAGCTTCTAAAAAAGCATCAATTATTTTTTTAGAACTTAAATCAAAATCATAACTAACCTCAGGATGCCATTGAACACCTAAATTAAAAGTCTTTCCTGGATATTCCAATGCCTCCACTTGACCATCCAAACTTCTAGCAACAGTCCTATAAACATGGTTATCAGTACTATGCATTTTATGAAAGCTATTCACCATAATCTTTTCTTTTCCAATAATTTGATACAACCTACTATTTTTATCAATAATAACTTCATGAACCAATTCATCGTTATTACTCTGATTATGATTAATAAAACTATCATTCTCTTCTAACTTTACCTCTTCGTTGTAACAACCCATCATCTGCATACCCAAACAAACAGCAAATACTGGTATTTGCTTATCAATCGCTAATTCCAATAAATACCTGTCGTATGGCGTAAACTTTTCTCCTCCAGGAAAAAATAACCCGTCACACATATCTAAGTTTTTAGAAATAACCTTTTTTTCATACTCAGTAAGTTCAGGAAACATATTTCCCTTGGTATCAATATAATCAACATCCTGTACCGGACAAATAGGAAAAACTATCGCACCAGCCTTTTGTAATGTTCTTCTAACTTTCTCACCTAAATATAAAATAGGTCTATCATCACTCATATGAGTATAACGTAAAGGTACTCCAATCACTGACATATATTATCTCCTCTCATAATTCTATTTTAATATAAACAAGATAAATTAAGCATAATAATTACTTAATTTTCTATCGTTAGTATATCAAAAGTTCATATATTTATCCATATTCAGAATGATATTTTTCTTAAACTAAAAAAGAAAGAATTAAAACTTAATTCTTTCCTCAATATAAGCAGGAACTTCCTCTAATTTTAATACAACTTGTTCCATCGTATCACGATCTCTTAAAGTAACAGTACCATGATTTAATGTTTCATCATCTATTGTAATAGCAAAAGGTGTACCAATCGCATCTTGCCTTCTATAACGTTTACCAATAGATGCAGTCTCATCATAACTAGTCATAAAATGCTTAGCTAACTCTTGATAAACTTCCCTTGCTTTCTCACCATGATATTTTTTATTTAAAGGAAGTACTGCTACTTTGTATGGCGCAATCGCAGGATGAAATTTCATAACCTCTCTAGTATCTCCATTTTCTAAAGTTTCTTCATGATAAGCATTATCAAGTAAAGCAAGTACCAAGCGATCACATCCAACAGTAGACTCAATAATATATGGAATATATTTTTCATTGGTTTCAGGATCTAAATATTCTTGAGATACACCAGAATATTCTTGATGACGAGATAAATCATAATTAGTACGATTATGAGTACCATTAATCTCTCCCCATCCAAAACTAAATTGATATTCAATATCACACGCTTCTTTCGCATAATGAGCTAATTTTTCATGATCATGGAATCTAAGTTTCTCATCAGGAATACCTAAATCTAAGAAATAGTTTCTTGCATACTCTTTAAAATAACGATATAAATCACTATCAACACCTTCCTTGCAGAAAGTTTGATATTCCATTTGTTCAAACTCAATCGTTCTAAATGTAAAGTTACCTGGTGTAATTTCATTTCTAAAAGCCTTACCAATCTGTCCGATACTAAAAGGAAGTTTTGCACGCATTGTACGTTGAACATTTAAAAAGTTAACATACTCTCCTTGTGCATTCTCAGGACGTAAATAAACTTTATTTTTTCCGTCCTCTGTAACTCCACGATGAGTCTCAAACATCAAATTAAATTGACGAATATCTGTATAATTACTCTTACCACAGTTAGGACAAGGAACTTTATGTTCGCGAATATATGCCATCATCTCATCTTGTGTCATACCATCTGCATGAGCATCACTATCAAAGTCATCAATCAAATTATCTGCTCGATGACGCATCTTACACTCTTTACAATCAATTAATGGATCAGAAAAACTAGCAACATGACCACTAGCTTCCCAAACTCTAGGGTGCATAAGTATAGCAGCATCCACTTCATAAGCGTTACTTCGCTCTTGAATAAAACGTTTCCTCCACGTATCTTTTACATTATTCTTTAAACGAGCTCCTAAAGGACCATAATCCCAAGTATTCGCAAGTCCTCCATAAATCTCACTTCCCTGAAAAATAAATCCATATTGTTTACAATAATTAGTTAATTTTTCCATTGTTAATTTTTCCATCTATTTCATCTCCTCTATTAATTCTATGATTTTATCTTCATTACTTTCAATTACCATATAACTAGCAGGAACATCATCAATGAATCCTTCTTGATGTAAGTGATACAATTCCTTAATCACTGGTGTATAAAAATAATCACAATTATATAAAATAATTTTTTTAGGATGAAAATTATTCTTATTTTCTTCTATTGCAGAAAAAAGTTCACTGTAAGTTCCAATACCACCTGGTAAAAATAAAATACAATCACTATTTTCATATAATTTTTGAAATCTCTCTACCGTGTTTTCAGCAACAATAGAAGTATCCGCATCAATTTCTTTTAGTGACTCTTGAAATACTATATCCGAAACGGCAATTACCTTTTTTGAGTTCTTCTTAAACTCATCATAAGCAATTGCCATAATCCCTCGGTGATATCCTCCAAACACCAAGTGCACATCATCAATCTTTGCAACACGCTCAAGCAACATAGAACTTGCCTGTATATAAGAAGGAGAAATGCTATCTTTAGCACTACCAGCAACAAACAACCACATAATATCACCCTTTCTAAAAAATAAAAACTCCTAGAATATGTAAGGACGAGTATTCCCGCGGTTCCACCTTACTTATTCTAGAAGAATCAACTTTATTTCTATACTGCTCGCAGCTTTCCACACTGGTCATCACACTTATTACTACTAATATACAAAACTACTGATACAATGTCAAGACATTTTCCAAACTACCAAAACAAATAAATGTCATAAAAAATAATATAAAAAAACTACCGCATAACAAAAAAAGAAACCTCAATAAAATGTAGAGATACATATAACTGAGATTTCTAATATAGCTAATTACATCATATAATAATTAGCGACGTTTACTACCAGCTGTAGCTTGTTCATCTAGATTTAAACTCTGACGTATTTCATTTCTTTTTTCTTTTAAATAATCAGGCATTTGATAAGTTAATTCCTCTGGAGCAGTATAATATAAATAAACTTGAGTTGGTTTTCCATATGGAAAATCAGTATACCAACCTTCCATAGGATTTTCAGTAACTAAATGTCCTGTTTGTAATCCTAGTCTAACAAGAGAACTTCTTTCTGCTGCTGCATATTGTGGTAGATAAGTAACTTGATCAAACAAAGCATCAATCAATGAACTAACTCCATTTAATCTTCTGGTAATTTCTTCTTGATCAGTTAATTTTTCACCTTTAACATCAGTAGTTACAAACTCTATAATATTTCTTGCTGTATTCTCATAGCACATAAATTCCTTTGCTCTAACATAATCTCCTCTATCTTCTAAAACTTTCGTCATAATGTTATCCATAAATAATTTCCCCCTTCAATTTATGAATTAGCCAGATTATACTACAAAATATCGATTTTGTCAAATTTTATATCAGTTACCAACATATTGATAGAAATTGAGTGAAAAGTTTTTCTAAACGCAACCCTGATTTTGTAAAAGGTTGCATTTAACCGGGTAAAACTATCTAGTTGCATTTAACCAAGCAAATAATTATAAT
>CASEGV010000047.1:0-10828 GCA_949287595.1 uncultured Mycoplasmatota bacterium
TCTTCTTAAAACGACTAAAAAATGTGCATTTTCTTATGAAAATACACATTTTGGGTCGTAATGCACTTAATTGTGCACTTTACTTAAAATTTAACGATAAACATCGCATCTCCAAACGAGAAAAATCGATACTTCTCTTCTACCGCTACCTGATAAGCATGTAAAATATGCTCTCTTCCGGCAAGTGCAGACACTAACATAACCAAAGTTGACTTAGGTAAATGAAAATTAGTTATTAAACAGTCAATAGCCTTAAACTCATAACCAGGATAAATAAAAATATTTGTCCAACCACTACACTCACGAAACTCATGATATAAACTCATAATAGTCTCCAATGTTCTAGTACTAGTAGTACCAACACTAATAATACGTTTACCTTGTTTTTTAGTCTCTGTTAAAAGTTCTGCAACTTCTTTTGTCATATGATAATATTCACTATGCATATTATGTTCTTCTACCGTATCAACACTCACCGGACGAAAGGTACCAAGGCCCACATGCAAAGTAATATAAGCAATATTTACACCTTTATCTTCTATTTCTTTTAATAATTCTTTAGTAAAATGAAGTCCAGCCGTAGGCGCAGCTGCACTACCAACTTCTTTGGCATAAACCGTCTGATATCTCGATTGATCTTCTAATTGCTCATGAATATAAGGAGGAAGAGGCATCGTACCAAGTTCTTCTAATATTTCTAAAAAAATTCCTTGATAAGAAAAGGTAAAATGACGAATTCCCTCATCTCCTACAAAAACACATTTTGCTTTTAACTTACCATTTCCAAAAACAACAACCGTACCTTCTTTAATACGACGAGCAGGTTTCACCAAACACTCCCAAGTATCTCCTTCTATATTCTTTAAAAGCAACACTTCAATCAATGCTTTCGTCTCTTCTTTTTCTCCATAAAGTCTAGCAGGAAGTACCTTCGTATCATTTAATACTAAAGTATCCCCAGGTTCTAAATAAGAAATAATATCCTTAAAATGTTTATGTTCAATTTCTCCAGTCTTTTTATCTAAAATCATAAGTCTTGACTCATCACGCTTTTTTAAAGGAGTTTGCGCAATTAACTCCTCTGGTAAATCATAATTGAACTCCTCTACTGTCATAAGCAGAATCACCTCCTACAATATCTAATTGCCATACATTGGACTGTCTTCTTAATACAGGTAAAGGTTGTACTCGTAACTGTTCGAATACTTCTTCCCTAGAAACACCTCTATCTGCAGAAAAAGAAACAAAACTCATCAAATCATTACGTACCATAAAATCACCAGTTTTATTTTCAATAGTATTAAGTACTGACTTTGGATACATTTCTAAATACTCTGAATAAACTTCTACTGAATCAAAAGAAGAAAAACTAGCTAAAATAGAAAGTTCTCCAAAAGACAAATCAGAAACTTGCTGGTAAAAATCATGATAATAACTAGCAGCAGACAAAATAGTTGCTAATTTTTGTCTAATAAAAGGATGATAATCAGTAGAAAACAACTCATCAACATAATGTATAAATCCTACGATAGCCCGCTGTCTTTCCTCATCTAAAGTTAATAATGCCTGCAAATGACGTTGATAAATATCGATAGATAAAACATTGATAAATTGTAAATTTTCTTCTAAAACAGACAAAAAATTATAAATTGTATTTACATTAGAAAAAGACAATTTTTTCATACTACTTCACCAAACCTATTGCTTTTCTATACCTAATATTTCATATGCCTTATCCGTTGCTATTCTACCACGACTCGTTCTCTTTAACAAGCCTGTTTGTAACAAATATGGTTCATAGACATCTTCAATCGTAGTAACCTCTTCTCCAATAGAACTACTAAGTGCTTCTACTCCAACTGGACCACCATTAAATTTTTCAATAATCGCAAGTAACAATTCATGGTCCGTATTATCAAGTCCCATCTTATCTACTTTCAAACGATCTAAAGCTTCTTCTGTAATTGCCAAATCAACCTTACCATTTCCTTTAACCAAAGCAAAATCTCGAACTCTCTTAAATAGACGATTAGCAATTCTTGGCGTTCCACGACTCCTTTTAGCAAGTTCTACAGCTGCACTATCTTCAATTTCTACTCCTAAAACTCTAGCAGTTCTTTTAATAATATCTGTAAGTTCTGAAACAGTATAAAACTGTAACTTAGAAGTAATTCCAAAACGATCACGAAGTGGTGCAGACAAATCCCCAGCACGAGTCGTTGCACCAACCAAAGTAAAAGGTGGTAAATCTATCTTAATATTACGACTATTTCCTTCACTACCAACAATAATATCTAAAGAAAAATCTTCCATAGCTGGATAAAGAATCTCCTCAATATATCTTGGCATACGATGAATTTCATCAATAAACAAGACATCACCTGGCTCCAAAGAAGAAAGAATCGCTGCTAAATCTCCACTCTTTTCAATACTAGGACCACTAGCAGTCTTAATATTTGTACCAAGTTCATGAGCAATAATAAAAGCAAGTGTAGTCTTACCAAGTCCTGGAGGACCATAAAGTAATACATGATCCAAAGGCTCATTTCTCATCTTTGCTGCCTCTACAAAAACTCGAATATTCTCTTTCACATCCTCTTGACCAATATATTCATCAATACTCTCAGGACGAATCGTATTATCCATCAACTGATCATCTTCTAAATGATAATTTGTAACAACACTTTCATCTTGCATGATTTCCCTCTCCTTTCAAACTAATCATACTTTTCACTTTACTAACAGTCTTAGTAAAATCACTTCTTTCTATTTCTACCGGACTCATCATTTCATAGCAATAAAAAAATCCATCAATAATCGTTAAAAAAGAAATAGAAGAAATATGTTCCTCACTAATATAAGTAAATATAGTAGCAAAATAACTTTGCATATCTTCTTGATAAGAATAAATAATACCCTTACTTTGGTATAAATGATAAAACTGATTTAATAAACCACGAAGCTCTCTATTTGTAATATTCCAAACAATACCCTCTTCTTCAAGTTCTAAAGCCATATCTAAAACACGACTCATAACCTTATTACAATAAACTTCTTCTAAACTAATAACTTTATCCATGATCTATCGTAACAGTAATTTCAATGCTTCCTTAATCTGTTCTTCTATAGACTGACTAGCATCTACTTGACTAACAACTTTCTTAATTTCTTTATCTTTATATCCTAATGCAAGAAGAGCTTCTTGTAATTCTTGTTCTGTCTCTACTACATCATCAGAAATACCAGTACCAATAAATTCCAACTTTCCTTTCAAATCTAAAACTATCTGTCTAGCAAGTTTCTCCCCTATCTTAGGAAATTTTTTCAAATATAAAATGTTCTCTCTCTCAATTGCATCCATAATACCTTGAATAGATCCCACGGCAAGAATTGGTAACGCCATACGGCAACCTAATCCTTTAACACTAATTAATTTCAAAAACAATTCTTTCTCATCTCTAGTTTTAAAACCAAATAAAGCTTCTTCATCTTCTTTGACTTGCTGATAAACATATACTTTATATTCTTTACCAACTTCAAATGCATAAGGATTAGGAACATAAATTAAATAACCTACTCCTCCATTATCAACAACAATTGAATTATACTTTAATTCAGCAATTTTTCCTTTGATATAATCATACATATTCTTCAACTCCCAAAAGAATTATATAACAAAACCTAAAAAGTAGCAATCGAACATCAATCTAAAATAGAAAACAACAACTAAAAAGTTGTTGTAAAAAACTATTTAAGTTTTCTTTTGATATAATGAAATGCCTGAATAAATCTATCTCTAACACTAGGTACCAGCCAAGTAGAAATAAAAAGAAATAACCAAATACAATGAATATAATCTCCAGCCAAAAAGGATCTAAGTGTATAAATAAATAACGCAATAAAGAAAACAGAAAGTAATAATACAACAAATAAATTTTTAATATTACTAGAATCATTTAAAGGAAAAGAATCCTTACTTTTTCTCTTAAGTAAACTTTCTGCTTTTTCTTTAAAAGTATGATATCTTTCTAAAACTTCATCAAAAGAAAGTGCATGCTCTCTTCGATAAACTTCATCACGCATTTCAATACTACCATCTTCTAATAAAGAAACATCAATTTTGGCAAAATTTTCAACAGGCAACTTAATATCAAACGCATCTCCTAAATAACGAATTAATTTATTTCTGCAAGAATTAGAAACAAAAGATGCTTCATTGACATATATCTTTAACTCTGTATTAATTTCTTTTAGTTGAGACTTCCTATCCATAACAAGTCCTATCCTTTCACATGGTTCAAGGAATACAAAACCTTAAACTAATTCATAATTAATCTTCTTTTAAATTGTAATATACATCTTGTACATCATCTAAATCTTCTAACGTATCAATTAATTTATGTACTTTTTCTACTCCTTCTTCATCAAGAGTTACTTCCATATTTGGAACATATGTAAGCTCACATTCCAAAAACTCTTTTACAGAAGCATCTTCTAAAGCCTTCTTTACGTTCTGAAAATTTTCTGTATCCGTAGTAATTAAATACTGCTCTTCTGCCTTTTCAAAATCAAGTGCTCCAGCATCCAATGCAACCATCATCATAGTATCTTCATCATAATCTGCTGGAATCACAATTGATCCACGACGTTCAAACATATAACTAACAGAACCATCTGTACCTAAATTTCCACCAGCTTTAGTAAAAGCACTGCGAACTTGAGATGCAGTTCTATTACGATTATCAGTCAAACAGTCAACCATAAAAGCAACTCCACCGTGACCATAACCTTCATATCTAACACTCTCATAATTAGCAGCATCATTAGAACCTGTTGCTTTCTCTATTGCTTTATTAATATTTTCCTTTGGCATATTTTGAGCTTTTGCTTTATCTACAGCCAAACGTAAAGCCGCATTCTGATCCGGATCAGGACTACCACCTTTAGCTGCTACCATAATCTCTTTTGCTAATTTTTGAAACACCTTACCACGAGCAGCATCAATTAATCCCTTTTTACGATGAATTGTCGCCCATTTAGAATGTCCACTCATAATATTCCTCCTTTTCTTTCTATATAATATCATATTTAAAATACTTTGTAAATGTAAGAAAAAATGATAAAATAAAAAAAGAAAGAAGGAAAAAGAATGTATTTAAAGGTAAAAAATAAAAAAATAAAAATCATAGAACTAACAGGTTTCTGGAATCGTTTCAAAGGATTAAAATTTGTCTTAGAACCAATTGATTACGGAATTAAATTTTCTAAAAAGAAGTTCGTAACAACTAACTTCCTATGTCAAAAAATAGATATTGTTCTAACAGACAAAGAAGATACTATTTTATATATGTATGAAAAGATGAATACAGAAAAATATATCCTTCCAAAAAGAAAAGTTTATAATGTCTATTTTTTACCATTAAATACAGTACAAAATCTAAAACTAAATACAAAACTAAAAATAATAAAAGCCGATAAAAAAAAGGATGAAAATTAATTCATTCTTTTTTAATCACCAACTAATTTTATACTTTTCATATCGATTAATATCCAACCAAAGTCTCCATTAGAAACTAAAGTATGACAATAAGAACAAACACCATGACTATCCAAATCTAATACCGCTCCACAATTAGGACAATTAGTCTCTTTTGCTAATAAAGTTCCTGTAGTTTTTACACCCTTTTTCCTAGCAAAAGTCAAAATATATGACTTATAACTATCATCATAAATATTTACTTTATTAATAGATGCACTTAAAGCAACAACTAATATTTCCTTATCTCCTTCAATTTTAAAGTCCTTAAGCAAAACACCTTTAATAGCATAATTAGAAATGACAGCTCCAGATTTAGCAATATCTTCAAATAAAGCAACATGTCTTTGATATAAATAGTCACTTTCAAAACGACGTAACATCACCGGATTTCTTTTATCTAAGGCTTCTAAAATAACAGAATATAAATGTTTTACCCAGGCATAAAAATCCTCCTTAGAAAATTGTGAATCAACAGAAAGTATTTTCTGTAAAACTTCTTCTTCTGATAATGGATAATACTCAGAAATCAAAATTCTGCCATCTTTATCTTTATCTAACATACTACGTGTTTTCTCATCCAAAATACCTTCAACAGTCGTCTGAGGAGCAGTAACAACATTAGAAGTTATAATTCCTAAAATATCCAAACCATGTAAACAATATGCAATAACTACGATATACATAGGAATAGAAAGTATAATAGCCAAAATGACAATAGAATCACTATTACCAGACACTTTAACACGAGTAACAGCTAAATAAATTAAATAGATATTAGAAGGCAAAGACAACCATAAAAATATATCTGCTACTTTAGAACTTAAATTCGTTTTCTTTTTCATATACAACACCCTTTACTTTACTATCATTAGTATAAAACAAAAGAAGGTAAAAGTATAGATTTTACCTTCTTATAGACAATTACTTGTCACGAACTTCTGCGGAGTGAACAGAAACTACTTTATCAATAATTTGATTAAATACTTTCATAACTTCATCATCCGTAAGTGTTCGATCATCAGCCATAAATAATAAGTTATAAGCAATAGACTTCATACCTTCTGGCACATGTTCCCCTTCATAAACATCAAATGCCTCAGTAGAACGAAGAAGTCTACCTCCAGCCTTTTTAATGGTTGTTTCTATCTCAGCAGAAGTAACATCTTTAGAAACAACAAAAGCAACATCTTTTTCAATAGTTGGATACTTACTAGCTTCCTTAAATTTAAGTGGTTTTACTTTCTGCATCAATGCTTGTAGAGAAATCTCACAAACATATACCTCATCCTTACATGTATTAGGATGAACTTGTCCTAAAATACCAATTGGTTTTCTATCTAATAAAATTTGACAAGACTTTCCAGGATGCATATCAGGAATATTACTAACTTCAAAACTATAACGATTTTGAAATCCAAAATAAGTAAGAATATCTTCAACAAATCCTTTCATTAAATAGAAATCTACAGGCATACTACCCTTCCAAGGATTAACAACATAATTACCTTTCATTAAAAAAGCAATTTTACTTTCTTCTTGATAGCTCTTATCATAAGTCTTTGCAACTTCATAAACCGCAATATCTTCTACTTTACGAGCCTTATTATATTGATAAACTTGAAGTAATGATGGAAGTAATGTTGTACGAATAACACTCTTATCAACACTCATTGGATTAGGAAGAACTGCTTTTTCCTTTTTCTCATAATCAAAACTAGAACTTGCCTCTGGAGATACTAAAGTATAAGTTTTAACTTCATTAAATCCTAAACTACGAAGTCTTTTAGATACTGCTTTACGATATTTAACATCACCTACATATTCACCACGACGAATTCCTACCTTAGGTAAAGTAGACACTAGTTTTTGATATCCATAAAGTCTTCCAATCTCTTCAGCAATATCATTCACATTAGGATCAACATCAAGTCTTCTCTTAGGAATTACCACTCTAAACTTACCATTCTCTAATGTATATGGAAAATCAAGTCGTTCAAGTTCTATCTTCATATCCTCTTCTGTAATACGAATTCCAAGCATCTTATCTACTTGTTCAGGATAAAATTCTACTACTTTCTCACTTTTATCAACATCATCATGACAAACCATACCAGATAACACTTTCGCATCAGCATACTTTTCTAATAAATGACAAGCACGATTAATAGCCATCAAAGTATATTCATAATTTAATCCCTTACCATAACGAATACTAGCTTCACTACGAAGATCTAAGTGAGCTGCAGTATAACGAATACTAACAGCATCAAAAATAGCAGCTTCAATTAAAATATTTTTAGTAACATCTGTTACTTCCGTAGTTTCTCCTCCCATGACACCAGCAATACAAACAGGATTTTCTCCATCAGTAATAACAATGTCACTACTACGAAGGATTCTATTTTTACCATCAAGAGTAACGACTTCTTCTCCTTCTTTTGCATCTCTTACTAAAATATGATCTCCTAAAGTATCTTTATCAAAGAAATGAAGAGGTTGTCCAAACTCTAACATAACATAATTAGAAATATCAACAACATTATTAATAGGTCTCATACCAGCAGCAATCAAACGTCTTTGAATAAACTCAGGAGACTCCCCTATCTTTACATCAGTAACCATTTTAGCTAAATAATAAGGACATTTACTAGTTTCTACATCTAAAGAAAAATGATTTTCAACACTATCTTTTTCTTCTTGATAACTACAATCAGGTAATGTTACCTTACGATTCAAAATAGCAGCAATCTCATAAGCAAAGCCAATATGGTAATAGCAATCATTATTACGATGTTTATGAATATCAAGCTCATATAACGTAGATTCAAGTCCCAAATAAACAAGTGGATCTTTTCCGATAGGAGCATCAGCATCTAACTCTTCAATTCCACGAGCATATGCCTCATCAGTTTTTTCCTCCAAACCAAGTTCATATAAAGCACAAATCATACCATTAGACTCTACTCCACGAATCTTACTAGCTTTAATAACAAAATCACCAGGTAAAACTGCTCCAGGTAGTGCAACAATAACTTTAAGTCCCTCTCTTACATTAGGGGCACCACAAACAATCTGTTGCAATTCATCTCGTCCAACATCTACCTGGCATAAATGTAGGTGATCACTATCTGGATGAGGGACACAACTAACAACTTTACCAATCACTAAATAATCAATATGATTAGTAATAACTTTTTCAACATTAATACCAGCTTCCGTAATCTTAACAGCTAACTTTTCTAAATCTTGATCACTAATATCAATATAATCTTTTACCCATTCTAAACTAATCATCGCATTTAAGCTCCCTTCTATCAAAATGTTTAACTTCTCTTAAATCCGTATTATAAAAAACTCTTAAATCATTAATATCATATTTAAGCATTGCCATACGTTCAGCACCAAATCCAAAAGCAAAACCACTCCAAACCTCAGGATCATAGCCACTCATACGAAGTACATTGGGATGAACTACTCCAGCTCCAGCAATAGTAATCCAGCCAGTATGTTTACAAATATTGCAACCCTTACCTTTACAATTAAAACAACTAATATCAACTTCTACAGAAGGTTCTGTAAATTGATAATAACTTGGACGAAAACGAGTCTCAACATCATCCCCAAACAATTTCTTAACAATAACATCAATCGTACCCTTTAAATCAGATAACGAAATATCCTTATCAACAAGTAATCCTTCAATCTGCATAAATTGATGAGAGTGAGTTGCATCATCATCATCTCTACGATAAGTTTTACCAGGACAAATAACACGAACAGGTACTTCACCCTTTCCTTTTAACATCGTACGTACTTGTACAGGAGAAGTCTGACTACGAAGTAAAATTTCTTCACCCTCTAAATAGAAAGTATCCTGAGCATCTCTTGCTGGATGTCCCTTAGGAATATTTAACATCTCAAAATTATACTTATCTTCTTCAATCTCAGGTCCATCCACTACATCATATCCCATGGACATAAAAACTTCTTCTACTTCTTCAATTAATTTCTCTAAAATATTAGGAGAACCTATATTAACTTTAGTACTAGGTAAACTGATATCAATAGATTCACTTGCAAGTTTTTGATTTAATTCTTCCTCTTCTAAACGAGTCTTAATTTCATCATAAGTAGACTGAAATAATGTACGCACTTCATTTACTTTTTGTCCAAAAGCTTTTTTCTCTTCATTAGGAACATTTTTAATCTCACTATTTAACTCTGTAATAAGACCTTTCTTACCTAAATACTTTACACGTAAGTCATTTAAAGCTTTTAAGTCATCAATAGACTTTAATTCATCTAACATAGTATTCTTTATATCTTCTATTTTCATTAAAACATCTCCTTTACTTTTTTTAAACTTTTTATAGAATATTCATAATTCGAATCGCTACCATCAGGATTATAATGCCAAGAAGTAATTCCTAAACTTCTAGGAGCAAGAACATCCTTTTCTAAATTATCTCCAATCATCATACATTGGCTAGGCAAATAATCACCATAAGCACGAATATAAGCTTCTTTATATGGTTTAAAAAAATACTCTCCACCATAAACTTCTTGAATATAAGATAGTAATCCTACTTTTCTAAGTCTTTCTCTTTGAATATCCGAAACATCATTAGTACAAATAACATTCTCTACTCCTAAATAATATAAATAAGAAAGTACTTCTTTTGCACCATCAATTATCACTCCAGGATAATCTACATGAACAGAAAACCATCTTCTAAAAAAATCCTCCTGAATTGGAAAGTCCACTTTTTTCTGACAAAAAGTAGCTAACATCGAAATATCAAATCTTGAAAACGACTCTTCGTATTCAGAAAGCAAAGATAGTAAAGTCATTCCCTGATTAACTGATAAATTCTCTTGAAAAAAAGCTTTCTCTGCCTTTAAATCACGTTCCATTAAAGTATTGTCTAAATCCCATATTACCCTTCGAATCATAATTTCCTCCTAACAAAAAAATAACTATAACTTAAGGGCATCAAAGACACGGTACCACCTTAATTTATAGTTATTAACTACCTCATTATCTTAACGCGATTAACGCCTATAATTTTGTTATAGGGACTCCTAAGATGAATTCATAAACTATTCTTATCCGTTTTCACCAGCCACGAACTCTCTCCAAAGAAATCATTTACTACTACTTCTTAATCAACATCGATATGCCTATTATAACAGAACAAAAGAATTAAGTAAACTTAATTCGCCTTGGTCGTCACCTTCCAAGTTTCCTGCTTCATAGACTAGGTATCCCTACTTCTCCACAGGCTTAAC
>CASEGV010000048.1:0-18152 GCA_949287595.1 uncultured Mycoplasmatota bacterium
GCTTTAATTCATAATATATTTTTACTTGAAAAAAATAAAATTAGTAAGAAATCTTATATAAAAATAATTTCATTTATAGTAATTGCTATAGTTTTATTTATGGGAGTTATTATATACAGAAATAAGTTATATGATAAAAATTATGAGGAGCATAGTAAAATATATAATCCTGAAATAACTTTTGAACATAGTGATGAGTGTAGTGATAATAATTTGTTTTATGAAGATGAGGTTTATAAATATTATTTTGAGTGCTATGACAACGATGATTTTTATTTGATAGTTAATAATGAAGAAAAATATTATGTAAAGGATTTTTTGGATAGTTCAAAATATAATTATGATATTGATATGCTTTTAAGTACTATGGATTACAATAATATTAAGTATAAAGTGGAAAATAAGTATCCGCATTTTAATATGAAGGTAAAAAATACTTTTGGTAGTGCTTATTATGGACCAAGTGATGTTGATTCAGATATAGCTAAATTAGTTTTAAAGGATAAATCGGTAGATGTCAATAATTTAGAGTTTGAAGTTAATATTATTCCTAAGAAAAGTGGGGAAGAAGTTATGAATGTTGATTTTGAAATTTATGAAGATGGTGAGACTAAAACGATAACTAAAAAGGTTAAGGTTACAGTTGATGAAGATTTGAATGTGACATATAAAGAGGAATAAGTCAGATCTATCAGATTTGACTTTTTGGTTATTTTGATATGTTGATGATATAATTTAAATAGAATTTTGAGAAGGGAGGTTTTGGATGAGTGATATGGAAATAATAAAAATTATTTTTGGAGTATTTTTAACTTTAGGTGGTATATTATTAATAGTTTTAGCTTTTAAATTCTTGTATAAATATTTGATTCAGGAGAAAAGATGTACATCTAAAACGGAAGGGATAATTAAAAGATATTCGTTTGTTTCAAATGGTGGACTGCATTTACCAATAGTTTATTATGAAGTCGATGGTAAGGAGTATAAGGTTAAAGGTCCAGAATATAAATGGATTATAGAAAAAACAGTAAGTACACCGTTTAGTGAAAATAAAACTGATTATAAAGAACATAATCAAAATATTACTATAAGTAGATCTATGAATTCTTTTGCTGGAATATCTAAAGATCCAATTCGAGAGATGTATCCTATAAATTCTAAAATAGATGTTTTTTATGATCCTGATAATCCTAAATTGGCCTATGTACTTAGATATTGTAATATGAAAAGTTTCTTTTGGACAATGCTGATTAGTGGGATAGTCATTTTAATAATTGATATACTTATTTTAATTTGTTTATAATTGATTATTATAAGATGTTAAAATTCTTTGACAAACTTCCAAAGACATTTGATAGATTTGTTAAATACTTATAATTTATAATTTATTTGTGAAAGGAGAAGTTTTATGAAATTAGGTGAAAACATTTTAAAGTTAAGAAAACAAAATGGATTATCACAAGAACAACTTGGTGATCAAGTTGGGGTGACCAGGCAGACTATTTCTAATTGGGAACTTGGAGAAACTGCCCCTAATCCAGAACAATTAAAAGCTTTGTCAAAAGTATTAAATGTAAGTATTGATGAATTATTAGATAATGAAGTTAAGGAGGTTTTGATGAAGAAGGTTAGTAATACAGAACAATTAGCTGGCATGACAATTAAAGGAATAAGAATTATTGGAAAAGGATTTTTAATATATGTTATTTTAGTTGCAATCGCACTTATTAGTTTATTTGTATATGCTTTAGTTAGATAATTTGTTTGATGGCTGGCGGCGTGCTGGCCTTTTTTTGTGTTTTTGTCGGTAGAAATAAAATTAATAAGAAGAGAATTATAAAATATGATATACTGTTAATAGAAGAGAGGGTATGACGTATTATGGGGAGTGGCTTTAAAGTATTTCAAATTTTTCAGTTTACTTTGTTTTTAGGAGTTAGCGTATTTTTATTCGCGAGAAGTGTAGATGGAACTGGAGCAGAAAATACTTTTGATGTAGCGTTTTTTAGTTTTTCTATATGGCTTGGGTTTTATTTATTCTTACTAGCTACTGAATTTGGAATACGATTTTTATTGGTAATTAAGAAAAAGTGAGGAAAAAAATTTATGAAGAAAAAAATTATAATTATTATTTTAGTTATAGTAGCTATTATAGCTGCGGTGTTTGGTTATATGGTTATCTCTGATATGCAGCAAGAAGATAAGCTTGATAAAGAATTTACTGAAGTTTTTGATTTGATGAATTTTGATAAGGGTATTGATGATACTACCAAAGATGAAATTAATAAGAAATTAGATAGAACAGTTACCAAAGGTGATTATGCGGTAGTAGAGAAGGCTTTGAAATCTTATTTAAAGGACTTTTTCGGTAACGCATCCGAGATTATGGATACTATAAACGATGACACAATAACAAATTTATTAACGGTAGAAAACTATAAATCAGATGGTAAGGATTTTACAGAATCTAAAGAATATATTTCTAGTACTAGACAAAAATTAGAAGATTGTAAAGAAAAACTTTCAGAACTTTTGACTAAAGAAAAAGTTATGTCATATATTGAAAATAAAAATTTAGATAGCTATTACGTGGATATATATGAAAAAGAGTTTGCTGATGAGATAGATTCGGAAGATCATTCTGCCCAGGATTCAATTGATGAGTTAGTCCAATTATTAAACACATCAGAAGATATTTTAAATCTGTTATCAGATAATCAGAGTAGCTGGGAAATAGATGGTGACAGTATTGTATTTACAAATGAAGGTATTAAAAACAAGTATGATGAACTTGTAGATTCAATAGGCTAGTTTTAACTAGTCTTTTTGAGTGTTAAAAAGTTTATTTATTTTATGATATAATGTGGTTATTGAATTTTGTTTTAAAAGGAGATTATAAATGAAAATAATTACGGTGTGTGGAAGTTTAAAATTTCAAAAAGAAATGATGGAAATATCTGAAAAGATGGAGTTATTAGGTAATTGTGTGATTACACCGATTTATCCAGTAAGAGATGATAAAAAAATATATACTAAAGAAGAAATTGCTATGTTTGATAAAATGCATAAAGAGAAAATTAAATTATCGAATGCTATTTTGGTTGTAAATGTTGATGGTTATATTGGCAAATCCACTAAAAGCGAAATTGAATATGCAAAAGCATTAGATAAAGAAATTATTTATTATACAGATATTGTAAATAATTTATGTTAGGACTAGGGGTTAATGTTTTGATTTTAATATATAAGAATTTAATTAGAAAGTGAGATTGAACGATGAAAAATATTTTGATACATGGATTAGGTCAAAATGATACTAGTTGGAATATGGTTTCAGAGAAATTAGAGAAAAATGGTATTAAAGTGGAAACACCAAATTTATATTCGATGATAAAAGATAAGAGTTTTGATTATAATTCTTTGTTTAATGAGTTTACGGATTACTTTAATAGTTTTGATGGAAAGCTAAATTTATGTGGACTTTCTTTAGGTGGTATTTTATCCCTTCATTATGCGAAAAGATTTCCTAATAAGGTTAATTCATTAATTTTAATTGGAACACCTTACAAAATACCAAAGTTTTTGTTTAAGGTGCAGGGAATAATTTTTCATTTGATGCCCAAATCTACTTTTGAAAAAATAGGCTGTTTGAAGAAAGATTTTATTACACTTGTAAATTCGATGAGTAATTTAGATATGGCTTCTGATTTGGATAAGATAGAGTGTAGGACGTTAATTTTATGTGGTGAGAAAGATAATCAAAATATGGAAGACGCTAGGTTATTAAATAATAATATAAAAAATAGTGAGTTTAAGATAATTAAAAATGCTTCTCATGAGGTTAATATTGATAATCCAGATGAGACTTTCAATATGATTAATGACTTTTGGAGATAAGGAGTTTATAAAATGGATAAGGAAATAGAAGATGTAATTAAGAATATAGATGAGAAAAAAGAAGATAAAGTTGATTGGACAAGTGCATGGGGTAAAAAATATCCAGTTTTATTAACGTATCTTAAAGTAGTAGATATAGATAAATATTCTAAAGCAATAAGAGAAATGTTAGATAGTTTAGCTAATGATTACGGATATAACGAGTTAGATAGTATGCTGGTTTTAAAGGACATACTTTATCACGAATGGAAAGATAAAAAGTAAAGTGATTTTTTGAAAATGATGTGAGATTGTGAATTATTATATGACATCTTTAGATAGATTTGTCTCAATAAGTAGTGAAGGATTAACTCCGAGAAATGAAGAAAACAGCAGTTGATTAATGATACTAAGGTTAAAGTTTTTTAGGAGTTTTTGAAGGTGCTATTGCATTGTTTGCAGATTTTGGCAAAGTGATATTTTCATGATTTGAAGTTATTGAGTATATGGTGGCAAAGACAAAATTAGAAGATATTCATTATTGTGGTTTTAAAAATACAGGATGTAGCCGAGAAAATGTGTTTTTAAACGGAAAATATCACGACCTAATGCACATGGATATATTAAAAAATGAATTTACTGGAGATTTCATCAAAAGCGTTAAATAATATATCAGCCCCCAAAATGAAAAAAGTTTATTTAATTAGTGGTTCATATACTAGAAAAGGATTTACCAAAGAAATTCTCCGAAAATTAAAACAATATATAAAAGAAACATATAACTTTTGCTTTGTCTCAGCTGACTTTGATGACACTAAAAAAATAAAGAAAGATGTGAAAAGATAGTTACCTGGTTTAAAGAGGGAAACATTGAATTTAATAAAATCCCTACAATCAATAACTCTCTAGAAGAAGCAAAAAAACTAATAAAACAAAGTGACGTTATCTTTTTAACCGGTGGCGACACTTTAAAACAGATAAAGGGAATAAACGATAAAAAATCAAAAAACGCTTTAAGAAAAAACAAAAAAATATATTGTACGGATGACAATTGCTGTATAATTCAAGAAGAGGGTAAAATCGAAATCCTTGGTAGTTATTGTATTTTAAATAATGGCAAAATTGAATTTTCTAACCTTGTTAATAAAATATAAAACTATATCTTAAAAAAAGAATAAATTACTAAATACTTGTAATTTATTCTTTTTCATTATATAATGAATTTACAATTTAAATATTTGAAATTCAGAGCTATGACTGAAATTGTGTGGATTGAAACCAGAAAGATTATTTTTTTTGATAATAGGAGGTCATAATATGAATTTAAACGAATATTTAAATTGTCACAAATCTCGGAGTTTTAGTGAAACACTATTTTCGTTCATCGACAAAAGTGGTTTCAAAGACTCTATGATTTACAAAAAAGCTGATATAGATAGAAAATTATTTTCTAAAATCAGATGTAGTGAAAATTACATCCCAAGAAAAAACGTCATCATCAAATTATGCCTAGCTTTAAAGCTAAACCCCAGCGATTTTAATAAACTATTAAATTCAGCAGGGTATAGTCTAAGTGAAAGTAAATTTGATAGAGTTATATCTTGGTGTCTAGAAAATAAAATTTACGACCTATCAAAAGTAAATAACTATCTATACACTTTTTGCGGCACTATTCTATAAGTGCTTTTTTTGTCGCCTCAAAAGCGACCTTTTTAAATCTAAAAACATATATAATTTAATTAACAAAGAAGTTCTTTGTTAAAGCCACTTACAGCATATCAATGGTTTGTTCAGATAATAATATGATTGGTAACCATATAAAAGTGGTACCACGCTGTGGCTTGTTTTTTGTTAATTAGGAGGTGCTATATGACTTTAATAGATGAATTAAAAAAGAAAAATCTAGTAACCAATACTAAAGGTTCAAAATATTATGCTGAAAGCTATAATAGTAATTTAGATGTTTTTACTAAACTATCTAGATATATGTCTGATGAAGAGATTCTCAGATTATTTGATAATGCTTTAATCGAGGATGAAACTCTTGCACTTTCTAATTTGCTATATATTTTAGATATTAGAAACGGTAAAGGCGAAAGAAGAATCTTTAAAGTTATCTTTAAATACCTATGTGATAACTATCCTTCTTTAGCTTTAAAAACATTACCATTTATAAGTGAACTTGGAAGATATGATTATATCTTAGAAGGAATAAACACTAAAATAGAAGATGATGTCATTGCTTTAATAGATAAACAATTAAAAGAAGATCTTAAAAGCGAATATCCAACACTACTTGCTAAATGGTTACCATCTCACCGGAGCCATAATGAAAATAATAAAATAGCTAAGATAATCATGAAAAAGCTAAATAAAACTGAAAAAGAATATCGTCTTATGTTATCGAGTCTAAGAAAGAAATTAAACATCATTGAAAAAAATCTAACTGAAAAAACATATGACAATATTGATTTCAGTAAAGTTCCAACCAAAGCCATGATGAAATATACAAATGCCTTTCAAAAGAGAATGCCTCAAAAGTATGAACAGTATAAAGAAATTCTTAAGAAAGGTGAAAGTAAAATAAATACTGAAGGCTTGTTTGCCTATGAAATCATAAAAAAAATCATCACTAATAATGGTGATGACGAATTATATGATCTTATGTGGCAAAATCAAAAAGATATCTTACAAGGATGTGATACTAACGTTCTTGTAATGGCCGACACTTCAGGTTCCATGTTTGCCTATAATGCTATTCCTTATGCAACTTCTATCGGCCTTGCCCTATATACTGCCGAAAGAAATACTGGAATCTTTAAAAATCATTTTTTAACCTTTTCTTCACAGCCATATCTGTGCGAAGTAAAAGGTAAAACAATTAGAGAAAAAATAAATAATATTCCTTCCATAATTGCCAATACCGATATCGATAAAGCCTTTGAACTACTATTAACCACTGCTGAAGAAAACGGTTTAAACCAAACTGATCTCCCAAGTCATATTCTAATCATTTCCGATATGGAATTTGATGAAGGAACTTATACTGAAGAAGGCACAAACTTTGAAGGTTGGAAGAAAGCTTTTAAAAGAGTAGGGTACAAACTTCCAAAAATTATCTTTTGGAATGTTGCTGGAAACGTTAGAGGTCTCCCAGTTACCAAGTTCGATAATGATGTCGCAATGGTCAGTGGTTTTTCTACTAACATTTTAGAAAATCTTTTAACCTTAAAAGAATATAATCCAGTAGATGTTATGTTAGAAAAACTATCTAAATACTTAGAAATGTTAAATGAAAAAGACGTTGGTTAAATTCAAACGTCTTTTTATATAAACTTATTTATAAAATCATTACAATCTTCATTTACTAAAATAGCCTTCTAATTTTGATAATTTAAATTTTTGTTCAAATTGTTAGTATAGATTTCATTAGAATAATTAATTGTGAGAAATTTGGTGTTAATAATTTCATATGCTAAACATAACCTAAATTAGTTTTGCTAATCTTATTATGTACCATTAATAATCATTGAATTAATATTCTAAAAGACTCATCTAATTTCTTATTTGATTATGTTAATCATAAATACCAATCTATCTTCTAGATTGATTTATAATAAAATTGAAAAATCAATCATTTCTGATTGATTCTCTATTAAAAGTTCAATTAAATATTCAAATGGAGCGATAGTCGAATGTTCTTTCAACTACTACAAGATTAGATTGATGAATCAATCTCTTGATTACATTATACTAGAGAATAATTAATTTGTTAACCCATATTATTAAAAATGAAATAAATAATGATATAATAGTACTTAATCAGGTGGTGATATGATATGGCATCAATAAAATTGAAATTTGATACTAAAAAATTTGAAAGACAATTAAATGAAATTGTTAAATTGTTAAGAATAAACAAAAGGAAATAATGATAAAAAGCAAGGGTGATGATATGTATACTTTAAATTCAAATCAAGAAACAATGTTAGATGTTTTCTTAACTAAATATAAAGAAAGCAAAAAATATGAAATATTTGGTAATGAAAGTGAATTCCCAGATTATATGCGATTTAGTATTAAAACTACTATGGATGAATTAAAATATGCAGGGTTATTATCACTTTGCGACCTTTTTATATCAGGAGATTGGCATGTCATTTTAACTCCAGACGCTATGAAGTATTATTCAAAGAAAGGAAGTAGATCAGAATTGTTTAGCGAATTAGCAAAATCAGATAAAGAATTATTAAAGGAAATTATTGAACTTGATGAAACTGATGGAAATATTAGTCAATTTTTAAGAGAGAAAGTAGATAATGATAAAAAAGATATTGTTAGAGGAATAATTGGAAATTTAAAATCAAATGGATTATTAACCGTTTTGTGGGCGGATAATACAGTTGGTGAAGCTCTTTTAACTCAACAAGGAAGGACATTTTTTGAAAGAGAAAAAGATTATGAAGATAAAACGAAAAAAACAAATATTCAAAATGTATTAAATATTGAAACAATAAATGCTCCTAATGGTAATGTTATTATTGGAGATGTTAATGATTCAAACATTGTTATTAATAATGCATTATCAAAAATAGAAACCGAAATAGAAGAAAAATGTGATAATAATGAAGAAAAAGAAGAATTAAATTCATTGTTAGAAGAAGCAAAAGAGATAATAGAAAACTATAAGGAAACAAAACAATTTACTACTAGAAAAAGCTTCTTTAAAAAGTTAACTGAACATCTAGATAAGCATGGATGGTTTTATGCAGAAATAACTAGTTTGCTAGGACAAGCTGCTTTAATGAAAATAAGTGGTCAAATTTAAGAAATTTAGATATACTAGATTTCTTTTTTTATGCCTAAACTATAACTGCTTTTAAATATTTATGATAAAATAATATATGTAAGTTAAGTTTGGAGGTAGCGGTATGGCAAGTATTGAAGAGCAAATTGAAGATATAGCAAAATTACAATTAGATAATAATTGTAAATATTATACTAAAACAGAAATTATTAATAATGAAATTGAAGAAGCTCTGAAAAAAGCACCATCTAAGCAAGGTGGCAAAGGAAAAAACTTTCCTGACATAAAATTATTTATTCAAACTAAATCAATGAGAAAAATTCCTGTTATGATTGAAGTTAAAGGAACAAAAGGAGATTTAGTAAAATATAATGATGAAGGAAATATTGACAATTTAACAAAAGATGGAAAACCAAATTATAATAATATTTCAAAATATGCTGTTAATGGTGCGGTTCATTATGCAAATGCTATTTTAAAATACACTAGCAGTTATAAAGAAGTAATTGCGATAGGATTAAATGGATATTATGAAGGAAATAGTATTAAGACAGAAATGAAAACTTATTATATTTCTGAATCAAATTACATGATTCCAAAAGAAATAGCTAATTATGAGGATTTATCTTTTTTATTCCCTAGCATGATAGATGAATTAATAGAAAAAATAGATAATTTATTCTTAACCGAAAAGGAAATAGAAGAAAAATCTAAAGAGTATGAAAATGAAATTGAAGTAAGATTAAAAAAATTGAATCAATTAATGCAAGATGATTTACAAATTTCTGTTGATTCTAGAGTTGAACTAGTAACTGGAATGATAATGGCTGGTTTAGGTGTGGAAAATAGAGTTGCACCATTAGAAATAGCTGATTTAAAAGGACAAATTTCTGAAAGTGAAAAAGATGGTCAAATAATATTGAATAAAGTCAAATCATTTTTAAGTGAAAGAAATCTACCAAGAGAAAAACAAGATATGATAATTGATGATTTAAAACAAGTTTTCTTGTATGCTGATTTATCTATTCCTATTAATGGTGAAAGTAAACTTAAATCCATCTACTCTGTTGTTAAAAGAGAAATAATGCCTATTTTTTCATCAGGAAAACACTTAGATTTTACTGGTAAATTATTTAATGTATTAAATGATTGGGTAAGAGTTCCTGATGGAGATAAAAATGATGTCGTTTTAACACCAAGATATGTAACTGATTTAATGGCAAAAATAGCTGAAGTAAACATGAATAGCTATGTATGGGATTTTGCTGCTGGTTCTGGTGGTTTCTTAATTTCATCTATGAGAATAATGATTGATGATGCTAAAAAGAGATGTAATAGTCCACAACTATTAAGTGAAAAAATAGATAAAATTAAACATGAACAATTACTAGGTGTTGAAAAATTGCCAGATATATATTTATTAGCTGTGCTAAACATGATTTTAATGGGTGATGGATCATCTAATATCATTCATGGAAATAGTTTGACTACTTTTGATGGCAAATATGAACAAGGTGATTTAAAAGGGAAAGATTACCCCGCTAATGTGTTCTTATTAAATCCTCCATATTCTGCACCTGGAAAAGGTTTTATATTTGTGGAAAAAGCTTTAAACAAAATGAAAAATGGTAAAGCAGCAGTATTAATTCAAGAAAATGCTGGATGTGGACTTGGATTACCGTATACAAAAGATATACTTAAAAATAATACGCTTCTAGCAAGTATACATATGTCAGACATATTCTTAGGGAAATCAAATGTTCAAACTGCAATTTATTTATTTGATGTTGGTATTCCACATAATGAAAAGAAACCAGTTAAATTTATTGATTTTTCAAATGATGGATATACAAGATTATCAAGGAGAAAATCTTCAATTAATGTTAATTTGAAAAATACAGACCATGCAATAGAAAGATATGAAGAATTAGTAAATGTTGTATTATATGGTAAATCATATCTTAATTTTATAGATGATAATTGTTATATAGAAGATACTATTACATTAGATGGTAACGACTGGACTTATCTACAACATAAAAAAATTGAACTAATGCCATCTGAGGACGAATTTAGAAAAACTGTTAATGATTTTGTAAGTTGGAGATTAAATGATATATTAAAAAACGGAGGCGATTTAGATGATTCAATATAAAAAATTTAGAATTGGAGATATATTTGAAAAACTTCCTTTTAAAAAATGCCCAAAAGATAAGAATGTAAGTAAACATAAAACTGATGAATTTTGTATTCCACTGGTTTATGCAAAACGAGGAGACAACGGTATAATGTATTATGCTAAACCTGGAGATTATACAACATATTCAAATGTTATTTCTATAATTTATAATGGTGCTGTAGCTACAGGCTTAGTTTATGCACAAGAAGAACCCACGGGAATTTTAGCAGAAAGTTATTTTATTAGAATAAAAAAAGAAATATGTGAAGATGTTCCATTTTATGCTAATCTATATTTAAAAACTGTCTTACAAAAAGGTATTTTTGAAAAATATACTAGAGATTATTTAGCAACTTGGAATGGAAAAGTTGAAAATGATTTTATTCTTTTACCTGTAGATTCAAATGATAAAATAGATTTTAAGTACATGAATGAATATATGAAAAAATTTAAGAAAGAATGTACTATGAAATTAAAAAAGTTTATTGAAGAGTAAAAAGGCGATTAGAGTTATAACGGGTGTGTCAAGAAAAGTGTGTAAGTAGTTAATATGTTATATAAAATTATCAAAGAACTTAATTACAATATTTACGAAATCTGTCTTGGAATTTAGGATGAGCATCTAGCTCATTTCTAACCATAGCCCAACTATAGATAGTAGAATCATCCCACTTTTTATAAAGTTCAGTTATTCGTAGATATAATAATTTTAATAGTGCGTTTTCATTAGGGAAAGCGCCTTTTTTTGTGACTTTTCTAAATGAAAAATTAACAGATTCAATAGCATTAGTTGTATACATAACGCGTCTTATAGTACTAGAATAATCAAAAAGTTGTTCCACATGATTAAAATTTCTAACCCAAACATCAACAGCTCCAGAATATTTTGACCATGTAGTTTTAAACTTTTCAAACTCAGTTTGAGCACTTTTTAAATTAGGAGCCCCATAAATTAACTTTAAATTGGCAGTAAATTTTTTATAATCTTTACTAGGAACATATTTTAAAGAATTTCTTATTAGATGAACAATACATCTTTGAACAACAACACCATTAAATATCTCTTTGGCTCCTTCTTCTAAGCCACTAACTCCATCCATGGATATAAAGAATATATCTTCAACCCCACGGGATTTTATTTCATCAAATATTTGCATCCATGAATGTTTGGATTCTGTTTCATTTAACCAAATTCCAAGTATATCTTTATGACCATCTACATCATAACCAAGCATTGTATAAACAGCAGTTTCTTTGCTTTCATATTCGTATCTCATAGTTACATACATACAATCTACAAATACAAATGGATAACACTTTTTCAAAGGTCTGGATTGCCATTCATTTAGTTCATCTAAAACGCAATCTGTTATTTGTGAAATGGTATCATGTGATATTTTAAAACCATATATATCTTCAATCGTATTAGATATATCTCTCTGACTCATACCTTTTGCATACATAGATAATACTTTTTTATCAATATCTGAAATATCTTTTGTTCTTTTAGGGACTATTTGTGGTTCAAATGATCCTTCTCTGTCTCTAGGAACATCTATTGTCATTTCACCCATACTAGTTTTAACATTTTTAGAAATATAACCATTTCTTCTATTTTGAGTTCGTTTTTCACCTTTATCATTATTTTCATATCCCAAATGGTCGTTCATTTCTCCTTGTAACATGGCTTCGAACATAGGGCCAAAAATATCTTTTAATGCATCTTGCACATCTTTAGCCGTCTCCGGCTGATACGTATCTATTATTGCCTGTACTAATTCATTTTTACTTTTTTTTACTTCTCATATTTTTCCTCTTTCTTTTATTTTATCACATTAGAAAAGTGTGTACTTTTTATTGACTTACACACTTTATTTTACACTCTCGTTATAACTCATAATCGTCTTTTTCATTTTCTTTTCTTTTTAATTTCTTTGGTTTTTGATTTGTTTTTTCTTCTCGTTCTTTAATGATATCTTCTTTTGCTTTTTCTAGCTCATTTGAATCATTATATGTAAGAACACCATGTCCAAACAAATCTCCAGTAAACTCTTTATATTTTTCTTTAGTCTTAGGATTAAGAAGTCTTTCAGCAAGAAATCTAATAAACTTATCAAACTTATCTTTTAAATTATAATATAATCCCATAAATTTATCGGCAGATTCTTTAAAATGTTCAGATAGTTTATCTAGTTCAATTATTTTCTTTTTTTGATCTTTGTTTTGTTTTTCTAATGCCTTAACTTTTATATTTAACGCTTTGTTATCTTCTTCTACAGTTTCAAGTCTTTTCATACTATCATATCCTATATCTAGGATATTTTTTAAATTGTTAATGTCTTTATATTTTTCATTTTGCTTATTTACTTCTTCAATATATTTATCAATTTTATCTTTATCATCCTTGCTTATTACATAACCTCTAAGCAATTTATTATAGTTAAATCCATCCAAATCTTTTTTAATATTTTTTGATAAATCATCTAAATGAAAAGAATCTTCATTTATTTTATCGAGTTTATCAGATTCTAAATCTAAAACTGCTTTAGCTTCTGCATAGTTATCCATATCTCTAACATTAATATCTTGATTTCTTCCTTTTTGCTTTGTCTTAAGTTTTTCGTTTAAATTATATTCTTCGTTGTAATCTTTGATACATAAAGTTCTCATTTGATCTTGTAATTCCATTAGAGAAGTTTTATTAAATACTTTTGATTTACAAACTTGCATAGATAGACCATTCTTATACCCATCTTTGATTGGAACACCTACAATATGCATATGAGGAGAAGTTTCATCATAATGAATAATAGCAGAGCAAACTTTAAACTCTGGTAAAAGTAATTCCAAATCATCAACTTGTTTTTTATAAACTGAAGTCATTCTTTTTTTATAATTATCATCTTTGGTATCCCAGAATGTTTTATCTCCAAGTTCAATAATTATTTCAACAGCTAAATCTCTATTTTTATCTAAAGAAACGTGTTCATAATAATCTTCAATCTTTCTATCTTTTCTTTTTTGATTATTGTTATATTCTAAAACTAATTCATCAAAACTTTCATGATATAGATTTTTAACATCTTTAACAACAGAATCTGTTCCTCGTATAATAACAATATTTTCCTGGTCCATATCATATTTTCTATAGTTGTGTTTATCACATCTAGTTAATTGTGCTTTATTTTGTATTCCATTATTTGTTAGAGAAGTTGATCCTGACTTAGTTGTTATTCCTTTTGAAGATAACTTTCTATTCTTATCACTTCCTACATGTAGAGAGTAAGCCATAGCCATATTTTATACACCTCCTTGTGCTATATTTTGATATTGTCAAAATTAATAACCCCCTAGGAACTTTGACATATGTCCCTCGTAGGGACTATATCAAAATTCCAGTGGGCTAAGGACTATTCCTTAGAATCCTTTATGAAATTATCTCAAGACTTTCATTGAAACATAGTTTCAACAAAACGTGATTCGATAATTTACATCATTGAATTACTATCGCCACTTTCATTTTTTCGAAACAAAACGTGCCACGTAATTTATGATGTTGATGTTTGCGTTCCCACTGGCAAACATTTTATATTAACAGCATTCAAATCTTTTTCATCATGAGCTGGAATGCTGTTAAATAGATATTTCATATCTATCAAACTTGTATCAATTTTGTCGTTAATATAAATTGACCCAAGTTTATGTATTTCCAATTTGTCTTCTGGATCAGTTTCTTTATAATCTTCTAATGGGAATATTCTTACAACAGTATTCTCATAAAATCCACCATGACTTGCAAATTGGAATATCTTATCTTTTACAATGTAGTTTCCTGCATAATAGGAAACATTATAGAATTGTCTTAATCTCTTTAAATATTCTTCAACATCTGTTTCATTCATGTATTCGCTCATTCTAACAAACCCAGGTACATCTTCAAACATAGCTTTTACTGGTTTATCTATATAACCATTTCTCCATAGTTCATTAAATGGTTCAACTATAGATTTTCTGAATAGGATTTCTTTAACTTTATATTTACTTTTACCATCTTGTTCTAATTCTATTTCATCGATATATCTCATTATGAATATGGATTTTTCATCTCTTGTATATTGTTTCCAATATTTCATATTCTCTTTAAACTTTTCAGGATGTTTAACTGAATTGATAAAGTCGATGTCTCTTTTTAATAAAATATCTTCTGGTGTAAAACTTAATTCATCACATATTCCTGATTCTTCTAATTTTTCTTCTAAGTCTTTAATTATTTTATCTAGTTTTTCTTTTCCTCTTACATATTCCGTTTTATTAAATGTTCCGTCTATAAATGCTTGTCTAACTCTATCTAATTTTGCATATTGAACTGATATTTCTTTCACAATTGATTCTTTAGGATTAGTTGTTTTATTCTTAATCATTGGCAAGAAGAATTGATTTACTATTTGATCATATTCACAAATCCAATTAATGAATTTTTCAATAAATGTTTGAATGACACTTTCTTTAATGTTTAATTTACAATCATGGCAATAATAGTAATAATAAATGTTTCCATTTTTCTTCCTTGTTGCTTTACCTCCAAGTATTCTTCCACAATTAGGGCATTTTAATTTTTGAAGGAATAAATAGTCTTCATTTCTTTTATAAGCTTTAGCATTTCTTCTTCGTTGTTGTTGGCATTCATCCCATAGTTCTTCTGATACTAAAGGTTCCACAACATTACTATAGTAAGTAGGATGTTTTGTTCTTTTACCATGAACAAAGTCTCCTTTATAAACTTCGTTTGCTAATATATTTGTAATAGTAGAATCTCTCCAGTTATCTTTTCCTAATGCTTTTTCTTCATTTAGAATTGTTGCTATTTTAAAATGTGAATTCCCATCGTGATATAAATTGAAAATCTTAATTACAACATCTTTTGTGCTTTCATCTATTACAAGTTTTTTATTCTCATGCTTATAACCAAGAGGAGCTTTATGTGGAATATGACCTTGTTTAATTGCTCCAGCAAGTCCCATTTTCGTTCTTTCACTTGTTCTTTCAATTTCTCCTTGGGAAACACTCATCAATATTCTGGCTACCATTTTTCCATTGGATGAAGCAGTGTTTATGTCATCATATACAAATTCTAAATCAGCTTCATTTTCTTCAACAAATGATATTATCTCTTCCCAGTCATATACACTTCTAGAAATTCTATCTTGTTTAATAGCTAACATAAGATTGACTTTCTTTTTTCTAATATCTTCTTTTAATCTTTCAAATTCAGGTCTTTTATTTCCTTTTTTAGCACTAATTCCCTCATCAGTATAATAATCTCCAATTTCGTATCCTTTGAGCTTACAATAGGCTTCTAAACGTTCTTTTTGTTCTGGTAGACTAAATCCTTCATTAACTTGATCTTCTGTACTAACTCTCATATAAAGACCTGCAATCTTTTTTTCATCCTTATCAGTTAATTCCATTTTATTCCTCCAATCATTAAAAAAAGGAGTCAAGGGCATTAACGAGTAATGCTATCTTGACTCCTTACTAATTCTTCTAAATAAATATCACAATAGTTTTTGGGTTTTAATCGTTTCATAATTATCCCTCACTTATTGGTTATTTATTCTATACTTTTTTTATAAAAAGTCAAGATTTTACAAGTTATTTAAGTAATCTTCTAATTCAACAATTTTAAGTTTGTTATGAATATTGTTAATATAAACTTCATTAGAGTAGTTAAAGGCAAGTATAACTTTATCTTTAACTTCAATTCTATGAGGTTCAACATAAACTAAATTAGAATGATTAATTTTTTTCATACTTCCGTTATGAAATATTGGTTTTACATGAGCAAGTTTGCATATTAACTCAATACGCATTTTTAAGGTTTCATCAATTTCTATTTCTTTTTCGATAATATCTAACATAATTATCTTCCTTCCTTATCTTTATTTGCTTTGTTATGTATATCTTCTAAAATTGATTCGTCCCATTCATCATATTTTTTTGGTCCAGCAATAAGCATATTAGTTTCTGGATCATACTTAACATATTTCATGATACGAAGTTCTAACATAGTATCTTTAATAGTTTCTATATCATCTGAACAATACTTTGATAAATCTAAAGCATTAATTTCATCATTGAATAGAATCATACTTAAGAATCCTTTAGCATTTAAAGATAAGTCTTTATCAGTAAGATACTTCATAATAGACTTGTACATTTTGTAATGTTTCATTTTCTCACCAACCTTTCTTTTAAGAGTAGGTTGATTTTTTATACGACAAAAAAATCAATCCTTTTGAGATTGATTTCTATTTAATGTCCGAATAGTTCGAACAGAATTATCTAATGGAGCACGTGACGGGAATCGGACCCGCATCTTAGGCTTGGGAAGCCCATGTTCTACCACTAAACTACACATGCACACTAAAATTATATCACTAATCATTTAAAATCAAAAGTAGGGAAGACTATTTTATAAAAATACTTATCGCATCCTTTAAAACCTTTTTCCCTAAATCATCGATACTTATCTTTGAAAGTAACTTATTAATATTAGACAGTTTTAACTCGTTAAAGTTTTTCGCTCCTGTTAATTTTAAAAGGCTAAAGAAACCTTCAACAAGTCTTTTTCTCTTTTCCAAATCTTGTTTTTCAAGCCAGTTATTGAATATTTTTTTCGCCTTAATACTAAAAGCAGATAACTTGCCATTAACTAAAATTCCACCAAAACAAAGCCAAGAGAACAAATCGTGTTGCTTAAAACCACATTCTTTAGATTTAACGACTTGATATCTGTTTGTGTTGTTAAGTAAAATGCCAACCACGCTTTCTTCCGGCAAAAACATCTTTAACTTTTTTTCAAGCCTTAAAAAACCACTTGAATTAAAAACTTTTTCTAGGAAACCTGGACCATCATTATTATAAACAAACTTAATCCTTTTAAAAATATCATCGTCAATTTCTAAAACACTTGCCATAGCTAAATTTCCACCTTTACTGTGCCCACCAACGTATATTAACTTATCATCTTCATTTATATGATTGACTAAATAATCTTTAGCAAGCCTCTGGGCTGGAACCGGATAATTATAACCAAGTTCAAAATCTTCCTTCCAACCAGTAATCGAATTATCCGTTCCTCTAAATGCTACATAACAAATACCATTTAACCTTATAGTTATTGCACCAAACTGAGTCTCGTCATTGACAATATTTACATAATCCCAAAGTTCTAAACCCTTATACCTTATACTATCTAACACCTCAAATAAAAGACCTACTGCAGGATGA
>CASEGV010000049.1:0-10910 GCA_949287595.1 uncultured Mycoplasmatota bacterium
ATGTTTGACTATAAAAGTTCAAACATGTTACTATTAAATCAATAAAATCACTTACACTTAGGTAATTAGATGTGCGGACACTTATTATTTCCATTTATATGCTGCTATAACGCTCGAAATAAAAGTTGCACTTAAGGAAAAGCGTGCTAGAGATTGCTGTGCTTTTTTTATTTCATCATCCAAGTCATTATTTACTATATCTGATGAACTTGTATCTAAATTAATAGAATGCTTTATTTTTTCGAACATACCGACTCCTCCCTCAAAGTGTGTAAATCATATCATAGTTTATAAAGCAAAGCAAATTTTGATAAATATAATACCATTCATTGACATTTTCTTCACTTCTATTATAATAAATGATACAAAAGAAAGGAATATTAATTATGGATATTAAAGATATATACAACATAGACGATATTAAAAAAAGTTTAGATGGCGAAGAATTAATCATGAGAAAAATATATATATTAAAAGAAGCAGTATCTTCTGAGGAGCTAGTTAGAGATAAATATTTTTCTTGGCTAGATATACTTCGTAGGCAGCAAGTAAAAGAGTTTTATCGAAAGCAACAACAAATTATTGAAAATAAAGAGATTATAAAAACATTTGAACTTCCCTATACTAAACCTACTTTTGATAGTAAAATGGGAGTTGTTGCTGGTACTGATATCAGTACACCAATATTATATGATATTGGAGATTATAAAATCTCTGCTCACTTTTGTGAAACTGCTACAACTAATTGAAACTGCTACAACTAATGGCCTTTTTTTTAATGATTGTTTTTGTAATTTAGCTAAGACAAATATTATTTCTTTTTCTCATGAAGATAGAAAAGCTACCACCGAAGAAATTGAAAATTATCTTCATAAATTAAGTGATGAAAATGAGTATCTATATTTAATTACTACATTAGCCGATTTCTTAAGTTCTTGTCAGTTTAACCGTTATTATACTACTCCACCTTACTTACCAGAAAAAATTAATCAGTTCTTCAAAAGTCAAAAAGATAGAATAAAAACTTCATCAAAAGCTATCAAAGAACAAACTGGATTATATTCTAGTAATACAAAGACTATTCTTGATATTAAAAAGCAATTATCAGTACTACCCGATGCTAAAAAAATTTATTATCTAGATAAATTAAATCATATCTTAGAAAGTGTAGAACAACCAGTATTAGGATATCTATCTATTTTTGATACAGAATATAATAGACAACTTAATCTTAGAACAGAACTTTTTAATTTACTAGCTGAAATAGATACTTCAGATAAATGCTATCAACCAGAATTATTACAACAGTATCTTGACCAATTAACTCAACAACCTAGTCAAAAGCAAGATAAAGAGGAACAAGTAAAAAATATTTTCTTTGTTATTAATTATTTAGAAGAGCATAAAGAAGAAGGATCTTTTGATACTTATCAGCAAATGCAAGATAAAATAGCAACCCTATTAGTTACTACGTTACTTCAACAAGATTCACTTAGAAATGAAATTTTACCAGAACTTAGCTCTGTTTATCAGACTGCTGTTTATTTAAAACTACGTGATATGCTTGTACAATATACATCTGATAATAAAGAAGCTTTGTTAACTACCTATCCTTTATTATATGATTCTTCTATAGAAGAAAGTGAGTTTATTACAAAATCATTAAATATCTTATCTGAGAGTTCTACTCCTACACAAAAAAAGAAGAAATAACATTATTTTCTTCTTTTTTCTTGATGATTAGTCAATGTCTTCTAACTTATCATACGTCGTTTTTGCTGCATTTTTAGCCATCTCTTTCATATTAGACATAGCATTAGGATTCTTTTTAAAATACATATAACCTGCTACTCCCATTCCTCCTAATACTGCAGCCCAGATCATTTTATTCATTGCCTTCTTTGACATGTTTTATCACCTCATTTTTATTATGAGTTAAACCTTTTTATTTTATACCATTTTCTAGAAAATCTTTAATAGTTGTTCTTCTAATATCCGATGATGTATTACTAACTGCTTGACGGAGTGCAATTTTGTCACCAATTAAATATAACATTTTTTTACTTCTTGTGATTCCTGTATAAACTAATTTGCGGTATAACATTTTTTTATAACCTTGGACTAATGGCATAATAACAACATCAAATTCACTTCCTTGTGCCTTATGAATAGAAATTGCATACGCTAGACGAAATTTATTAAAATTAGCACTAGTAAATGTTACTTCATTTCCATCAAAATCAATGATAATTTTTTTTACTGGTTGTGTAATAATAGTACTAATGATTCCTATATCTCCATTATAGATATTTTCTTCTGGCATATTACTTAATTCAATTACTTTATCTCCTTCGCGGAAAATGACATCTCCTACTACTAGTTCTTTTTTACTACTTTCTTTTGGATTAAAAATTGTTTGTAATTTTTGATTAATTGCATCAATTCCATGAATCGTTTTATACATAGGGGCAAGTATTTGAAATTTTTTATAAGAAAGGTCTTTAAATGTTTGAGACACATCCATCAAATTAGATAGTACATCTTTATCATCACACTCGATAAATGTTAAATCTTCATCTTGATTAAAGACATCATCTACTACTTCTCCTCTTCTTACATCATATGCTAGTGATATAATATTGGAATCTTTTCCTTGACGATATAGCTCTTTTAATTCTACTACTGGTAATTTTTTGCTTTCAATTAAGTCATGTAATACTTGTCCTGGACCCACTGATGGTAATTGATAGGCATCACCTACCATAATTACTTTACAGTTGGCAGAGATTCCTTTTAAAAGACTGGCTAAAAGTTCGGTATCGATCATACTCGCTTCATCAATAATCACAAGTTCTACTTTACTCTTATGATACTCATTTACTTGAAATTTATTAGTATCTTTATTCCATTTTAAGAAACGATGGATAGTAGATGCTGGTAGAAGTGTTGCTTCACTCATTCTTTTGGCTGCTCTTCCTGTTGGTGCTAGTAAAGCAAGTTTATCTACTAATTTTTCATATGTTAATTTATGAAGTTCTTTATATAACTCTACAATTCCTTTCATGATTGTGGTTTTACCAGTTCCAGGTCCACCAGTAATAATTAAAAAACTCTTCTTGCAACTATCTAAAATGGCTCTTTTTTGATCTTCGTTATAAGATATTCCAAATACTTTTTCTAATTCACTAAACTTACTATCTAAGTTTTTAAATTCTTCATCTTCACTATGAGCAAGTAGTCGAAATCTTTTTACAATAAAACATTCTGCTTGATACATTTCTTCTAGGTAATATTTTTCCTCTTTTTGAATTACTTTTACATCTTTTATTAAAGAAGCTAGGGCTTCTTGATATTCTGTATCTGAAATAGTAACTAATAAGACTCTAGGTAGATAAGAAAATATTTCATCATAGAAAAAATAACTATGTCCATAGGCATTACTAAGTTCTTCCATAATATATAAAATAGACGCTTTAATACGAATGAAAGCATTTTTTTCTACTCCATTTTTTAAAGCGATTCGATCTATTTTCTTAAAGTTTATTTCCGGGATACTATAAATTAACTGATAAATATCTTCTTCTATAATAGATTTTACTCGTTCTTTATAAAAATTATAAACAAGCATAGCATCTTTGGTGGAAAAACCTAGTTCTCCTAAATAAAGAACTATTTCATAACTTGCTTCATATTCTTTTAACTTAGTATGTAGTGTATCAATATTGGTTTTAGTAATTCCTGGTATTAAAATTAAATTATCAGGATTATCTAATATAATTTGTAATGTATCTTTTCCTAATACATCTACGATAGCTTTGGCTTTTTTCTCTCCTATTCCTTTAAATAATCCACTAGTTAAAAAATCTACAATAGCATCTTTTTCTTCTGGTTTACATCTTTCATAACTAGTAACAGAAAACTGGGTTCCATATTTGGGATGTTCAACCATTTGACCAAAAAAAAGATAGGTATCCATATCATTTAATTCATGGAAATAACCTGTAAAAGTAATTGTTTTATCTACATATTTGGTTAATTGTTCACAGTTTGTTTCTTTTACTTTAAATAGTCCTATATGGTAACCATTACTATTTTGATAAATACTTCTTTGATAATTTCCTTTGATATAGATATCCATAACTCCTCCTAATTTTGATTTTTTCTTGCTACATACCCTTCTTTATCTTCTTCTTGCTTTCTTTCTTGATTTTTGTTATTTTCTTCTTCTAATACTTCTATTTCTTCTTGATTTTCTTCTTGTTTTTGTTCTTCTTCTTTTTTGGCATTCATTAATTTTTGAAACATAAAATTATCCATATTATCACTCCTACTTTTATTTTAGCAAAGATACTTCACCAATACAATATGGATAACATACTTCTGTAATACAAACTGTTACAAATGTATTTTTGGGAAGAATTTTATCTATTTCTACGTGGAGATAATTGTCTGTATGTCCATAGCTTTTACCATTTTTTTCTTCTTCTATTAATACTGAGACCTCTTTACCAATAAAAGTGTTAAAGTAATTCGTCTCTAGTTTTTTAGAAAGGGCTAGAAGCATTCTTGCACGTGTTCTTCTTACTTCCTTGTCTACTTGGTATGGTAAGTCTTTTGCAACTGTTCCTTTTCTTTCACTGTAAGGAAATACATGAATTTTAGTAAATTGTAACTCTTCGCAAGTTTCTAGTGTTTGTGAAAAATCTGGTCCGGTTTCTCCTGGGAAGCCTACGATGACGTCTGTTGATATAGCAATACCTGGACGAATTTTACGAATTTTTTGGATACGGAATTTAAAATACTTTAAGTCATATTTTCTATTCATCATTCTTAATACATGATTACTTCCTGCTTGTAATGGGATATGTAAATGGTTAACGATAACAGGATTTTCTTTGATTACTTGTAGTACTTCATCCGTTAGTTCTGTAATTTCAATGGAAGAAATACGAAGACGTTCTAAGCCTTTAATTTTTACTATTCTTCTTAGTAATTCTGCAAAATTAATATCTAGGTCAACTCCATAATTTCCTGTATGAATTCCAGTTAATACTATTTCTTTATATCCATTATTTACTAAATCTGTTATTTCTTTGATTACTGTATCTGAATCTTTACTACGACATTTTCCACGAACAAAGGGAATAATACAATAAGAGCAGAAATTCTCACAACCATCTTGAATTTTTACAAAGGCTCTTGTTCTACCTGGAAATTCATTAATATACATATCTTCAAATTCTCTAGGTAGCTCCTTATATAGTCTACGAATTTCTTGTTTTTTAGTAAAATACTCCTCTAATAGTTCCACTATTTTAGACTTATCCTTATTTCCTATGACAATATCTAGTCCAGGAATAGTATAATCCTTATTTGCTTCAATAAAGCATCCTGCTGCTACTACACAGGCATCCGGATTTCTCTTGATTGCTTGACGAATCATTTTTCTAGATTTTACATCACTTGTATTTGTTACAGTACAAGTATTAATAATATATACATCACACACATCATCAAATGATTTGATTTGATAACCATGTTCCTTTAACAAATGAATGATATATTCACTTTCATATGTATTTACTTTACATCCTAATGTTAATACTCCGACACTTCGCAAATTATTCCCTACTTTCTTTAAAATTTTGATACCATGTATCTAATTTATCTTTTGTTGTATTCCAAACTTCTTTTCCCTTTTCTACAGCAGCACCAGCTATTTCTTTTCCTTTTTCTACATATGGTGTTGCTGCTTCTTCTAGACGATTTTTATCACTTTCGATGTTACTTACAACATTATTATACTCATCTTCTCCTACTGTTTCTTTATATTTTTCAATAATTTCTTTTTTTAATTCTTTGGCTTTGGTTACAGCAGTTTCATAACCTTTCTTGGCAGAAGATGTGATGTTTTCTTTATAATTTGGAAAATAAGACTCTATCTTAGAATCAATTTTTTCATAAAGATCTAGAATTTCTTGTTTTGCTGTATCTGTTAATTCATCAAAAGTCATACCTTTAATTGTTCCATCATAAAAGATAAAATCTGTAAGAGTAATAAAAGTATTTTCTAATTTTTCCTTCATGGTAGTATCTGTACTATCTACGTTCATGTTTTCAATACGAGCTTCTACATTAGAAACATAAGATACTACTTCCTCTTCTTTTGTTGTCTCTTTCGTATCAGAAAGTAAGCTATTTTCTTTTATCTCTTGTTCATTCTTTTCTTGTTTTTCTTCTTTTTCTTGTTTTACTTTTTCTGTTTGTGCTTTATCCTCTGCTATTTTTCCAGTGTTATTTTTGTCGATAGGCCAAAGTAGTACTACTAGTAAAATAAGTACTATACAGGCACAAATTATAATCGCAATATCTACGGGTTGCTTTTTCATTTTACCTCACCTCTTTTGTTAACAAATTATATCATATTTTGCTTATCTTTACAAGATGATATAATATTCACTTTTGCCAAAAAAAAGAGTGATACTTTAACCTAGGGATAGGTTATTATCACTCTTCTGTTATTAATTTTCCATGTACTACCATCTTTTCTTTATCATTATAACAAGTAGATAAAGTAATTATTTTATCTGTATTTTCTACTTTAGTTTCAAAAGAATAAGTACTTCTTCCTATTATTAATTTTAAGAATTCATCATACTCTTCTATACTATTAAAATTTGTTTTTAGATAATCATCGGTTGTTGTTACATGGTATATACTAAATATTTCAAAAGTATAAGTTTTTTCTGGAAGATAAATAATTACTTTATAATTATTAGAATCTGCTAACCATTCATTAGTTAAAGTATCTTTTAAGCTACCAAACATTGTACCATCTACTCTACCATGTCCATAGATAATAGTGTTAGTATCTAATGAAGTAATGTTATTTCTATAATCTAAGAATATCCAACCAGCATTATTATAACTATTATCAAAAGAATGAGTTAAGTAGTAGGAATTATCTTTATGCTGTACAAATGGATAATTTACATTGGTATTTGGTATTTGTATCCAACCTTTTACTTCATTATTTTCTTCTAATAGTGATGCAAAATCTATTTTTATAGAAGAATCTTCTTCCTCTGGTTCTTCTATATACTTTTCTACTTTTTCAATTTGCTCTTTGGTATTTTTATTATCTATATACCAGCATACAATTTTATAAGTAGAATAAATTAGTCCTGCTAAAGATAGTAGTAATATTACATATAAAATTATCTTTTTTAGCATTAAAGTAATTCAACTTCCGCTTCTTTTTTTTGATTTTTATTTTTTGGACCTTTATGATTATCTTTTCTTAATTTAAATACTATGAAAGTGATAACTCCAATAGATATTATAAATAATATGATATAAGTAATAATAGAGTCTAGGGTGTTTGGAGAATTAATGAAGTTTTGTTTTTCATTGATAATATCTATTTGATAACTATTATTGGTCATAGATAATTCTTCATTATCTACCATAATCTTACCATTATTAGTAATTTTTATTTCTGTAATATGGTCTGATAATACATAGCCATCTGGTGCTTTTAATTCTTTTAAATAGTATGTTTTATCTACTTCTAAATCATTAAATTCTAAGCCTTTATTTACTTCTTTTGTTAGTGATTTATCTTCATATAGTCCAAATTGTGCTCCTTGTAGAGTGTTGTTATTTTTATCTATTTTATTAATTCTTATAGTAATATTTCCTACTAGGAATTCTACTCTTGCTTGATAGTCTTTTGTAGTATCAAAAGTATAATTATTATCTGCGATTGCTCCTAGTATTTCTGCTATATTTTCTAGTTTTTGATAGTTATCTTCTTCTACGATATATTGACCATATACTACAATACTGCCATTTGCTGGAATAGTAGGGATTTTTACATAGTGATCATTCATTAATGTGTAGCCATCCCCTGGTACTAGTGTATATTTATTTTCTAGCATGACATCTTTAATTGGAAAGTTTTCTGTATTTGTAATAGTTATTTTATATTGGACAATATCGCCTTTTTCATATTTATCTTTAGGATTTATGAGTTCTTGTGTAATCGTTGGACTAAACAATCCTGCAAGTTGTGCCCATTCTCCATAAATAACTACATCTTTATTCGGCATTTCGAAAGTATCACTACTATACCAGCCTAAGAATCTATATCCTGATGCTTCTGGATTTTCGGCTACTGTTACTGTTTCTCCAGGTGCATAAGATTTTGTTTCAGGTAATAGTGCATCAGCATTTGGTGGAAGGATACTTCCTTGGAATTGATATGTTACTGTATAGGTTTCTTTTTCAAATCTTCCTACTAATTCTACGTCTTTTTCTGGCATAGTAAATGTTATATCTTCACCATCTTGTGTTAATCTTACATCATCTGTTTCCCATCCTAAGAAACGATAGCCATTTATTATGTCACCTTTTTTCAAAGCGTCAACCAATACATCACTTGATGCGCTATATTCTTTGGTACTTGGAACTGTGTAGATATCTGGTTTTTCTCCTTCAATTCGATAACTTACTTCATAAGTTTTACTTTTCGTAAAGCTTCCTGTAAATACTACATTATCTGCTGGCATTGTAAATGTTCCATTGGTAACTTCTACACTGTCACTAGCCCAGCCACTAAATGTATATCCTTCTGCCATTGGATTAGGCGCAACTCCTACTGTAGTTTGCGATGCATAAGTTGCGGTTGCTGGTACGGTAACATTATCAGGGACTTCACCATCGATAAGATAACTTACTTGATAAGTAGTAGCATTTAGTTTTCCCATGAAGACATGTACTGTATTGGATTGAGCAGAAAATTCATTTTCCTTGGCATAAGCAGTGTTATAAAAATCTATTCTCTCTTTGTCCCCTAGAGATGGTGTTGTTGTGGTAACACCAACGGTTAATTTACATCCTGCTTGTAAATCTTTTACTTTAAAAGATACTGTATTGGTATCTGGATTATAGGAAAGTCCATCGTATCCACCTACTACAGAACCAGAACAACTAGTATTTGGATCATTTCTTTTTACAGCTCCAATACTATTTCCACCTGATGAGACAAACTCTTTAAATGTTAGCCCTGCTGGTAGTTTGTCCTCTACATAAATATAATCACTATATACGTTAGCAGTTGCTTCATCACTCGAGCTCACTGCTTCGCTATCTTTTCCATCATATAAAACATCAATATAATACGTTAAGTCACTATTTTCTTCTACTCTTGTACCATTTTCTAAAATTTGGGCAAAAGAGAAAGAAGAAGAAAATACAAAACCTACGATTAGTACTAATGCTATTAATGGAATAAGAAGCATTAATCTTTTTTGAAACATTTTATTCATATTCATTCTCCTCTCTAACTTGCTATGATTGCAGTTCCATTACTTCCTAATTTATCTTGTATCCAACTTCTAGCAGACTCGTCTTTTACGATGACTGATAGATTGGATGTATTATTAAACATACTATAATACACAGTTGCATTAAATGTAGCATTTCTCAAATCGATTAGTTTTAAATTACTACAGTTTCCAAACATATAACTCATATCCATTACTTTTGAAGTGTCAAAATTACTGACATCTAATTTTGTTAAACCACTACAACCATCAAACATATTATACATTGCGTTAACATTCGAGGTATCAAAATTACTGACATCTAATTCTGTTAAACCACTACAATCAATAAACATTCTTGCCATATCGACTACCTTTGAGGTATCAAAGTGGCTTACGTTTAACTCTGTTAAACTACTGCAATTAGCAAATAGGCCATTTATATTCACTACATTTGAAGTTTTAAAATTACTAACATCTAACTCTGTTAAACTACTGCAATTTTCAAATGCACTTTGCATATATATTATATTTGAGGTATCAAAATTACTAACATCTAACTCTGTTAAACTACTGCAATTAGCAAACATAGAACTCATATCTGTTACCTTTGATGTGTCAAAGTTGCTTACGTTTAATTCTTTTAAACTACTACAATTATAAAACATCTCATGCATATCGGTTACATTTGAGGTATCAAAACTGCTGACATCTAATTTTGTTAAGCTATCACAGTATCCAAACATAGCGCCCATATTGATTATTTTTTCAGTATTAAAAGTACTAAGATCTAATTCAGTTAAACTTGCGCACCTGGCAATCATATAGCTCATATCTGTTACGTTTGAGGTATCGAAATATTCTAGTCCCTCAATAGATTCTAATTTATAAAATTCACAAAATAAATATGAACTATCTTCGTTTGCCATTATTTTTTCTGGACCTTGTATGTATATTGTATAAGTTTGTCCGTCTTCATTTAATACTGCATAAGCCATGACACTACCGTCGTTTGCTTCGGATACATCCCAAGATTCTACTGCTCCTTCGATTGGATGTAATTCGTTTTGAATAACAATTTTTGTTGTATTAAGTCTATATGTATCATTCCAGAATTCTCCTTGATATGGTATCCAATTTTCTTCATCATATGGTACTGCTTTTATTATAGGTTTTACCTCGTATACTGTTCCATCCATTGATTTTTTTAGACTTACTTTCGACCAGATGGCTTTTAGTTTGATATCGTTTCCGTCTGATACAAAGTAACTATTTCCTATCATTGATACGTTTTCTTTATTTACTACTTCCCAACCTTGGAATTTGTATCCATCACAGGTTAGATTTGATTCTTCTATTTTTACTGGATTGAATACCGAGTATTGTTTGCTTTCAGGAAGTGTTCCTTCTACTTTACATCCATCAGGGGCATTTTCATCATATGTTACTGTAAAACTATTGGAAAGAATTGGGGTATCTGTCTTGCTAATATTTTCTTTTATTCCATTTATTTCACTTGTTACTTCTTCTTTGATATTCGTTTTATATAAATCAGGATTATTGATGTACTCATCTTTTAGATAT
>CASEGV010000050.1:0-9974 GCA_949287595.1 uncultured Mycoplasmatota bacterium
CTCCTTCAGGACTGATATTATATAGGAAAATAAATTTAGTTCAAGGTTTTCATTCCTATGTGTGCCTTGAACAAAGTGAAAGGAATGGGGCTTATTATGGAGAATAAAGAAATGAAAAAAATTTATATGATTTCAAGGGTGGTACTTACTTTACTTACTTTTATTATATTTAATATTATGATTATAAATGAGGATTCCTCTTGGTTGATTCTTCCTTTTGTCTTTTCTTTGATTGTGTTTTTAGTTAGTGTTCCTAGTACATTTATTAGTAAAATTTTTATTAAAATGGGAGATAGATTAGATAAACGTATATTACAGATTTTGTATTATGTTATTATCTTACCTGCACTTATTATTTTTCTATTTTCTGTAATATGTTGTATTATTGGTTTCCTTTACGAAAGGTATCCCTCACCTGATGATTTTGCAGCCATATTAGGACAAGGACTTGTATTTTTATTTCTGACTATTTTGGTTTTTGTTTGTATTATTATTCCTTATATTCAAACATTACTTGTATTATTTCTTAGAAGATTTGTAAAAGAGAAATAATTTGATATTCATTACTTTTTTATGGATTTGTGATATAATTAGTAAAATTTATCTGAGGAGGGTTTATATGAAGTTAAAAAATGCTTTGACTACTGTTGGATTTGCTGGTGTTCTTAGTTCAATTATACTTACTGGTTGTGGTACTAAAGAAGATTCTACTTTACCGGATACAAATGTAGAAGAGAAAGCTATTTCTTATGATGCTTTTTCTCAAACAATTTCTGAAGTTATTGATGTTAATAGAAACGAAATTAATCAGCTGGATGGTCATTTGGGATATCAACCAGTGGCGATTTCTTTAGAATCCTATGGTAAGCTATTTCCTTTTCTTGGTGATGGATGTATATATTTTGTAAATAATCAGGACATTGTTGCAAATAGTAATAATTTTGGAAAAGGTGTTGCTCAAGAAGAAGTTATCAATGACGGTGAATTCTTGCCATATCAACATATTTTGTTGGTACCAGTTGGTAAAATAGATTCTAATTTTTATGAAAATACTACTTATCCTTATCATGACGGTTATCAAATCATGGGTGCGGATACTGTTACCTATGGGGAAGTTGTTTGCTTTCATGATGAAACTTACTTATTATATGCCAATACAGAAACTGTAAAATGTACTAATTATACCGTAGAAGACGGTAAAACAAAATCATTAGAATTCGGAACCCCAGTAGAAAAAGCCAAAGTATTAAGAAAAGAACAGTAATTCACTACTGTTCTTTTACTTTGCGATATTCTTCATCTATGATTGAGTATAGGTAACACTCTACTTCTTTTTTTGTTTTCTTTTTTAAGAATTCTCGGTAACCATTTAATTGTTTATCATAATTAGAGTCATCAATATTTTTTAATTTATAGTCAACTATAATCATTTTATTTCCATGCTCAATAACCAAATCCATAATTCCATGAGTATTTTCTTCTCTATCTATAAATTCATATTCTGGATAAAAAGTACCATTAATATTTTCTACTACTAAAGGACTTTTTAAGAAAGCTTCTATTTTTTCTTTAATTCTTCCTGATAATCCTTCTAAATTAGGATGTTTAAAATCTAGTTGTTCTAATACTTGGTGTACTCTAATACCAAACTCCATCTTTTCTTTTTCTTCTTTTGTCTCTAAATGAAGAATATCTTTAGAGTATCTAGTATGTTCTACAGGAATAGCCTCTAGTTCTAACTCCTCTACTGTTAACGTATCCGTAGATAATTTTAATTCACTTTCATTCGTATTATTTTTAGATAATAAATAATCTTTCGATGGAGTAACACTTACTTTTCTTTCATATGGTAAAAGAGAAGAATAAATACTTTTAATAATGGATAAGAAAGAATTATACTTACTACGTATAGCACTACTTACTAGGCCATTACTTTCCGTCTCCTCTTCTATTTCTTCTACTACCATAATCATCTTTTCTTTTGCCCTAGTTAAAGCAACATAGAATAATCTTATTTTTTCTGATACTTCTTCTTGTTTTGCTTTTTCTTTTACCAAAGTTTTTAAAATCGTATCTTTATAAAAATCAGTAACCATAGGTAACACAATACCATACGTATTATCAAATAATATTCTCTCTTTTAAATCACGTAAATTAAACTTAGAAGCAAATCCTGCAAAATAACAAATAGGAAACTCTAATCCCTTAGATTTATGAATGGTCATGATTTTGCAACTATTACTGCTATCTGTATTTACATTAAATTTTAAATCCTGACCAGTATCAAAAATAGCATCCAAATGTGTAATAATATCCTCAATAGTATAACCAGTAGCCTCTAAATTACCAATCAAATTATATACATACTCTAAACGAACTTGAAAAGAAGTAACATTACCAATTTTTAATAATTTACCTTCATAATCTACTTCTTTCATAACCGTTAAGAAAAACTCACTAGCAGACATTTCCCTAACCTTTTTACTTAACTCTTCACAAACCTGATATAATCTAGTCTCCTGTATTTTATTATTCACTAAAGCATCATAGATTTCTTCATCAGTAAGTTCAAATAAATAACTTCTAGCAACGGCTACAAAACTATATTTTAAGCTATCAAAATTATCTTTTTTAGAAATTCTAACAATCAAATTTAATAAATGCTTTAATACTAAAATATCGTTATCTTTACTAAGTGACTCTTCTTTTAAAATAGAAAGAGGTATTCCCAAATATTCAAATATTTTTTTATATAACTCAAAATTTTTACTTTTATCTAACAAAATAACAAAATCACTGTAAGATATATCTCTAATAACTCCTGTATCTTTATCAAAAACTTGATATTTATTCTTTACCTTTTCTTTAATATCTTCTCCGATAATAAAAGCTTCTTGTTCATCTTTCGTAATAGGAATTGTCTTATCATACTGATAAGTTAATAACTCCATATGATGATTATCCGGAGTTTTACCATCAGTCTCATAAGCCATATTTCCAAATACCATTTGATGAGATGCTTGATAATCAGCACCACCTATTTCATCATCCATAAATTGATTAAATAACAAATTAATATCTTCTAGTACTTCTCTTCTTGATCTAAAGTTTTTAACTAAATCGATCTTAATTCCTTGATCTGTATCTCGGTAAGTATCATATTTTTCTTTAAATAAATAAGGATTAGCATTACGAAAACGATAAATAGACTGTTTAATATCTCCAACCATATATACATTATTATTAGCAATCAATCCAATAAAAGTCTCTTGCGTATCCGAAGTATCTTGATACTCATCTACCATAATCTCATGAAAACTATGAGTTAATTCTTCCCGAATCTCCGGATGATTCATAACAATACTAATCACCAGTCTAGAAATATCTGTAAAGTTATAAATTTCCTCTTGTTCTTTATAACTAGAAAGTCTTTTATCTAATTCTTTGATAATAAAAATCATCTCTTCTTGATTAGAAACCGTACTTTCTAATTCCTTTTTCATCTCTTCTATAGAAGAATAAGTCATCTCCTCTTTTACTTCATCTAATACTTCTACAAGTTGCTTCTTTAAGGACTTACCTACTTCATCAGAATTCTTAGGAAGTGTTGGAAACCGTTCTAATTGATCTAGTGCTTGTTTTTGTTCTTCATAAGTCTTCTTAGTTAAAAAAGAATATAGATAGTCTTCTACCTTTGTCATATACTTACCATCAAAGTAACTTGACATCTCTTGAAGAATTTCTTTCATCTCATTCATTTTTTTATGAATACTTTCTAAATATTCATGAACAACACCATCCCAGGACTTGGTATAGCAATCTAAATATGTCTCTAAAAAGTGTTCTTTATCATACTTTAACTCTATTTTTTGATAGATATCTAATAATCCCTTCTTTAATTCTTTATCGTCTTTATAACAAAAATTATGAATTAAAGACGTAAATCTCTTGTCTTGTAATAAATATTTCTCATCTAAAATTTCATCTAATAATTCTTGTTTTTTAATATTAATAACAACATCATCTGTAATTTGAATATTACTGGTACAATTAATTACTGTATGATATTTTTTAACAATCGATAAAGCAAAAGAATCAAAAGTCGTAATATAAGCACCATCAATACGATTGGCTTCTTCTTCTAATCCTGGTGTTTTTCTAATCGCTTTTCGGATTCTCTCTTTCATCTCTGCCGCTGCAGCATTCGTAAATGTTAATACTAATAATTCATTAATATGCACACCACTTTTTAATTTTCTAATAACTCTTTCTGTCAAAACAGCAGTCTTACCAGAACCCGCTCCTGCAGACACAATAATATTTTTTCCTTCACTATCAATAGCCAGTTGTTGCTCCGGTGTCCAAGATGGCATCAGCATCCCTCACTTTCTAGAAAAGATAAATCATCTACTTTATCCAAATATACCGTATCCTTTTGAGTATGATAACAAATATCTTTAAACTCACAAAATTCACAAGAAAGATTTTTACCATCATAAATTTTGGGATTAATCGTAAAATCTCCTGCTAAAATACTATCCATATCTTTCTTAATTTCATCTTTAGTATAGCGAATAATATCATAAACTTCTTTATCATTTAATACTTTTGCATACCGATAAAATCCCTTATCAGTATATTTCATACTCTTAATTACTTCACTATTTTCATAAGTAGGATCAAATCGTTCTAAAACACTTAAATCATCGGTAGAATATCCTTGTAATTTCATTCTATCCTTTTTAATATCCTCTATATTCTTCTTATCATAAGATGGATAATTAAATAAAATATTTTGATAATAAATACCAGTAAAAATAGGATTTTCGAACACTTTAGAATAATTAATTAAATATAAGTAAACAGGTAATTGCATAGACAATCCATATTTCATTTTTTCTAATCTTGTATCTACTGTTCCTGATTTATAATCAACAATCGCAAAATATGTATCTTCTATTTTTTTATAATACATAATTTTATCTATGGTACCAGTAAAAACAACTTCAATATCTTTTTTTAATGGTATCTCTACCTTTTTTTCATGTAATTCATCATGATATCCTAATATTAAGTCTTGTTTTTTTTCTTGCTCTAAAAGATCTAATAACTCTGTCTTTAACCTGACAAGTAATACTTTTTCTTTTAATGATAATTCTCTTTTTTCTAAATACTTTTGATATTCTCGTTCAAAATCAAAATTAGTATTTTTATATAACTGTAAAATTCTATGATATAGTGACCCTATAAAAGCTGCAAAACTATCAGTAAAAGTATTTAACTTTAAAACATAAGTTAAATAATACTTAAACTTACATTCATTATAAGAGTTAATACTAGTATAAGATAATTTTAAAGGATAAGGTAAGTGTTCTAAATAAGTATCAAGGCAGATTCCCGTAAAACGATTGTCATAGGTTTGATATGGCATCTGGTAATGAGTATATAATTCTTTTAACATTGGTGTAATTTCTTGATATCTATAATAAGTATCTAGTTTAGCACCTAGTCTTAATTGATTATAGCGATTACTAAAAGAATAGCTATCTTCTTTTTTCTCTACTATTTTTATATGATACTCCTCTATCATACTAGATGGATACATACTTTGAAAAGGAGTCTGTAATTTATAAGACAAATAAAGATTAGGAATAGATGAAAGCACCTCCATCAAAGCATGTTTCGCACGCTTATTTTTCTGATCAACAGAATATAATAATACTTCTTCTTTATCCTTATCAGAAATATATTGTGTATCTTTTTCTAACTTTGGAAGATTATCTTGATTAAATCCTAAAACAAAGACATATTCATCATCAAAAAATTCTTGATTAACAAAATTACCTACACAAACTGCATCCTGATATTCTTCTTTAGAAATGGTTGCGGATTTAATATTAGATATTAATAAATCATGATATTCATTACTTCCATCATCTAATTCTACTAAAGAATTTAAAATAGAAACTAACTTTTTCGTAATTCTATTACTATTTTCTAAATCAACTTCTCCCGTCTTTAAATATTCTTTTACAATATCACATCCATAAATAGGATACTTCATTGATAAATTGATAGGTATTTTGTAATAAGAAAAGATTCTATCGATAGTATAGAAATAATCCTGTGATACATTCGTAACATATATCTTATGAATATCAACACCTTGCTTTAAAAGTTGAAGTATCTCTAAGGCTACCCCATTTACTTCCTCTTCCATAGTTTTATATTCTGTTACAACCAACTCTTTGAAAGATTCTTCCTTCCCATCAGCAACACCTAATGCCATACGTTCATATAACTCTAAATTAGGATAATTTAACACAACTATTTTTTTATTTTTTAAATAATCACGAAAGTGTTGATGATATTCTAATAATCCTTGTTCTTTTAACTCTTTTTTTAATCCTTGTAAAAAGACTAATTTCTCATTTTGATACTTTTTATCATCTTCAATTACATAAAGATAACTTAAATAAACACGGCACACATCTACTTTATAATGATACTTTTTCATCAAATATAAAATAGCACTATCTTGATATGTAAAAAAATAATTACCAAGATACTCTTCCTTAGTCATAAACTTTACATTATATAACTTTTCTTCTTTTTCCAATTGATTTAATATCTTTAATTTTTCCTCATTAGGACAAATAATTAACATATTATTTTCTAATGCTACCATACTCTACTCCTTTCTTTTCTTTATCTAAAATATATCCTAAAGTAATACTTGCTAAAACAGCTTCTAATATTTGCAAAGAATAAGCATATTTTGGCGTAACTTCAACAATTAAGTAATAGATAAAATAACTAATTAAAATAAAACTAATAAAGATTTGGGGACTCTTATATATTTTTTTAAATATAGTAATCACACTTAATAATGACATCAAGAAAAAGAAATATACAAAAAATTGATTTATCATAATATAAAATTGTATTTCTTCTTCCTCTTTACTATTATCGAAAGACCAGCCTATATCAGAACTAAACCAGATAGTTTTAATTTTATTTAAAAATAACTTAGGAAAATCTAAATAGTCTTCCTCTATTCTTCTATTTAATTCTTTTTTAGTTTTTTCTATACTTCCTAAATACTTAAAATCATCTTCTTGAATTCTCCCGTTACTAGAAACACAAAATCCTTCTAACACTCTCCAAGATGGATTTTTATTTGTTAATCCATTCGGAGAAATACCGGTTACTTTGAATACATAGGAAGTACTAAATAACAAGATAATAAAAGTACTAACAATGCACATCATACTAAGAAAAAGCTTCTTTTTTTCCTTCTTCTTAATAATCAAAAATACGAAATAAAGCAAAAAAGCAACCACAATAATAAAAATATCTCTTCGTAATACTTGTGCAATCACAAGTAATATTCCAATCACAATAGACCGAAATACTGTAATTCTTTTTTGACTAATCCATAAATATATCGCAATCAATACTAATAACATAGATAATATTTGATTAGATAATAAACTAGGGAAAAATAGTGGGAATAAAAAAATAGAATAAAGAATACTAATGATACTTGCTGCTTTTTTATTAGATAATTCCTTACTAATTAAATAAATAAAAACGATAGTAAAAGAACTAATAACACAATTTATAATCTTTAAAAATAATACACTATTCACAATCGATAACAAAATAGATTGATAAAAAACATAACCTAACTGATATCCAAAAGTAAGAACAGGAAGAAAAGACTTATAATTTTCTGAATGAGACAAAAATTCTAAAGAAGCATCATAGATTCTCTCAAAATCCGAACTAACTGGTATATCAATCATAAATACCATAAATACTCGAAGTAAGAAAGAAAAGAAAAAAAGAAAAAAAAGAAACTTATGATTACAAATAAACTTCTTTAATTTTTGCATAGTATCACCTACATTTTATTATAATATATTTTTATCAAGTTTTATAGCATTTTAACATCTTCAAACAAAATATAACTAAAGTAAGATAAATTAATACAAAAGAAAAGTACTAATAAATGATAACCATTTCAATTTATTTAGTACTCTCTTGATAATAATCACTAAATCGTTAATTCATAGTAATAGATGTTAAAACATATTTATAATCTTCTTTATGGAAAGAATAAGTAACCGTAGGTAGACTATCCTTATAATTATCTATAACAGAAGATACTAGCATATTATTAGTTGTACTAATATCATAAGTACCGATAGGATTTACTTTATTAAGATAATCTTGATAAGTAGAATATAAATTATAAGGAGATACGGAATTATCTACATATAAATATTGTCTATAGACATCAAACTGATTTTCATTATTTTGATATTCAGTATAAGATAATAAATCTAAAGATGAATCAGAGTTACTGAAACTACTATTGTCCTTAAAAATATACTTTTTATTTTGTGAATCATATTGAACAACTTCTTCTCCTGTAATAGAATTAAGAACATTTTCATTAGTAAACTGATATCCGTCTCCAAAATATAATGCTAAAACATCCTTTATTTTAGACTGAGGAATAGATGTTAATTCTTCATTAGTTAGACAAAAGAAAGCGAAATTAAGCTTATCCTGGTTAGAGATACTATTAACATCATCAATAGGCAATCTAGATAAGAAATATTTTTCTAAATGATTAACTTTCTCTAAGACATCCATTTCGCCTTCTTCTACTACTTCATTATCCTTCTTATTAGAGGCCTTAGGTTGTTCTTGCATCATAATATATACACCCGCTGAAACCAAAATAACAGCAACTAGCAAACAAATTATCATCGATTTTTTCATTTTTATCACCTACCTATAATAGAGGCCATTCTGTAGGACAGGACTTTCCTGGTTTTAATTGCCAAGCTCCATCTTTTACCTCAAAATAATTTAATAAATTCTCAGAATAAACATCATTCATTAACTCCCAAAGGTAAAGTGGTTGACTCTGATTACCAGCTTTATCATAAACACGATATTCCCAGCCCCAAACAACATGATGTACTTCACCACTCCAAGAAAACTTACACATTCTTCCAATTGACGTAGTAACAAAATGATCATAACCTGAACCACCTTCATCTCCTGCAAAATAAACAGGCCAAGGCTCACCACAAGAAGTGGTTTTTCTATACGAACATACGCGAGGAACGTTTACTTTAGAATCCAAACTAATATTACATTGTCTTTCTGTAAAACATTCTTTACCTTCATTTTTCAATTGTTGACTATAATTATTACCACCACATTTTGAACCAATACAATCACCATATAATCCAGATTCAATACTTACACCATCAACAGTAACCATCTGATTCCAATTAATTGCAGGTGTATAAGGAGGTATTTTATCAATATATACATCTACAGGACAAGATGCTGTATTACCAGCTCTATCCTTAATAGATATAGATGATGTAGTTAATGTCTCCGTAAATGTAGTTGAAACTGGAGAAGTGGCACAACCACTCTGTTCATCAATACAATTTAAAGTAACGGTACGATTTTGATTTGTCCATGTAGTACTTCCATTATTACTTCCACAAGTAGGAGCTGTCTTATCAATTCTAATATAAGTTGAGGCAGACTCTGAACAAACATTATTCTTATTACATACTCGAATATAAACTAATTGATTTCTCTCTTTCGTAAAATTAGTCGTCTTAAAGTTATTAGTAGCAGAATTATCATAAGTTGTCCAACTACTATTATCATAACTATATTGCCAGTGACTAACTAAATTACTTGCCGTAGTAGTCTTAACAGTTAAAGCAAAATTGTAATTAACCCAGTTTTCATTCGTTGGATTAATAATCGTTGGTTTATTAGGTGTTGTATTAATATTAACAGGTTGGGCAGGACACTCTGTCGTATTACCTGCGTTATCTTTTACCGTACCAGGAGAAACATTAGTATTCATATCATCCGTAAGTTTTTTAGAAACATTACCTGTACATCCACTTAAACTATCTTTACAAGTA
>CASEGV010000051.1:0-9888 GCA_949287595.1 uncultured Mycoplasmatota bacterium
AGTTTTTTTGATTTTTTTGCCATTCTATTATCACCACTTTTTATTCCTTACATATATATTAACATAAAAAACGCACAATTTCTCATGCGTTTATCCTGTTCTTTTTTTAATCTTCGACTATTAATTCTAAAAGGTAACGACCTGATTCTTCATATGTTATTACTCCATCTTTATTTAAATCTTCTTTTTCTTCATAAAACAAATCGTCTTTTAAATAAAATTCTTCTTCTCCTTTACTCAAATAGCTTAAAGCTATTGCAATATTGAGATTTTTTTCATTTCCATATTTATTCTTTATTTTTCTTACTAAATCATAATCCTCTTTTGTTAGTACAAAGTTTATTTTAGATTCTTTTGGAACACAGTCTACATAACTACAAGAATGATATTCTTTTAGTACTACCTTTCTAGTTAATCGATTAATTTTTACCGTATATTCTATTGGCGGAATAAATCCGTCATTTACTGTAAATGATATATCTGATAACGAAAATATTAAACCTAATACTATTAATATTGTGGCAACTTTTATTATATTTGCCACTTTGTTATTTGACTTATTTTTCATTTGATTTACTCCCAATTACTCCCATATATTTTTCTTTTTTTGGCACTCCCATTATATATAATTTAACATATTTAGTCAGATATGTCTATAGTGGCATGTTTATTTTAAGGTATTATAGTTCACTATTCCTTGCAATCATTTCTTCTCAGTGATACAATCAGTTAAATAATTTTAAACAGAGGTGTTCATTGTGAAAAAATATAGTCAAGATGATATAGATACAGTTATCAAAATTCTTAAAGATGATGGCGTAGTTAGTGTTCCTACAGATACTGTTTATGGAATCTGTGCTAGAGCTAATTCTCTTAGAGCATTTCATAAGTTAGTTGAAATTAAGAATCGCCCTACTAATAAAAATTTTCCAATTATGTGTAGTGATTTGGAGCAAATTAAGAGTATTGGCATTGTAGATAAAAGAGTAGAAAAATTAATTAATGCATTTATGCCTGGACCTATTACTTTAGTTTTAAGAAAAAAGAATGATACTTTTTTAACTATTAATAATGGTGGTGAAAGAAAAACAAATGAGATTGCTGTTAGAATGGCTACATCTTTCTTTTTAAAAGAGGTAATTATAGGTGTAGGATGTCCATTATTCATGACTAGTGCTAATAAAAGTGGTATGGAGGTATGTAAAACTTTAGACGATATAGAAAAGATGTGTCCTACATTAGATGGTATGGTAGAAGGAGATGTTTCTTTTGGAAAAGCTAGTACTATAGTTGATTGTACTGATGATAATATAGTAATTCAAAGACCAGGTCTGATTTCAGAAGAACAGGTTATGGAAGTATTAAATAGATAGTCAGAGTGCATTATTTTATTCTTTCTTCCATTAAAGCATCCTGTTTAAATTAAAAAGATGTCAACAAATTAAATACTTGTTCACACCTTCATTTTACTACATATTTTTAATGTCTGATGGATATTTCATAAAAATCCGAACCAGTTTTTGATTTTATTAATATTGATTTTTTTCTTTATTTATGCGTTCTTTCCACAGCAATTCTTATATTTCTTTCCCGAACTACAAGTTATCTCGATTAAGAGATTATGGATATTTACAATATTTATAATATTATGTGTTCATGTTGAAATATAAAGTCAAGTTGCTTTTTATATTTATAGTATTTATTGTGTTGATAATATTATAAAGATTGTTATTTTGTGGACAAATTGTGGACAATGTCTACATTTCGTTTACTAAATTTAAATATATTAAAATTAAATATTATTATTTATTCAATGGTTTCTATCAGTTTTCGTGCAATTTCATTTCGCAAAAAATTTTCTATTTGCCTAGCATTACTAAATTTATTTGCTAATTGTATATATTTATCTTTTATTTTTGATTCACTTATTATTTTTTGCTCTGATTTTGATAATTGTTGTAATAATTTAGAATAATTTTTTTCTATTAATTTTATTTTAACTTCATTGGACAAATCCTCATATTTAATAAAACAATTTATTCTAAAAAACATTGGTGCACCTAAATGCTCTAATATTTTCTCTTGACTTTCATAGTTTGATGTGCAAATTATCACTGTGTTTTTTAAGTCAACATGAAAATTTTTATCTTCAAATTTACCAGTATCAAATAATTCATATAAAGCTGAATAAACAAAACTATTAGCCTTATCAAATTCATCTAAAAATATTATATTTGAATCTCTATTTAATAAATCTTTGGCTAAAGAAGGTAATTGTACTGTATCACCATATAAGTAATTATAGTGAGAATTTGATTGAAACATTGAAAATTGGCAATAAAACATTTTTTCTCCTAGTAATTTCGTAATTAAGCGACCTGTTTCTGTTTTGCCAACGCCACTTGGCCCATATAACATAATAACTATAGGTTTATTTTCATAATTTAATTTTTTTTGAATTAATAATGCTTGCGAAACTTTTGTTAATGCTTTTTCTTGACCTAGAATAACTGAAGGTGCTTGTTTTTTAAATGTTTTAATTAATTGTAAATTTATATTCTTATATTTGAAATTATGAATATGGATATCTTTGCTATTAAATTGCCTTTTTAAATCATTTATTATTTCAATAGGAGGATTTTGAATGATCATTTTAGTTATATTATATTTTGCTATATAATTTACAAAATTATTAATTACGGCTTCTGTAACCCCAGAATACTCATTATTAGAAATATATAATAAGTCAATGTTTATTGAGGGTTCTATTTTTTCTGATGACTCATGCCCTTCAATTTTAAGTAAATGAGTTTGTCTTTCTAACTCACTTAAGTTTACTAATTGAGTTAAATTATAATTATTACCATCATGCTTATAATATTCAGAAATATACCTATCAAAGGCTGCTTTTGGGCCATTAAAAATAATTACTTTTTCACTTCTAACCATTTTTTACCCCTGCAATTATAATATCATATATAGGTAGTTCCTTATTTGTTTGATCAATCGATGTATCGAGCTCCTCCTCAGTTAGCACCTTGGAATATTGATTTATTTCATTTTCCAACTTTATTGACTCTTTTGTTGTTGTTCCAACCTTTATACCATAATAGCAAAGATTCATTTTTATTAAATCATTAAATTTATAATTATTTTTAAAACAGTCAATATTGAATCTTAATATTGCAAAGATTACTCCACTTTTATATGCTAAAAATTCAAAATAACCTTTAGTTGATAAAATAACCTCATCTATCTTGTTAGTATTTATATCTTTTAGTTCTTCAATTTTATCTAGATTTTTTAATAAAGATAAATAGGGAAACATACTTTTTAAATATGTTGCAGTATCCTGATCTATATCTAGTTTTAAATCCATTAACTTTTCAATATTATCATCTTTATCTGCTAATTTAATAAATTCTGTCATTATATTGGTAGTAATTGTTGAATTGACTATTTTTTCATTAGAGCTATGAGCGGCAACATCAGATTTTACCCCTACCGAAAGATTAAGCATTTTTAAAAATGACGTTTTAATAGATGCCTCACCATTTACTCCTATTTCATTATCTTTTCCCTCGATAGCTTTATTTATTTCTTCTATAGTAATATTTCCATCATTCATAATTGTTACATAATCCATTGCGGCATTTTCATCATAATAAATAACTTTTAGTATCTTTCCTTTATTTTCATATTTATCTGAATTCATTAAATACCTCCTATAATAATTCTAAATATTTCTTTAACATTTCTATTTCCAATTTAGTTATTAATTTAATAAAATCTGTATAACTACCTGTTGTATGTGCCTTATCTAGTGCTTCGTAATATTTTAATCTATCTTCTTTTTTTATTATTACTGGATTAAACCCATGATTCATTAAATCTAAATTCATAAGTAATCTTGATGTTCTACCATTCCCATCAACAAAAGGATGAATTTTAACTAATTCCCCATGAAGTAATGCTGCTCTTATAATTGGATGATATGAACTCCATGAGTTGTAATTTACAATTAATTTTTCCATCAACTCTGGTACTTTTAAATAATCTGGTGGAACATGAACTGCTCCTTTAATCATTACATTTTCTGTCCTATATCTTCCAGCATTTTTATCATCAATATCTTTTAAAACTAATCTGTGAATATTCTTTATATTCCATTCAGTAATAGGTTTTTTTTCTTTCACTAAATCATCTAAATAAAGAATTGCTTTTTCATGATTAATTGCTTCTAAGTGTTCTTTTAATGTTTTACCACCAACAGTAATTCCTTCTAAAACCACTTGTGTCTCCCTGAGTGTCAATGTATTACCTTCTATTCCATTACTATTATAAGTCCACTCTAAATTAATGGACTCTTTTAATGTCCTTAACGTCTCTTTTGGAAATGGTCTTTTACTATCTAATTCTTTCTTCATATTATCTACTTTATCAAAAAAATTTACTGGTAAGTCAATTATAAACCCTTTATTATCTGGTCTAACACTTCTTTTATCTACTGGTTTTATAGCATAATCAGGAATATTCCAACTATTACCATTTTTTATAGCTCCTTCAATTCTTCCTTCTTCTAATAACTGCCTAATTCTTCTCTCACTAATTTCCCATTTCTCTGCAGCTTCTTTTGTAGTCATAAACTTCATAGTCATCACCTCACGATATATTATACCGTTGTCGGTAGTATTAGTCAACTACTTATTTGTATTTAATAATACTGTTAATGACGTCAGATTGGAAACAGAGTAAACAAAAAAGTGTCCACAAATTATGTGGACAAAATGTGGACAAAACTGATTTTTTAACATTTTTATTACCTTTTTGAATTTTTGCTTTTTGTAAAATCCTTATAAAATAAGACTTTACGCATTTTTGCCACAACATTGTTTATACTTCTTACCAGAGCCACATGGACAAGGATCATTTCTACCAATTTTCTTTACTCTTTTTGGTGTTTTCTTTGCTGGCTCTTTTCCTCCATCATTAGTTATTTTTTTCTTTACTACTTCTTTTCGTTCTACATTTTGTCTGATTTCAGCTCTTAATAAGAATGTTGTTACATCTTTATCAATTTTTTGAAGCATTTCATCAAACATGTTATAACCTTCCATCGTATAGGCACGAAGAGGGTCTTCTTGAGCATAACCTCTTAAATGAATTCCTTCTCTTAGATGTGACATGGTATTAATATGTTCCATCCAATAATTATCTACTACTTGTAAAGTAATAGCTTTTTCAAATTCGTCTGTTACTTCTTGTGGAATTTCTTTTATTTTTTCTTCATATTCTGCAGTTATTTTCTTAACTAATACATCAATTACTTCATCTTCTGGTAAATTTTCTATTTCTGATACTTTAATATCAGTTTTTAATAAATTCTCATTTACATATTCTGCAATTTCTTCATAATCTTGTTTTCCTAAAGCTCCTTCTGGTGCTAAATGGGATTTTACTAAATCTTCCATATGATGGCGGAATGTTTCTAATACCATTTCATGAATAGATTCACTATCTAGTATTCTATTTCTTTTTGCATACATAATTTCTCTTTGATCATTCATTACATCATCATATTGTAGTAGTTGTTTACGAATATCAAAGTTATTACCTTCTACTCGCTTTTGAGCAGTTCCAATTGATCTTGTAAATGTTTTACTTTGAATTGCTTGATCTCCTAATCCCATGGATTTCATCATTTCACCAATTCTATCAGATCCAAAACGAACCATTAAATCATCTTTCATTGATACAAAGAATTGAGTATATCCTGGATCTCCTTGACGTCCAGAACGTCCGCGTAACTGATTATCAATACGTCTTGATTCATGGCGCTCTGTACCAACAACACATAGACCACCTAATTTTCTGATTTCATCAGATAGTTTAATATCAGTTCCACGTCCAGCCATATTAGTTGCGATTGTTACTGATTTTTGTTGTCCTATTTTGGAAATAATTTCTGCTTCACGGGCGTGATTCTTAGCATTTAATACTTCATGTGGAATATGTGCTTTCTTTAACAAATCACTAATTAACTCACTGGTTTCAATAGCAATTGTACCAATTAATACCGGTTGTCCTTTTTCATAACGGTCTTTTACAAAATTAATAATTGCTTTATATTTTGCTTCTTTAGTTGCATATACTAAATCTGGAGCATCTATACGAATTACTTCTTTGTTTGTTGGAATTTCTATAACATACATGTTATAGATATTTCTAAATTCTTCTTCTTCAGTTTTTGCTGTACCAGTCATACCTGCTAGTTTTTTATACATTCTGAATAAATTTTGGAAAGTAATCGTTGCTAGAGTTTTTGTTTCTTGATTGATTGTTACACCTTCTTTAGCTTCGATTGCTTGATGTAATCCATCAGAGTATGCACGTCCTTTCATTAAACGTCCAGTAAACTGATCTACAATTACTACCTCATCATCTTGTACTACGTAATCAACATCTCTTTTCATAACATAGTTCGCACGTAATGCCTGACTAATATAATGTACTAATGATGCATTTTCAATATCATATAAATTATTTACACGGAATGATTTTTCTGCCTTTTCGCTACCTGTTTCAGTTAAAGTTACTGCTTTTGTTTTTTCATCATAAACATAATCAGTCTCTTCCTTTAAGCCTTTTGCAAAATGATCTGCATCTAAATATAGATTTGCACTATTCATTTGTCCGCCAGAAATAATTAATGGAGTTCTTGCCTCATCAATTAATACAGAGTCAACCTCATCGATAATAGCAAAATTTAATGGTCTTTGTACTCGATCTTCTTTTCTAATTACCATATTATCTCTTAAATAATCAAAACCTATTTCATTATTAGTAGAATATAAAATATCACAATTATATGCTTCTTGCTTTTCTTTGGTACTTAGTTCTCTTGTATTAACACCAACAGTTAACCCTAGAAAACGATAAATATCTCCCATCCACTGTGCATCACGTCCAGCTAGATACTCATTAACAGTGATAACGTGTACTCCTTCACCAGTTAAAGCATTCAAATAACCTGGAAGTACACAAGTTAAAGTTTTTCCTTCACCAGTTTTCATCTCTGCAATATTACCATAGTGAATTGCTAAACCACCTAATATCTGTACATAGAAGTGCTTTTCTCCTAATACACGAAATGACGCTTCTCTTGCTGTTGCGAAAGCTTCTACTAAAATATCTTCTAGTGTTTCTCCATTTGCTAATCTTTCTTTAAATTCTTCTGTTTTACTTTGTAGTTCTGTATCTGTTAATTTAGAATATTCTTCATCTAAATCCATTATTTTATCCGCTAGAGCTTCGAATCTTTTTAACTCTTTATATTCATGATCAAATATTTTTCTTAATAATTTCATCCTAACATCTCCTTAACTTATTATTTTACCAAAAAAAAAGAAAGAATAAAAGCTTATTCTTTCTTTTTCTTATTATTCAGACTCTATAACACCATAGTTTCCGTCTGTTCTTTTATAGACAACGTTAACTAAATCAGTGTCACTGTCCTTATACATATAGAATTGGTGACCTAATAGCTCCATTTGAAGTATTGCCTCTTCTTCATTCATTGGCTTTACTTCAACTTTCTTTCTTTTTAAGATTTTATTTTCTTCTTCTGAATCATCTTCGGTGAATGCTGCTATATCAAAGTCACGACTATTCTTTCCTTGCCTAGACATAATTCTTGTTTTATTTTTCCTAATTTGTCTTTCTAATTTATCAATTGTCTTGTCAACAGCAGCATAGAAGTCATCTTTTGATTCTTCTGATCTTAAAATAAATGCTTTTAGTGGTATGGTAATTTCTACTCGTTGTTCATGATTTTTTACTTTTACCATGACAGATGCGCGAACATTATCGCTATTTTCTAGATATTTATTTAATTTTTCTAGCTTCTCTTCAATATACTCTTTCATGGCATCGGTAATTTTTAGCTTATCTCCATGAATAATAATTTCCATACTATCACCTCCTTATAATTGTAGTATACCATAATTTAGAAAAAAAAACTACTATTTAGAGTTAGCAGTTTCTTTAACTAATCTTACATTTAATGCTTGGTATCCTTTGCTTGTTTCTACCAATTTAAATTCAACTAGTTGTCCTTCTGATAATGTTTTATAGCCATCTACCTCAATTGCAGAATAATGAACAAATACATCCTCATTTTCTTTATACTCAATAAAGCCATAGCCTTTTTCATTATTGAACCATTTTACACGTCCAACCATCATCTTTCTACACCTCATTTCTACCAACATTTCTTCTTGGTGATTTTATTTTAACAAAATTCTTTTTGGAATCTTCATAATTACCTTAAATTGTCATTTGGCGGTCGTAACATGTATATATTCCCCTTTTTTCGACAAAATTCGACAATTTTTACTCACTGTTTACTTTTGGTTTCTTTTTTGGTTTTTTTGTAATTTTAGTAGTATATTTTATTTAAAGTGAGATGATGATATTGTGAAAACTTTGTTTTTAAACTCTACCATGGAATTTATTTGTCGTTATCATCCTTATTCTGAATTAGAACAAAAACAATTACGGTACGGATTAGAAGGAATTTATTTGACTATTACTAAAATGGTAGTATTAATAATTCTTTCTCTGATTTTGGGTCTATTTAAAGAATTTATTTTTGTAACAATATTATTTAATTTTATTCGATATACAGGATTTGGTTTCCATGCTGATAAAAGTTATCAATGTCTGTTATTTTCGACTTTTAATTTTATTGTTATCCCATATATATTATTACATATAGAACTATCTCACATTGTTATATATGTAATTTGTGGAATATGCATTTTCCATTATTTATTATTTGCGCCAGCGGATACAAAAAAAAGACCTCTCCCTAATAAAAAGAAAAGAATGATTCGTAAAATTGTTACGATAATGATTGGTATTATTTATACTTTAACAATCATTTTCTTAAATAATACATATTGGACTGGAGTTATTTTATCTTCTTTGATTATACAAGCAATTGTTGTTAGTCCTCTTACTTATCGGTTGTTTAATCAACCATATAATAATTATAAGATGTTAAATACTAAATAGTATTTAATATAAATTTTTTGTAAAGGAGAATGAATATGAAAAAAAGATTATCTATGATTTTGGGAGCTGTTGCTTTGATGGCAACTGGGGCCGCTAGTTTAGGATGCTTAGTATGGCTTATCGAAGAACCTGATTCTATTGGAGTTTTAAATGATTAAACTCCTTTTTATTATGTCCCTGCATAGAAACAATTTGCTAAACGAAGGCAATGACGAGATGGCGTTAAGACTAAATAAATCCTCTTTTGATGCAATAGAAAGCAATTTATCAACCAAAATCCAAAATCAAAGGTCGATTTGTTTTATTAGAAGAAAAGGCAATAATAAAATATCTATATCTCCCCGAGATGGAACTGTCAATCTCGCATAGTTTTCTCACCAAAGAAAAGTAATTTATAGAAAATTACATCGAGATATAGGTGTATATTAAAAATACTATGTGATTAAAAGAGGGAGACGGTAGAAACTCAATTATATCTAGATTATATCCGTATGTTACTCGAAAGTCTTTCTAAAATAGTTTTATCATCATTTACGAGATATTTAAAATGAAAAAGTTCATTAATGAATTTCCAAGTGCATGGAAATTGAAAATACCATTATGAAATCTTCATTTCGGACAGAATAATATTTTGTAAGTACTAGGTATCAAGGAAAGCACAAAGAAATATATGAAATTAAAATAATGAACTATTTATATCGAAGCAAGAGTGACTAGAGACTTTCGAAAAAGTTGTGTAAATGGTAATTTTTACCTTCCGCACGAGGCATCAAAATGATGTCTCTTTTTCTTCATTATAACAGGTAGTAAAAT
>CASEGV010000052.1:0-9393 GCA_949287595.1 uncultured Mycoplasmatota bacterium
TTAATAAAGTTGATTTTTTTGACACAAAAAACACATCCTTGATGTTATTTTATCATAGATGTGTTTTTTCTAAAACATAGTGTTTATGATTTTATCCTGTTTGTTTACATCTTTTTACATTTTACAATTAGTGTTGTTCTTTTGCTTCTTTTTTACTTAGTACCCAGTCTTTAGATACTTGTGCTATCATACTGCCACAATAGTCGCATCTTTGCGATGCTTTATCTGTTAATTTGGCACCACAATTCGGACAAATATCTGGTGTTGTTTTATTACATACGTAGGCTAGTTCATAATGAATATATATTTTTTTCGTTTTGCTACCTCTTACTATTTGATGGTCTTTAGTTATATAATCATAAAAAGCTACTAGTAACTCTGTTGTTACTGTTATTTGATTATTTTCTTCTGTAATACCGGTGATTATAGAATCAATATAGTCAAATGATCCCATGATATTTTGTTCATTTTTTACTTTTAATGTTTGTAGTTGCATTTCGTATTGATTATATAATTCATCTGTTACTTTTGCTCTTAATTTTTCATAATCAAAATTCATCCAGGCATTTTGAATATCTAGATAATCTTGATATCTGTCTTGTAAAAATTTTTCTTTTTCAAAGTCTTTTAATATATTATTCACTTGTTCTAATGATATTTCTTTACTATGATTTAACTTCATATTATTTCTTTGTTTTTTCTCTAAAGTTTTGGCACTTAATATGACACATACAACAATACCTATCAGCACTGGTATTGATAGCCATGGTGGTAGGTAGAATAATAATTCGATGATAGTAAAAATTAGATCTAGGCTACCATCTCCAGTACTACCGTAGCTTCCACCAGGTGAGCCTGCATCATAACTTGAATCAAATCCAGAGTCTGCATTTACTGCTGGTATAATCAGTATGATTGCCATTATAACAGCAATCAGTACTAACGCTAACCAGACTTTCTTTTTCTTTTTCTGTTGCATGATGACACCTACTTCTTACTATCCTATGGAAATATTATATACCATTAAAAATGGAATTTAAAAAAGATGTATTGTTTGTTTACATCTTTTTACAACCATACTCCAAATATTATTCCTGCCATTGCTAGTAGTATTCCACCTACCCAGAATAGTTTTACAATATCGGTCTCTTCCCAGCCTAGTTTTTCAAAATGGTGATGAATCGGAGTCATTAAAAATAGCTTTTTATGAAATACTTGTACCCAGAAGGTTTGTAATATTACACTTAATGTTTCAATAATAAATATTCCTGCAACGACTAACAGAGTTAATTCTCTATGCGTTAGAATTGCGATTGCTCCCATGGCAGCACCTAAGGCTAGAGAACCTGTATCTCCCATGATTACTTTCGCGGGATGAGTATTATATATTAAATATCCAAGCAAGCTTCCTACTAAAATTAAACTAAATATTCCGATATCTTCAAAGCCAACGACTAACGAAATTAAACTAAATGCTATAAAGGCAATTGCTGATAATCCTCCGGCTAGTCCATCTAGACCATCTGTTAAGTTTACAGCATTACTACCTCCAACTAATACAAATAAAATAAATAAACCATAGAGCCATCCCATTTCTAAATCGATATGTAATGTCCCTACTACCCAGGATGTCTGTCCGCCATTTCTCATATATATATAGAAAAATCCAATAGCAATCAATACTTGCATAAATAATTTTTGATAGGTAGTTAGACCTTCATTTTTACCTCTTTTTATCGATAAGAAATCATCTAGGAAACCAATACATGCATATCCTAGGAATACTAGTAGGACAATTCCTAGATTGGATGTATAAGGTATTTTATGTGTCAATGTTAAAGCAATGGTTGCGACTACCGTTGGAATAATAAATATTAGTCCACCAATGGTTGGTGTTCCCTCTTTTTTTCTATGTGCTTCTCCTACAAACACACTGATTCTTTGGCCTAAATGTAATTTTTTTAATATAGGAATTAAAATTAGTCCTAATACTGTCGAAGATAGAAAACCTATCATTATTGCAAAGACAGCTTTTGTCAATAATAGCATTTTGTTCACTCCGTTTCTCTTGCAATATTATATCATAGTTCTTACTTGATTATGCATTTTTTGTTTTTTTAGACAGAATTTTACACCTCTTCTGTTCTAGGTAATGTTTTTACTTTTTGATTGTTTGTTTCTAATAATTTTTCTTGTTCTTGCTTTGTTTTTTGTAACTCTTCTTCTTTTTCTTTTAAATCACTTAATAATTTATTCAAATTACTTAATAGTTCTCTACATTCGGGAAGAGTATCCATATAATCTTTAAAATCTACTTCAATTTTTCTTATCATCTCTTCTAGTTTATTTGATGTTTTACTAATACTAGTTGCAGCATCTTCAATTTTTGAAATATTTCTTTCTATTTCACTACTATAGTCAATTACTGAAATAATTCTATATCTTTGCTGTCTTAGTCTAGGATTTAATAAGTTTCTCATAAAATATAAATAAGCTGCGGTTGCAGAGGCGATTGCTCTTGCACTTCTATTTCCTGGTATTAACATTGGTAGTGCTATCATTTGTAGTAGACGTCTATTTTGTCTATTCATTAATTGTACCCGGTACTGAACTTGTTCTGTTATCGAGGTTGATTCACTTACTTTCTTTTCTAAGTCCTTTAATAAGAAGTCTTGTTCACTTTGAAAAGCGATTAATTGATTATTAAAGTTTTCAAAGTTATAATAGGATTCCTTTAATTTATCAAACTGTGATTCATCTAATTCTAATTTGTCTTTGGTATCTTCTACCTTATTAGTGAGTTTCCCTGTTTCTTCTGTTACTTCTTCTAATTTTTCCGCAATCATAATATAAAGATCAGAGTCTTTGATTTCTGAGACAATATTTTTATTTTTAAATTCGTCCATATATTGGTCTACTATGTCTGTAAGATAAGCATCTGTTTCTAAACCTTTTATATCTATTTTCATTTTACTTTTTAATTCTTCTATTTTCTTTATGATAATACTAAGTTGATATAATATTTCTTCTGCCTCTTTTGAATCTGTTAAGTCTTCTGATGCTTGTTGTAAAACATTGTATTCATAAATTAACTTTTTTAACTCTATTTTTACATCTTTTAATTTTTCTTCATATTCAGCAACTATTTTTTTATCTGTTATTTTTTGAAAGATTTTATTTTCTTCTAGTGTTTCTATCTTGGATGCTGGTATTGGTATTATCGTTTGTTTTTGTTCTTTTACTTCTACTTTTTTTCTTTCTTCTTGTTGTTTATTTGGTTGTCCTAGCGTTTCTTTTAACGTAATATTTTTGTTGTTTTCTTCTAGAGATACTTTGGCTTCTACTACTTTTGGATATTCTTTTTTCTCTATTGTTATTATTTTTTTATCAGGATAGGATACTACTTCTTTACCATCAATCGTTTTCGGATATCCATAGTCTGTAAATTTTCTATCATTTGATTGATAGTCTTCTATATAGATAGCACTTTCTCCTAGTTCTAGTTTGTTTGCTTGATGTAATTCTTCTGTTTGTAGTGCCTTGGCTTGCGCTCTTTCTTCTATTTGTAAACCTTTGGCTTGTAAGCGTTCCTCTTTTTGTTCTTCTCTTAGATTTAATAATGTTTCCACTGTTGTTCCGGCAACAGAAATTGGTACAGCAACTAAAAAAGAAGCTAGTTGGAGGTTTTTTACCTCTTTTTCTAACTTTTTAATTCTCGCTTGCTTTTTACGTTTATAATTTTCTTTTAATTTTTTCTTCTGGTTCGCAGTAATGATTATTCTTCTTTTTCTATCGCGCTTACCACCTTTTACTCCAATTGCCTCGTTCATTTTGTTCACCATGTTAAGTGTATCATAAAAGTTACATTATTTATAGCTTTTCTTGGTTTTTATTTTTATTATACTGTCAATTTTTTAACTTGATTATTTGTATTTTTAAAACATATTTCCTATTCAGGAACAAAAGAATGCCCAGGGCACTCTCTTTAATACTTCTTTTTATAATTTTTATTCATATAGTCTTTAAAATTATATTTTTTTCTTCTAGCTAGTTCTTGTAGTATGTCTTTAAACTTATCGATATTTTTTATATTAATATTTACTTTATCGATATCTTTCCATACATCTTCTAAGTCAACATCTCCTGCTTTGTAGTCAAATAGTTCATCGTCCCAGCAATAATCGCTTGGCCAGTGTGCTTTACTATATTCTTCCATTCTCTCATCCATATAATTAAAATGGATATCACCTTTTAATTTAGCTCTTTTCAATGGCTTTGAATGATTTTCGATTTGTTTGTAATAAAGAGTAGCTAAGTTATCTCTTAGGACTTGTATTGCTTTATCCTTATTATCATATTCATATAATTTTAAAGGATCTCCATAACTTACATATATATGATTATCATCACCATTATAGACAGATACAGGAACTACTTCTACTTTATTTTGTACTGATAAATTATAAGGTCCTGCAAATAATTTTTGGCATAATAGGTTTTCACTATCATTCCATCTTCCCTCTGGGAAAATCATAATACTATTTCCAGCCTGTAATACTCTACTCATTTTTTTTACTGAATCTTTTCTACTTTGTTTATTAAATCTATCTACATAAATTAGGCCATTTAACCAGATAAATACTGTTCGAAATTCTACATGTAATTGTTCTGTTGCCCCGAAAAGGGAATAGAAGTTTCTATCTATTGTTGATATTACTCCAGCTCCATCAAAATAAAAAGAGTGGTTACAGGCAAAAACATAGCTTGTATGTTTTTTTAACTTTACTTTTCTGTCGACAACTACTGTTTTTTTATAAAATACTTTTAAGACTATTCTATAAACTAAACTTATGGGTGCATGTATTACTCTTCTTACTGCTAATCCAAAGTCTGAAGTAAAATTATCTATATCTTTGGTTGCTAATTTTTCTAGTCTTTTAAAAATAAATCTTTTCACTCTACATCATTCTTTCTATTTTCTTCCGTTTCTTGTAATTTCTTAAAGTCAATTTTTCCTACTTTGGTGGTTGGTAGACTATCCATATACTCATAACTTACTGGCCAAGCATATTTTGGTAAGTTCTTTTTACAAAGCATCATTAAGTCTAGCGTTACTAATTCTTTCTTTTTATGTTTACTCTTTAATACGATGTATGCTTTGGGAACTTCTATTTTTCGTTTATGTGGTATTCCTACTACAGTACATAACATTACGGATGGATGTGTTTCTAATAATTTTTCGATTTGGTTTGGATAGACATTATATCCGGATGAGATAATCATTCTTTTTGATCTATTTACAAAAGTAAGATATCCATCTTCATCCATAGATCCGACATCTCCGGTGTGCAACCAGATGTTTCCATCTTTATGGACATGCAAGGCAATATTCGTTTCTTTTTCATTATTATAATAACCTAACATTACCGTTGGACCAGATACGCAAATTTCTCCTGTTTCTCCATAAGGAAGTTCTTCATCTACTTCTGAAAAAATTCCAACATAAATACCTGGTAGTGGAATTCCTATCGTATCTTCTTTTTGTTTATATGGATTTCCTAGGGATACTCCGCAGACTGCTTCACTTAGTCCATAACCTGCACAAACTTTTATCTTAGCTCCATGTTTTTTCAAGAATTTATTTAGTCTATCTCTTAGACCTTTTTTTAATGTATCTCCTCCGACTAAAACACATTTTAAGAAATCTAGAGATATATCATCATTCCAATTTGCTAATAAAGACTCAAATAATGTTGGCACTCCCATTAATACTTGTGGTTTATATTTTTTTACCATATAGCAATACTCATGTACATCAAATTTTGGTCTTAAAATAACTTTCATACCTATCGTTAATGGAAAGATTACACTATGAATAATACCAAACCCATGGAATATTGGCATTAATGCTAAACAAACGTCTCCACGACTTAAATAACTTTGTCCAAGCGTTGCACTTTTTACACTCGCCATTAAATTTCCATTTGATAATACTACGCCTTTTGGAGTACCTGTTGTTCCACCACTATGCAGGATGATTGCTGGATCTTCTTTACTTCCCTTGACTGCATAATTTTTGAAATAAGTATCCTCGCCTTTTTCCATAAAATCATGCCAGGTCATATACTTTCTACTGTTTGCTGTTAATTGTATTTTCATTTTGTTGTTGTGATATCTTAATTTATTAATAAATGGCATATAATTATTTAAATTTACTAATATTACTTTTTTTAGATTTGTCTTTTTAATAATACTTAAAATTTTCCAATAATTACTGTCAATTACGATAATTACTTTACTGTCCATATCGTTTACTGAGGTCATAATTTCATTTTCACTACTTGCTGGATGAATAAAATTAGCAATTGCCCCTATCTTATTAATAGCTAAAAATGATACTATTCCTTCTAAGGTATTAGGAAGACATAATGTTACTACATCACCTTTTCTTACACCATAATGATATAGTCCTTTTGCACAGTCATCTATATTGCTTAATAATTCTGAATATCGTAATTTCCTGCCATAATAATCTAGACAGATATCATCACCGTAAGTTAAAGCTTTGTCTTCTAAATAACTGTATAACGACATATTTTGGATATGAAGATTCATTGATCCTTCTGGATAATATTTACTCCATGGGGCTTTTGGTTCCTTTTTAAATGGTCTAAAATTAAAAAAATTCACTTAACACACCGTCCTATACTATTAATAAAACTATACTATAAAAGTTAAAAAATGTAAATGAAACTTTTGATATGTATAGGATTAGATGGAAAAGTAAATTTATTTAAAAATATTATTTTTCTTAGCAGTGAGGCAAGATTTTATTTTCTTTTATTTTTTCTATTTTACGTAAATTGATCACAGATATTTTTTACTCTAATAATAATCTTACCGTTCCACCTTCTTCTAATTTTTCTCCTGCTTCTGGAGACTGGGCTACTACTTTTTTTCCGTTTCCTGAATATTTGATTGTAAAGTTTGTTAATTTTTTCTTGGCTTCGTCTACTGTTTTTCCTACAACATTTGGAACTTTATGTGTTGGGATATCTGTCCATTCTAAATCTTTTTTCATTTCTCCTTCTTGTTTTTCTATTCCTAGAGCATCAATAATATCTAGTAAAATTCGTCTAGCGATTGGTGTTGTTGTGTAGCTGGAAAGAAGAGCGGTGTTTTTAGGATTATCGATTGCCAGATAAAGAACTGCTTCCGGGTCATTTGATGGTACTACTGCCATAAAAGACATGATATAGTTTCCTACTAGGTATCTTCCGTCTTGAACCTTCTGGGCTGTACCTGTTTTTCCTCCTATTCTATATCCTTCGATATAGGCACTTTTTCCTCCCCCTTTTGCAACGACACTTTCAAGAGCATGTCTCATAATTCTTGAGGTTTTTTCACTGATTACTTGCCTTATTTTTTTCTTTTTTGTTTGTTCTATGATACTACCAGTTTCTTTTTCGGAAATACTTTTTACGATATATGGTTCATAAAGTGTTCCACCATTTACTACTGCTGATACAGCTGTTACTTGTTGAATGGGTGTTACACTTACTCCTTGACCAAAGGCTGTCGTTGCTAGTTCTACATTTCCTACTTGGTCTAGATTAAATATGATTCCTTTCCCTTCTCCATTTAAGTCTACTCCCGTTTTTTCTCCAAAGCCAAATTTGTCGATGTAGTCAAATAACGTTTCTTTTCCTAGGAGTTGTCCCATTTTTACAAAGCCCGGGTTGCAAGAGTTTTGCAAGACTTGTAGAAACGTTTGTTCTCCGTGACCTCCGGCTTTCCAACACCTTAGTGTAGATCCATCGATATTGACACTTCCAGCATCATAGAAGTGGTCTTTATTTAGATCTACTACGCCTTCTTCTACAGCAGCAGAGGTTGTGATAATCTTAAATGTTGAACCTGGTTCATATGATGCCCAGATGGGTAGATTTCTGCTTAATACTTCTTGTGTGTAGTCTTGATATTGATTCGGATTATAATCCGGACGGGAAGCCATTCCTAAAATTTCTCCGTTATTAGGGTCCATGACGATTGCTAGAGCCATATCTGGTGAAAACATATCTACAACATTATCTAATTCTCGCTCTAGAGACTTTTGAATATTGATATCTATAGTTAAAGAGATATTCATTCCGTCTTGTGGTTCTACATAGATATCCGATAAGTTTAATTTATTTCCTTTGGCATCCGAAAAGTATTTTATTGCGCCACTTTTTCCAGTCAAATATTTATCATACTGTAGTTCCAATCCTGATAGGCCTTGGTTATCAATACCAACATAGCCTAAGCTATGGGATAACATATTTCCATAGGGATAGTATCTTTTGGCTTCTTTTACTAAATAGACACCATCTAATTTTAAGGCTGCTATTTTTTCGGCAACATCATATGATAATCTTCTTCCTTCAGGATGAACACGTTCTATCGATGTTTCTTTAAAGACATGCTCTTTCATTTCATCATAGCTTACTCCTAATATGTCTGCTAGAAGAGTTGTTGTTTTCTTTTTATCTTTTATCTGATTTGGTATTAATACTAGTGATGTTGTGGTTAGATTATCTGCTAGTACTACTCCATTTCTATCTAGTATTAGTCCTCTATCTGCTTCTAATGGTAAATCTCTACTCCATAGGTCAGATGCATACTCATTTAATTTTTTATAATCAATCATTTGTACATAAAATACTCTTAAGATAATAAATACAAATAATAATAATAGTATTAAAAAAATAACTTTTATTCTTTCATCAATCTTTCTTAGAAACATAAGTCACCTCTACTAGTTTTTATGTTTCCGTTTGTGAAAAAAGAACTTATAGTTATTTTCTATCAAATATTTAAAGTTAGAGAAACAAATTACGTAACCTTACTTTGTGAGTCTTAACAGAAGATAGTCGCTTTCTTTTCTTACTTTATTCTACTTTAAACAACAACTTGATAGAAACATCTTTAGATGCATTTTAATATTTTCGTAGAACAAAAGAATTAAGTAAACTTAATTCGCCTTGGTCGTCGCCTTCCAAGTTTCCTGCTTCATAGACTAAGTAACCTTACTTCTCCACAGGCTTAACATCCGATAGTCGCTACCGTAGTTTTTCTTTTGTTTCTTTCTTTTTCTATTTTAGTTCCATCATATACTTCTTTAATCCTTCAAACATAATATTATAACTGGCATTATAATCTCTATCATGATAACTTCCGCATTCTGGACATATCCAACTTCTAACACTTAAGTCTTTTACTTTCTCATTCTTATATCCGCAGACACTGCATTCATTGTGACTCGGATAAAACTATTCTATGTGTAACCAGATGTTTTGTGAATTAACTCTACTTGATTAGTTGTGGGATACAAACGAAACCGATAAGCTCTAT
>CASEGV010000053.1:0-9264 GCA_949287595.1 uncultured Mycoplasmatota bacterium
GACTAGCTGATTAAGGATACTCCTTTCTACATTTTGTTTGGCATAATCATTATACCACAACTTTTATATTTGTCAGTCATAAAGTTTAACACAACTTTTTGAAAAATAATCAATTTCTAATTTCATCAAATAATGAGTATTTACTTGTGTTAATTTTGTTGCTGAAACAGTTGCATAAAAAATTTTATAATTTGGTAATTTTTTATCATTCCATCCGTATTGATTTTTTAAATATTGAATCCCATAAATGTATGGCCCATCAAATGTTGCACTGAATAAATTTAAGTTTAATCTACTATTATATTTTAGGCTTGTTTTTATTTCTATACCATTATAGTCTGCTATTGGAAAATTTTCCCTTTCTTTTCCTATTAGATTTTCAAATGTAATTCCTACATTACCTTTACCGTGAGATGTTCCTTCTATCCAGTTTAAGTTTTTAATTTTCATAAATTTTAGCATTAATTCTTCAATATTTTCCTGCATATATATCCTCCTCATATATATTATTATAAAAAAGAATGTATGTTGGTATAAAAAATGTAAATTTATTAATTTTATCTTTTGTTAAAAATTCGATTTTAAATAGAATATAATTTTGTTTTATATAATTAAAAGTGTCATATACTTTAATAGGTGATTTCTTGTGAAAAAAATCTTTCTTTTTTTAATTTTCATTCTTTTTTCTTTACCTTTTACTGTATCAGCAGATACAGCTAAGTCTTCTATTATAATGGATTTAGATAGTGGAAGAGTATTGTATGAAAAAAACGCGAATCAAAAGCGTTTGATAGCATCTATTACAAAAATTATGACGGCAATTGTAGCAATCGAAGAAGGAAATTTAACAGAAAAAATTACTGTAGGTGAAGAAGTTCTTTCCATGTATGGCACGAATATTTATGTGGAAGTTGGAGAAACGATGAAATTACGTGACTTGTTATATGGATTGCTTCTTCGTAGTGGAAACGATGCTTCTGTTGTAATTGCTAAAGCAATTGCTGGTAGTGAAGAAAAATTTGTTGAATTAATGAATCATAAAGCTCAAGAAATTGGAATGAAAGATACAATATTTAGAAATCCGCACGGGTTAGATGAAGAGACTGAAAATTATTCTACTGCGTATGATATGGCCTTATTATCCAGATATGCTTATCAAAATAAAACTTATCGTAATATTGTTTCTACTGATAAATATGAAGTTTCAACTGGAAAAAAAGCATATCTTTGGTATAATCGGAATAAGTTGTTGAAGGCGTATGAATATTGTACTGGTGGAAAAAATGGTTATACGCCAAGAGCTGGGAAAACACTCGTAACTACTTCTTCAAAAAATGGCCTTAATTTGACGATTGTTACTTTATCTGATGGTGATATATATAATAATCATATTGATTTATATGAAAATACTTTTTCAAAGTATAAGCGATATAAAATCATTGATAAGAATAATTTTAAGATTGATAAGGAATTTGTAGATGAAGATATTTATCTTCAAGATTCATTTTATTATCCACTTACGTCAAATGAAGTAGATGATATTAAAACTGTTGTTCATTTTCTTGATGATTCTGCAACAGATGAAATCGGTACTATAGAAATTTTTTTATCGAATGAAAAAATTGGCGAATTACCAATTTACCATAAAATAAAAAAGAAAGAGTCATTTTCTTTCTTTCACTGGTTAAAAAAATTATTTTTGTGATAATCTGAAAAAGTTAATGCTTGGTCTGCAGAAAAGGCGAAAACCGTTATCGGTAGTTCCTATTCCACTAGATATATATAATTTTGATTGTCCTAATTGATAAAATGCATTTATATATTTGTTTGCTCCTTCTTTTTTTAAAATACCTCCTAGGTATGGTATAGCTACTTGACCATTATGAGAATGCCCTGCTAGGAAGAGATTTGTTTGATAACTTGCCAAGATATCATCTACAGAATCTGGTTCATGTAATAAAGTAATTGTATAAATATTAGAATTATGTGTTGGTTCTTGAAAATATTGATAAGCTTGATTGATATTTATATTTCCTGATAGACTACTATTTAATCCAATTAAAAGAATAGGTGTATTGCTATTGTTATAAATTAATTCATAATCATTATTTAGAATAGTAAAATTACTTTGATTCATAATTGTAGTAAATTGTTCTTGATCTTCTTCACCAAAGATTGCGTATTTTCCGATTGTTGATTTTATTTTTTTTAATTCACTAATTAATTTTTCTTGTTCTTTAGATTTTAATTTATAATCTTTGTTAATTAGGTCTCCAGTAAATACTACTAAGTCTGGATTTCTACGATTAATTAATTTTACTATTTTTTTTATGTCTTTTATAAAAATTGTTGAACCATAATGAATATCTGATAATTGAATTATTTTTACTCCGTCAAAACTAGATGGTATCTTTTCGTCAATGATTCGTTCTTCTTTCACAGTAATTAATTTAGAAGATATATATGTAGTATATAGGAAAAAAGAGATGCTTATTATCATTACTATGAAGATGACTTTTAGACTGGTTAAAACAATTTTTTTTCTTAATTCTCGATTTTCTTCTTTTATAATTTCTTTCTGTTTTTCTTCATTTCTTTCTGTTCTTGTTGTCATCTTATCACCAATATTATTGTATCATAATTTTGTTTAAGTAAAAATAATTCCTAGTTTTTTGTTTTTTAGTTGACATTAGAAAAGTAGGATGTTTTTAATTTTTATGGTACAATAATTATGGTGATGAATATGGAATATGATGTTGTAATAATAGGGGCAGGTCCTGCTGGATTATTTACTGCTTATGAACTTATAACAAAAAATAAAGATTTAAAAGTAGCTTTGATGGATAAAGGTCAAAAAGTAAAAACTAGGTTTTGTCCTATGAATAAATATAAAACGAAATGTGTAAATTGTAATCCTTGTCGTATTTTATCTGGATATGGTGGCGCGGGTACTTTTTCTGATGGAAAATTGAATTTCATTCCTAAACTTGGGAAAAGTGATTTGTTTAAGTATATGAGTGAGTCTGAAGCAAATCAATTGATTGATGATACTGAAAAGATATTTACTCAGTTTGGTATGGATAGTGAAGTTTTTCCTAGTAATATGGAAGAGGCTTTGAAGATTAAGCGAAAAGTTGCAATTCAAGGTGCCAGATTATTATTAATTCGTCAAAAACATTTAGGAAGTGATCACTTGCCTGAATATATTGATGAATTTAGTAATTATTTAGAAGAGCATGGTGTTGTTTTGTATGAGAATACTGATGTTTCTGATATTATTTCTGTTGATAGTGGATATGAAGTTATATATGGTAAGAAAAAGCTTACTGCTCGTAAGGTGGTTGTTGCTCCTGGAAGAACGGGAGCAAAATGGATTCAAGAATTAGCCGATAAGTATCATATTCCGTATTTGTCTCAAAGTATAGAGATTGGTGTTAGGGTTGAAGTTAGAAAAGAAATTTTAGAGGATATTACTAATGTAATATATGATCCTACTATTTTTATTCGTACGGATACTTATGGTGATGAGATTAGGACATTTTGTACAAACCCTGGTGGATTTGTTGCAAAAGAGAATTATTATGGTTATATTTGTGTTAATGGTCATGCATTAAAGGATGTGAAGTCTAATAATAGTAATTTTGCATTTATCAGTCGTGTTCATTTGACAGAGCCAGTTACTAATACTAGACTTTATGGTGAGTCTATTGCTAGAATTGCTAATGTGTTAGGAGATTCTAAGCCGATAATTCAATCTCTTAAGGATCTTAGAAGTGGAAGAAGATCTACTTGGCATCGAATTAATCAGGGGTTTGTAGAACCAACGTTAAAGGATTGTGTTCCTGGAGATCTTGCTTTAGTTTTACCTCATCGTATTATTACTAATATTTTAGAGGGATTACAGAAGCTAGATAAGATTATTCCTGGTGTTAATAATGATGAGACACTTCTTTATGGACCAGAAATTAAGTTTTTTAGTAATGAAATTGAGACGGATAATCATTTTAAGCTAAAATCAGAAGATATATATTTTATTGGTGATGGTGCTGGAAAAGCAGGGAATATAGTAGTTGCTGCTGCAACGGGATTGGTTGCGGCACGTGATATTTTAAAGAAGGAGAAATGATATGAAAAAAATATTATTGGTGTTTGTTACTATTGCTACATTTTTTACTTTAACAGGGTGTGGAGTGAAAGAGGATTTGCTTGGCATTTCTTATGATATGGATGGTAATGAAGCAACTCTTGATCAGTATGATACTAAAAATCCAGTAGTTGCTATGTACGTTGAGGATTACGGGTCTATTGTTATGGAACTTTATCCTGATGTTGCTCCTAATACTGTTAATAATTTTATTTCTTTAGTAAAATCTGGATTTTATGATAATAATACATTTCATCGCTTGGTAAAAGATTTTGTATTACAAGGTGGAGACCCTAACGGGAATGGTACTGGCGGGCCTGGATATACGATTAAAGGTGAGTTTAGTGAAAATGGCTTTGATAATGATTTAAAACATGATAAATGGATTGTTTCCATGGCTCGTAGTGAGGATTATGATTCTGCTGGTAGTCAGTTCTTTATTATGTTGGGTAAAGCAGAAAGCTTGAATGGAGAGTATGCGGCATTTGGTAAAGTTATTGATGGAAAGAAAAATATTAATCGAATTGTTAAAAATGAGGGAATATCTGATCCTAATTCTGGAAAGCTTACTCATAATTTGACGATTAAGAAAGCAATTATTGATTTAAAAGGGAAAGAGTATTCTGAAGTTAAAAAGATTGATGAGAAATAGTTTAAATAGAAATTACTCTTGAAAAAGATGGTAATATGCGTTATAATCATTCGTAGATGCGATGATGCTGAGGAGTAAAAATAGCGAGTCTTTAGAGAGGCTATGGATGGTGGAAATAGCTGATAAACTATTTTGAAGGTAGCAGTGGAGCAGAGTTTCTGAACTAGTAGTAAGAAATATCCGTTCATCACGTTACGATGTTGAGATAGAATTTTAATTCTATAAAATAAGGTGGTACCACGAGTTTTCGTCCTTTGGATGAAGCTCGTTTTTTTGTTAAGAGGTGATACTATGAAATATGTATTTAAAGGTGATTATGTACGAGTCTGTTTAAAATTTGTATAAAGTAATTTGTAGATAGAGAGGAAGGATATATATTATGTTAGATAAAAAATATAATCATGTAGAAGTAGAAAAAAACAAATATGAAGAATGGAAGAGTAAAGGATATTTTAAGTCTGATAGTAAGAGTGATAAAACACCTTATTGCATTGTAATACCTCCTCCAAATGTAACAGGTAAGCTTCATCTAGGTCATGCCTGGGATACAACGCTTCAAGATATTTTGATTCGTTATAAGAGAATGCAGGGATATGATACATTATGGCTTCCTGGAATGGATCATGCTGGTATTGCGACTCAAGCTAAAGTTGATAAACGTCTTCGAGATATAGGAATAAATCCTCGTGGAATTTCTCGTGATGAATGGCTTAACCATGCTTGGAATTGGAAAGATGAATATGCAAATACTATTCACGAGCAATGGGCAAAGTTGGGACTAAGTCTTGATTATACGAAAGAAAGATTTACCTTAGATAAAGGCCTTAACGATGCAGTTAATTATGTATTTGTTAAACTTTATGAAAAAGGTTTAATTTATCGAGGAGAGCGAATTATTAACTGGGACCCAGTTCAGATGACAGCACTTTCTAATGAAGAAGTTATTTATAAAGAAGATAAAGGTGCATTTTACCATATTAAGTATTTTATTACTGGAACAGATGATTATTTGGATGTAGCAACGACTCGTCCTGAAACTTTATTTGGTGATACGGCGGTTGCAGTTAATCCTAAGGATGATCGCTATAATCATTTAATTGGAAAAACGGTTATTTTACCAATTGTTAATAAAGAAATTCCAATCGTTGGTGATATGCATGCAGATTCTGAGTTTGGTACTGGTGTAGTTAAAATTACGCCTGCTCATGATCCTAATGATTATGAAGTAGGTATGCGTCATAATCTACCAAGAGTTGTTGTTATGAATTTGGATGCTACTATGAACGAGAATGCCCCTGGATATGAAGGAATGACTCGTGAGGAGTGTCGTGAGAAATTATTAGAAGACTTGAAAGAGAAAGATTTATTGATTCGTGTTGAAGAAATGGTTCATAATGTTGGTCATAGTGAGCGAAGTGATGCAGTCGTTGAGCCAACTCTTTCTAAGCAATGGTTTGTTAAGATGAGACCTCTTGCTGATCGAGTTTTAGAAAATCAAAAAAATAAAGATACAAAGGTTAACTTTGTACCAGAGCGTTATGAGAAGACGATGAATCATTGGATGGAAATCACTTATGATTGGTGTATTTCTAGACAACTTTGGTGGGGACACAGAATTCCTGCTTGGTATCGCGGGGATGAAGTTTATGTTGGACTTAGTGCTCCAGAAGGTGAGGGCTGGGTACAAGATGAGGATGTTCTTGATACTTGGTTCTCATCAGCTTTATGGCCATTTTCTACTTTGGGTTGGCCTGAAGAAACAGAAGATTTTAAAAGATATTATCCAAATAACGTATTAGTTACTGGATATGATATTATTCCATTCTGGGTAAATCGTATGACTTTCCAAGGTTTAGAGTTTACTGGAAAGCGTCCATTTAAAGATTGTCTTATTCATGGTCTTATTCGTGATAAAGAAGGACGTAAGATGAGTAAATCTTTAGGTAATGGGGTAGATCCAATGGATGTTATTGATAAGTATGGTGCTGATAGCTTACGTTTCTTTTTAACAACCAATACAGCTCCTGGTACAGATTTACGTTACGATGAAGAAAAAGTAAAATCTACTTGGAATTTTATTAATAAATTATGGAATGCTTCTCGTTATGTTTTAATGAATATTGAAGATTTAACAAAAGAAAAAATTACGTTTAGTAATTTAAGTAAAGCAGATAAATGGATTTTGACTGCTAAAAATCAATTAATTCAAGAAGTTACTAAAAATATGGATAGTTATGATTTCCATAATGTTGGTAATACTTTGTATCAATTTATTTGGGAAGATTTCTGCGATAATTATATTGAACTTAGTAAAGCGTTAATGAATGATACTACTAAGAGTGTGCTATTAGATGTTCTTACTACCATTTTGAAATTGTTACATCCATTTATGCCTTATGTAACGGAAGAGATTTATGATAAGCTTCCAGTTAGAGATAGTGAATCTATTATGATTAGTTCTTATCCTACATATAATGAGAATGAAGTTTTTGTAAACGACTCTGAAGATGTTACAAAAGCAATTACTGATTTAACTGAAATTCGTAATTTAAAAGTTACCAATGGAGTCAAGAAGGATGCTAAAGTTCAGTTAGATACTAGTAAAGATTTAGAATATATTTATCGTTCTCAATTAAAAATTACGGATGATAATTTAATTACTAATCATGATGACCTTGCTAATTATCAGACAATCTCTTATCAGTCATCTTTAGTTCAGATTACTTATTATTTTGAAAATGAAGTAAATAAAGAACAATTACAAGAAGAAATAAAAAAATTAAAAGCTTCTATTGAAAGGCGAGAAAAACTTCTTTCTAATGAAAATTATGTAAATAAAGCACCAAAGAATATTGTAGATATGGATCGTGAAAAATTAAAAGAAGAACAAGAAAAGCTAGCTTCTTTAGAGGCTCAGATATAAGTTAAATTAATAGAGAAAGAGTCTGTAAATAAATCTGTGTAAATAGAAATCTTTCCATGATAAAATAAAAAGAAATGGAGAGATTTTTATTATGAAAGAAAAAAATACCAAAGGAAAAGATTTATTAAAAATATTACAAGAAAATTATGAGATTGAAACAGCTCAAGACTTATCAGGAGCCATAAAAGACTTATTTAAAGATGCATTACAACAAATGATGAATGCAGAATTTGATTCCTCCATGGGATATTCAAAATATGATAAAAAAATAGAAAAAACCAATTATAGAAATGGTTCTACTAAAAAGAATTTAAAGAGTGAATTTGGAGAGTTTGAATTTGAAACACCAAGGGACAGAAATGGAGAGTTTGAACCTAAAATTGTTCCTAAAAATAAAAGAGATGTATCAGGAATTGAAGATAAGATAATATCTCTTTACGGGAGAGGATTAACAACTAGGGAAATCAATGAACAAATACAGGATTTATATGGTATAGAAGTATCCGCAACAATGGTTAGTAATATAACTGACCAAATAATACCAGAGATAAAAGAATGGCAAGAAAGACCATTAGATGAAGTATATCCATTTGTATTTATAGATGCAGTTCACTTTAATGTAAGAGAAGATAACAGAATTGTGAAAAAAGCTGCCTATATTGTCTTGGGAATAAATTGTGAAGGGTTTAAAGAAGTTCTAGGCATATGGATAGGAGAAAATGAATCAGCTAAATATTGGCTTGGAGTATTAAATGAATTACAGCAACGAGGAGTAAAAGATATTTTAATAATGTGTAGCGATAATTTAACAGGAATAAAAGAAGCGATTGATGCAGCATTTCCTAAGACTATTCAACAAAGATGTATAGTACATATGATAAGAAATTCAGTTAAATTTGTTAATTATAAAGATTTAAAAGAATTTACATCTGACTTAAAATTAATCTATACTTCATCAACAGAAGAACAAGGATATGAGAAATTACAAGAAGTAAAAAATAAATGGTCTGATAAATATGCATCCGCATTTAAAACATGGGAATCAAATTGGGATGCGATTTGTCCATTCTTCCAATTTTCGGATAAAATTAGAAAGATTATGTATACAACGAATACTATAGAATCCCTTAATAGGCAATTTAGAAAATATACAAAAACTAAATCTGTATTTCCTACAGATATGTCCTTACTAAAATGCTTATATTTATCTACCAAAAACATATCTAAGAAATGGGATCAAGCCTATAGAAATTGGGGACCGATTTTATCTGAATTGTCTATTATGTTTGATAATAGAATATAATGTTCTTTGAAAATTAAATATCATATGTTATTATTTAAATGACAAAAAAAGAAGCAAAATATTTTGCTTCATATATCATGGTTAGAGCATTTACACAATTTTTTTTACACACTCTAGAGAAAGCAATAGAGATTAGTCTATTGCCAGGATAAACGCATGAGAAATTGTGCGTTTTTTATGTTAATATATATGTAAGGAATAAAAAGTGGTGATAATAGAATGGCAAAAAAATCAAAAAAACT
>CASEGV010000054.1:0-9237 GCA_949287595.1 uncultured Mycoplasmatota bacterium
GTTAAGCCTGTGGAGAAGTAGGGATACCTAGTCTATGAAGCAGGAAACTTGGAAGGTGACGACCAAGGCGAATTAAGTTTACTTAATTCTTTTGTTCTGCAGGACCATTGGTTAGATTTATTTTTTCATTAATTTTTAGAGAAAAGGCAAACTAATAGTTGCCTTTTTTTAAATTTTAATTTACTTTAAATAGTGAGGTGAAGAATGGTGGAAGATTTAGAAAAACAGAAAGTAGAAAATTATTTAAGAAGTAGTGGTTTTTCAGAGAAAGATATTACTATGATGCTTTCTAATTCTGCTTGTTTTAAAGCGGTATCTAGTCAGATTCATTTAACAGAACAGGGTATAGAACAATTGAATTCTAAAAGTCCTATTCAAAAAAGTATAAAAAGTGGTGAACATTTATTTAGAAGACGTAAATAGTATATGATGATATTACCTTGTTTATTTTGTGATATTGTAGTATAATAAGCATAAATTTTAGGGGGATTATCATGGAATTTTTAGTTTTTATTAGTTATGTATTTTTTTCCTTTTTATTATTCATGTTTCTTAATTTTATTGTAAAAAGGTTTTCTTTAACTAAGATTCAATATGTTTTATTTACTAATATTTTCTTAGTTTTTTTAGCAAGTGTTGCTAGCTATTTTCATTTGAATGCTTTTTGTGATGATATCTTTATCATTGTTATTTTTGAGTTTTTGATTCGAATGCTTTATACTACTTATTTATTAGAGAAAGATTTCTTTTCTAAGGAAGAGGGAGTTTTACCTTTATATTTAGGTAATGTTGTGGTCGCGTATTTACTTAATCAGTTTATTATTAGACAAGTAGATATGGTGTTTTTAAATCCAGAACAGTTGAAGTTTTTACTCTGGGTATTTATTATTTTATTTATTTATCATTTTTTTCATAGACCTGATATGATATCAATTCAGAATAGTACTAAGAAGTTTTCTATTGCTGAACGAGGACAATATATTATTTTACAGTATGCTAAAATGAAACAAAAATATGGAAAAGATATTAGTGTTCAAGGTGATATGCGTTTTTTGATTTATGCTATTATGATTTTTGAAAACTATAAGCGCCCTAGTTTTTTTAGACAGTTGGATTATTTTCGATATCAGTTTGATCATGTTCCTAAAAAACAAGGAATTATGCAAGTGGATAGTAAGAAGATTCTTAGTGATATAGAAAGTATTGAAATCGTTTCTCAGAAACTAGAAAAATTACAAGAGAAAAAGAAGTCTAAGAAGAATGAGATTGATGTAGCATCTTTATTAAAAGGAATTGGTATGAAATCAGAAGAAATTGAACAAATTATTATTATTTATCAAAAATTAGTTGAGTTTTCTAGTTTATAATTTTTATTTGCAGGGAGGAGAGGTATTTGAAAATTGTAGTTAGTAAGAATGGTCTTTCTGTGTTGTTTCCCTGGGAATATATAGGAAAAGGTGAAGAAGGGAAGGCTTATAGAAAGGGAAAGTTTTCCTATAAATATTATCGTACTTGGTCTGAGTTTGATCGATTAAACTTAAGCGATACACATTATTTAGAGAATATTGAAACTGAAAGAATTTTGCTTCCAAGACATACTTTATATAATGTGTTTTTACAGTTTAAAGGATATACTACTTTTTATGTTAAAGATTTAGGTTTACTTCATTATATGAGTTTGCCTAAGGAATTGATTTTAGATGATTTTAGGTTACTAAAAAAAGATTGTTTTACTTTAGCCAATAATCATGTGGTTGTTAGTGATTTAACACCTAACTCTTATTTTGTTACGAATCATTCGTTTAATTATGGTATTTATTTTTATGATCCAGGGCGTTTTATTCGTAATTATGAGTTGTCTGTTGATGATATATATAAAGAAAATAGGACACAGGTTGATTTCTTTATTTATCATAGAGTTTTGAGTAGGTATACTACTGATGTGATTGGAAAACAGAAGTATGATTATGATAAACTAGAGAAGTTTAAAAAAATATATGAAAACTATCCTGGTGAATTAATGGATTATATTGCTCGAGATATCAAAGAAGATAATTTAGGTGAATATGTTAAAAGAAAAGTGATGTAAGTTGCTTGTCTTTTTTTCTTTTCTATAGTAAAATTTAAGGAGTTTTGAGGTGATAAAAATGATTCAAGTAAATAATGTTAGTTTGAAGTTTGGTAAGCGTACTTTGTTTGAGGACGTTAATATTAAGTTTACTAGTGGAAATTGCTATGGACTAATTGGTGCAAACGGGTCTGGAAAGAGTACGTTTTTAAAAGTATTGTCTGGTGAAGTTGAAACTACTACAGGAGAAGTTATTGTTTCTAAGGGAGAAAGAATTTCGTTCTTAAGACAGGATCATTATCAATATGAAGACGATACAGTTTTAGATGTTGTTATGATGGGAAATGAAAAATTATATAGTATCATGACAGAGAAAAATAAAATGTATATGCAAACAGAATTTAGTGAAGAAGATGGCATGAGGCTTGCTAATTTGGAAGCAGAATTTATGGAACTTGATGGTTGGAATGCAGAAAGCGATGCTGCTACATTATTAAATAGTTTAGGTGTTGATATGGAGTATCATTCTATGAAGATGAAAGATATTCCTGTTAAGTTAAGAGTTAAAGTGTTACTTGCTCAAGCGTTATTTGGAGATCCTGATATTTTACTTTTAGATGAGCCTACTAATAGTTTGGATATTGAAGCTATTAAATGGTTAGAAGAGTTTTTAATTAATTTTAATAATACTGTGATTATTGTATCTCACGATCGTCACTTTTTAAATAAAGTGTGTACTCATATTGCAGATATTGATTATGGAAAGATTAAATTATATGTAGGTAACTATGATTTTTGGTATGAGTCTAGTGAACTTTTACAAAAACAAATGAAGGAATCTAATAAGAAGAAAGAAGAAAAAATTAAGGAGTTGCAGGCATTTATTGCTAGATTTAGTGCCAATGCTTCTAAATCAAAACAGGCTACTTCTCGTAAAAAATTATTAGATAAAATTCAGTTAGATGAAATTGTTCCATCTTCTAGAAAATATCCATATATTGATTTTAAGATAGAAAAAGAAGCTGGAAAGGAAATTTTAAAAGTTGAAAATTTAACTAAGGTTATCGATGGAAAGACAATTTTAGACCATGTTTCTTTTACAGTTTTAAAGGGCGATAAAATTACGCTTTTGGCACAAGATGATTTTGTTAAAACGACGTTATTTAATATTTTAGCTGGAAAAGAAGAGTATGATGAAGGAACTATTGAATGGGGTAAGACTATTAATTATGGTTATTTACCACAAGATAATACGGAGTACTTTAATACTGATAAAAATATTATGGAGTGGATTGGTCAGTATTATGATGTTAAAGACGAGACTGTTCTTCGAGGATTTTTAGGTAGAATGTTATTTTCTGGTGAAGATGTGTTTAAAAAAGTATCTGTTTTATCTGGAGGAGAAAAAGCTCGTTGTATGTTATCTAAGATGATGTTAGAAGAACCTAATTTCTTGATTTTAGATGAACCAACGAACCATTTGGATTTGGAAAGTATTACTTCCTTAAATAAGGGTATGACTAATTTTAAAGGAGAAATTTTATTTACTTCTCGTGATTATGAACTAAATAGTACTGTTGCGAATAGGGTTATTGAAATTTTGGATAATGGTAAGATAGTCGACAGAGCTATTCCTTATGAGGAGTACTTAGAGAGAAAATAATGAAAGTAGTAATTGTTTCGGTTAGCTATAAAGATTATTGTTTAGAAAATCAAAAACTAGTCCATTCTATTTCTGATGGCTTTGAGCTTTTTTCTTTTGACAATCAGGATGAAAATTTAGGTGTTATGGTTATTGAAGAAAAAGATCAAGTGGTGGATACTTATGATGAACAATCTTCTGATGATATTTTTAAAATTAATATGAAAAAAATGATTAAGCAGCAAAACAGAATGGTTAATCAAAGATTAAGACAAAATAAAAGATAAATATTATTATTAAGTGATATACTATAAATATAATAATTGGAGGTAATATATATGGAAGCAATTGATTTTATGAATCAGAGTATTTATTTAAAACAGCCCGGAACGGTAGATGATATAACTAGTCATCCCAAGTTTGTTCTTATTCGTCCAGATGGAACGATTTTTTATTCAGATACTAGTAATGATGGAAAAATAATTTCTATTCATGGTAAGGAAGTGAAGTGTACTCATCATGAGCATTATATGGCTAAATTGGTTGAAAATTATTTTCCTGAAAAGCAAGAGTTAGCTAATAAAATAGAACAAGGAAATATTTATGCTCCTATTTTTGAATTTTTAGGGGAGGGTAATGTTTTATTTAATAATACTACTACTTATGAAGGACCAACATTCTTTTTGCATGGAATTCATGGGCAGTTATTAATTCCTGAGAATCCAACAGATGCTCAAAATGAAGCAATAGCACAATTAGATCCTTATATTAATTACTTTAAGGAGATAGAAGTTAAAGAGTATCAGGATGTAGCACATAATATTAAGGATAATTATTTTGAAGATGGTTCGGTAGCGGTAAAAAATTATTTTGATAGACATTCGGTACATGCCAAAGCGAGACATTAAAATTTTTGTTATTCATAACAGCTTTTTAATTAATCGAACTATTGATATATTATATGAAAATCCTCTTTATCATAATCATTTGGAATATTGGCAAGAGCATTTATCAAAAGTAAAATATGAAACTGTTAGTTCGCTTGATTTGTATCATGGTACAAGAAATTTAATTGCTATAAAAATAGCAATGGAAGGAAATGTTGTATTTATGGATACATCTAAAAAAAGGGAATGTTACCGTTCTGGAGTAGTGTTCTTGCCATCTAATATTTCTTCATCAAGAAAAAAGTTAGCTTTTATGCTAACATCATCTTATGATTATTTAAATGTTATTTATGATATTTATTATGATGGAAAATCTTATCAAGCAAAAGAAAAAGATATTGTTCGTCCTTCTAATTCTTCTAAAGTTTTAACTTATCATTTGTAACTACTTTTTTTCCTTTTTCACAACGATTTCCCCAGGAGTCTAATAATTTATCATCTTTTTTTATGCAAATAATTTCACAATTATTAGGACATCCTGAACAGTTGATGCTTGATGTTTCAAAGTCTTCTTCTACGATGTCAAACGAAAAGTTAATTTCTGGTTCTTTTTTGGAAAGAATTGCTACTCCTAAAGCTCCCAGAAGATGTCCGTTTTCATCTGTTATAATCTTTTCGTTTAATATTTTTTCGAAAGCTTTTACTACGCCAATATTTTTCGATACACCTCCTTGAAAGATAATAGGAGATGCTATCTTTTTTCCTTTCCCGACGTTGTTTAGATAATTTAGAGCTACACTTTTACAAAGACCTGCAACAATGTCTTCTTTTTTATGTCCCATTTGTGCTTTATGAACTAAGTCACTTTCTGCAAAGACAGTACATCTAGCGGCAATAGGAGTGGGATTGTTACTGGTTAATGCAATAGAACCAAATTCTTCTACTGGAATATCTAATCTTTCTGCTTGACTTGATAGGAATGCTCCTGTACCTGCTGCACAAAGCGTATTCATAGCGTAATCTATTACTACTTGATCTTTTAAGAGGATAATTTTTGAATCTTGTCCGCCAATTTCAATAATGGTTCTAATATCGGGATATTTTGATAGTGTTCCTATGGCATGGGCAGTTATTTCATTTTTTATAATATTAGCTCCTAAAATTGTACCTACTAATTTTCTAGCTGATCCTGTTGTTCCAACACCAACTACTTTGTAATTTTTTGGTAGTTGTTTTTTGATGTTTACTAAAACTTCTTTTACGGCTTTTAGAGGAGTCCCTCTGGTCCAAAGATAAGTACTTGCTACTATGTTGTTATCTTTATCAATTACAACACCTTTTGTAGAAATGGAACCAATATCAATTCCTAGATAAGCTTTTGTCAATTTTATTCCTCCTTATGGTAATTAAATCTTTGAATGCTTCTAATCTAGTATTTATTCCTTCTGATCCTGTTTCAGAATCATAAGAAAAGAAAATAATTGGAATTTCGTAATCATTGCATACCTTTTGAATAATTGGTATTGCGGTTATTTCTGGAGTACAGCCGAATGGTTTTATATGAATTATTCCATCATATTTTTTCTTGCCTAAATAAATAGAACGATAAACATTATCTAGGCCATCGGCTCCTAATTTATATTTACAGTATTTTTTTGTTTTCTTTTTTAATCTTCTTCTTAATAATGGTTTTTGCCATAATAGGTAAGACAGATTCGTAAATCTTTTAATTTCTATATGTTCTTTTGCAAGTTCTTTTTCCAAGTCATAGTTTGAATATGGTTCCATTGAAGTATATAGTTCTCCAATTATTCCTACTTTTAAACAATCTTTTGGTTTATTCGTTTTTATTTTTTTAAACTTTTTTTTATATTTTTTATACAATAATGTTAATTTTGTTAGGGATGATGTTTTATTAAAGTCCTTAAACATTTCTTTTTGTAGAGTTTGATGAGCATTTTTTTCTATTTCAAATCCGATGTTTTTTCTGATTATTTTATCTATTTCATCCATATAAAAAATATAGAGTAGTGTATAAATAATACTGTGAATGAAATGTGGTATTGTTAGATTGGGATTAATTTCTTTAAAAATATCATAGGCATCTTTCCAGTTAATCATGTCTTGTTTTATTAATTTGTAAAACTTAAAATTATAACCTAGATCCTTTAAAATAGTTTCTGTTACTTCTGCATAATAACGATATCTACATCCTCCTCCTGCGGTAAATAAAACATTTGCTCCTTGTTCTAGACTTTCAATAAAATTACCAAGATTATATTTAAAAGGGATACATACTGTATCTGGTGCGTATTTTGTTCCTAGTTCTAAAGTTTTTTTTGTGATTGGTGGAGCTGGAATAACTTTATCTTTAGTGATTAATGATAATAACCTTGAAATCGGATGATAATAATTTCCTAAATGTGGAAAACTGATGATATTATTCATGGGAACTCTCCTTTAAATTATTTAAAATATCTATGAAACTTTCTAATCTAGTAATAATACCAGCATCATTGTTTAAATCTTCGAAAATTAGGGTGATGATTGGTACTTTTTTTATTTTGTGACTAATTTGTTCATTCATTAGGGAATCGGGTCCACAAGGAAAAGATGAAATTAGAATTATACCATCTACTATATCTTCATAGTATTTTGTACTTGCTACAATTTCTTTATTATGAGTCCAATGAATATCCGTTGATATTTTCCTACATTCTTCATCTATTAGTTCATGATTTATTTTATCGCTATATAAAATTGTGATATTATTTTCTTTTAGAAAGTCTATTACTGATTTTCCAATTAAAGAATCGTATAGATTATATGGATGCCCTGCTAGTAATATTTTAATTTTGTCTTTGTTTTGTTCAATTTCTTTTTGTTGTAGTAATTCTTGCTTTTTTTGTTTCATCTTTTTTATTTTTTCGGCATATTTATAGGCTTTATAAGACTTTATATAAGAAAAACCTAACTGTTCTCCGATACTTAAGAAACCTAGTAATTGATAGTTTTTGGTTGATATGTCTACATTATAATTTAGGATATCTACCTCAAATAGGTTATTTACTAAATCATATAAAGCATTAAAATTAGTACATACTTGCTCATTTTTTTTTAACGAATAGAGTCTAGGTATCAGTATATAATCACATTTATCTTTTAATTCTATTATGTGACCTAGGTATATTTTTAGAGAAAGACAGGCTTCAGAAGGTGCTAATTTGGTACCGGAATCTACTATTTTTTTATTGGTGTTTGGACTGATTATTACATCTATTCCTAAGTTTTTAAAAAACTCTATCCATAAGTCTTTATCATAGTAATAAAGCAATGCTCTTGGTATTCCAATTTTGGTTTTGATAATATCACGTCCTCATTTTACTTTATGATGAATGATTTTAAAAAATAATAATTTCTTTCGACAAATTATTGTGAAAATATTGTGGATGTCTTTTCTTTTTGATAAACTATGTTATAATGTATAAGTATGGAGGGAGTAGAATAAAATGAATGATAGAAATAAAAAAATTGTTACAGGAATTGTCATTGCAGTTGGTGTTATTTTAGTTTGTGCCTTATGTTATTTTGCATCATCTGCGGTTAGTGCTAAAGCAGGGGATAATTATAGCGAATCTGATACTAATAGTAATAATAGTGCTACTTCTGGTAGTAGTGCCTCAGATATGACTTCTCGTGCACAACAAGAGAGTGCTAAGGTTCCAGATGATGAAAAAAAAGATTTTAATGATATTGATATTGATGAATATTTAGATTTATATGATGGAAGTAAAAATAGTATTGTATTATTTTCTAGACCTACTTGTGGTTATTGTCAAATTGCGGAACCAATATTACATCATATAGCATATCAATATAAACTTACTATTAATCATGTTAATACAGATGAAATGTCTTCAAGTGATGAGAAAAAGTTAGTGGAGTCAGATGATTACTTTAGTGATGGATTCGGTACACCGTTGTTAGTTGTTGTTTCTAATGGTGAAATTGTTGATATGGTTAGTGGATTAGTTGATACGGAAAACTATGTTAAGTTCTTTACTAAGCATGGATTTATTGATGAATAAAAAGGAGAAATTATGAAAAGTGTATATGAGTTAGCATTGGAATTTAAAAAAAGACATCCTTTTACTATTGGATGGAGAATTAGACAAAATTCATCTGTTGTTGAAAAACACTTGAATGCAGATGAACATGTTTTATATGCTTTTGTTGCTCAAAAAAATAACAATCCCTTTAATATATTAGGAACTGCTGTTATTGCACTTACTAACAAGAGAATATTAATTGGAAGAAAAAGAGTAGTAATTGGATATTTTTTGAATTCTATTACACCAGATATGTTTAATGATTTAAAAGTGACTAGCGGAATTCTTTGGGGAAAAATTTATATAGATACCGTAAAAGAATTTATTGCTTTATCAAATATTTCTAAAGATGCTCTGGCAGAAATTGAAAGTCAAGTATCTTCCTATATGATGGAGGAAAAAAAGAAGTATGGCGTTAATCCTGTACAAAAATTTTGAGTTCCGGTAAAATTTAGCAGGAAAAAGAAAAAGTGAAAATGTGTTATCCACAGATTCACTTTTTTTATATAAAAATAAGGAAAAAACTTCCAA
>CASEGV010000055.1:0-9145 GCA_949287595.1 uncultured Mycoplasmatota bacterium
ATACCTCCTTTAATGACAAACAAATTGCTTAAGAAGATATTATATACATTTTTAAAACTAACTGCACATTAATTGTGCACTTTCAAAAAAAATCAACAAACTGTAAAAAAATGCAGTTCTTTTATAAAAACACTAGAAATTAAAAAAATATATGATATAATCTATTATGTAATGCCTGCGTGGCGGAATTGGTAGACGCGCTGGACTCAAAATCCAGTGTTAGCAATAACGTGTCGGTTCGAGTCCGACCGCAGGCACCAGTTATACCTATAAAATCCTTGAAAATCAAGGGTTTTTATTTTTTTACTTCCCAAATTACTCCGAAGTATGAAATTTGAAAAAGAAATAATAGGATTAAAATACAAAAAATAATAATTAGTAATAGTTATGAAATAGGATAAAATAATAATAAAATACAATTGATAAAGTGTATAAACATTGTATATACTAAGATAAAAGGAGCGGATATGTATGGAAGTAAGAATTCAAAAATGGGGAAATTCTTCTGGAATTAGAATCCCAAGTAGTATATTGAAAAATTTAAATATTAAAACAAATGATATATTAAATATAAATCAAGAAGATGATAAAATAATTATTAGTATTCCTAAAAAAAAGAAGATATCCCTAGAAGATAGATTTAAAGCGTATCATGGTAAAAATTTGGCGAAAGAATTTTCCTGGGATGACAATGTCGAAAGAGAAATATGGTAAAAAAATATATTCCAAAACAAGGCGATGTTGTTTTTTTAGATTTTAATCCTACAATTGGTCATGAGCAAAAAGGATTTAGACCAGCAGTAGTTATCAGTACCAATATCTTTAACATAAATACGAAAATGGTGATGGTATGTCCCATCACCTCTAATGAAAAAGAATTTCCAACTCACTATAAGTTAGAAGACACGAAGAATATACATGGATCTGTCTTATGTGAACACATAAGAAGTATAGATTATGAGATTAGAAATTTAAAATTTATAGAAAAGTTAAGTAATAATGATTTTATAAGTATAATTACATTATTAAATGCATGTATAGAAGAATAAATATTTCAAAAAAGATTCAGGAAATGTCCTCCTGTTTATGTTATTTGGAAACACTATCTAATTTTTAAGGGAAGGAATATAACAAAAATCACTCCTATTTAAAATAGCAACAAATTAACAAAAATAAAATAGATGATTATAATTAAACGATTAATCATCTATTTTTTTATCACAACGTAACTTTTTAATTTTTGCTTGTTGCTTCTCTTCAGATGTCGGTAGACCTAAAAGTGTGTTGCTTTCAATTGATAAAATATTATTAATACTATTAACTCTTTCAAAGTCTATTTTACCAGTATCATCTACTAAAGCATTAATTTCTAAGGAACCAATTTCACCTGTAATTGTATTTAAAAACTCACTATCTTCATTATGGACAATTTGGATGAAATTTCCCATGGCATAACATTTGTGTTTGATAGAATCTAGTATTACTTCACCATCTGCCTTTTGAAGTATTGTTCTCCATCTAGATTCACCATAACCATCTACAAAATGCTTATAAATACAAAGATAATTATTGATAATAAAATAACTAAAACCTTCGTGATAGATGTTAAAATTAAACTTGTTATAATCAAAATCAGGAATGATAATATTAAGATTTTCATCAAAAAAGTCCATTTTTTGCGTTGAAAGATTTACACCATAACCATAAGGTAAGGAAAGGTGAAAATGGATATAATCATAATCAACATCTCTGATACTACCATTTTCAGCATTTAATAATTGTCTATGTTCATTTTCTCCATCAAAGGTTCTGAGAACAAACATACGCTCCTTATTACTATCAACACTTTCATAACTATTAGCAGCTAAGGTTATAACTGGTTCAAAATTATTATTATAAAAATGATAATCTGTTATTTCTGAATCAAGACTATCTTGACCTATATATGTCAATGGTGTCCAATATGGATAGCCTTCAATACGAAGATGGGAGATTGCTTTTCCAGTACTCAAGTTAACAAATAAATGTTTATTTACTTGTTTTCCATCAATTGTATAGGGTAAGCAAAGTTTTAATATATTGGAAACAATTTCATAATCAATAACTTCCTGTAATTCATCGACAGCAATTTCCCTGGCTAGCTCCAAATCCGGAGTAAACATTTTGATGACTCCTGCCTCCATAATAATAAAATGCCCGTTATGATAGGTAGGTTTCGCAATAATTTCATCATTTTGTTCTATTGTTTTCATATCTAATGTGAAATCTTCATTAACCTTTACAATACACAAATCTTTTTCTTTTTCAATAATTAAATAATAATTACTTATTTCTATCCAACCATCAATATCTTTTAATAGAATTTTACCATCAGCATTTATTACACATCTTTTATAATCAAAAAAACTTGTATGAGAATTATGACGTTCTCTAAATACATATAAATTATTTCCTAATGAATTCTCAAACTCATAATCATCTGGAGCTGGTAAATATTGTTTGGTCTCAATATCATAGATAGTATTATTGCCTCCGCCAATCTTCATAATGACATGCAATGTTCTATCGTCTTGTTTACTTATATGCCAAGCATTTTCATCTTCAAATAAGACTTCCATAGTATTTAAATCCACAACACACGTTGAGAAGTTCTTTGTCATGACTGCACAAAATTTATCTTCCATATGAAATATATTTGATAAATGATAATAATCAGAAACATCATATATCTCTGCACCATTAGTTAATACTTTTTGTCCATTATCTAATCTAAAAAACAAATAATCACCAAATTTCTCCATATCGACAATTTTTATATGTTTAAATCCTAATTCTTTATTTGAAGTATTAGCTAATTCATTATTTAACATAGTATCACCCTTAAAATTAAATCTATTATATACTAAAACTGTTAAATTTAAAATAATTGTTTATGACTACAAAAAGCATAATTCTATTTATAAAAGGAAAACTATATGCTAAATTATATGTTATAATCTCCATATAAGGTCGTGAAAATATGAAAGATAGAAATGAAAAAAGAGAAGAAATAGTAAGACACTTAGTAACAACTGTAGCAAACGAAGCTAATATAAAAGAAAAAGAAGTAATAGAAAGAGAAATCAATACGATATCAAAAATGAAAGACCAAGAAGCAATTGATTATATATTAATTACATTAAACAGATTCTATGAACGAAAAATATTAACAGAAGAGCAAATCTTTTCAAATGCGGAAGATATTTTATCGTTAAGTACAGAAGAATATAAAACGATAGATGATTTACTAAATAGACTATTTTGGTTAAAAAGTAGAAACTTTGATCATCAAAATACATCTCTAAGAGAAAATCACGAACTAGTAATAGAAACTTTTGATAAATTAAATGGTTTAATTGAAAATAACTTTGATTGTTTCTATACTGGTGGATTAATGGGATATATTGCCACCAATCAAAGATTAGAAAGATTTCATGGTGACTTAGACTTATTTATAAACGAAAATGAATTATTAGAATTAAAAAAGGTAGTAGATGAAAGTAGCGAGTTTACTTTTAAAAGTTCTTTAAAGAAAAAAGGAAAAACAGGTCATGAATTTGAAATCGTATGTAAGAATAAACCAATGAGTATAGGATTATTTCTATTTGAAAGAGAATTTGATGACAGTGTTACTCTAAAGTCATATTACTATGAAAATGATAAACTATTAGTACAAGAGAGACATTATGATAAAGACTACACAAAGATAGCATTTCCTAAAGTGCCTAGAACCTATCATAATCATTGTTATCAAATGATGAGTCTAGAAGCAATTTATAATTCTAAAAAAAGAGGACGGATAAAAGATAAATATGATGCTAAAAAAATAGAGCCATATATAGACAAAGAATTAGAAAAACAACTAGATTTAGCACCTGAAAATCAAGTAATACAAACAAAAACGGTAAATAAAAGTATTGTTTTAGAAATAGAAGGAATGTTACAAGGAAAAAAGAGGCAAACTAAAAGAGAAGAGGAACATTCACGTAAAAAATTGTAAACTCGAAAAATACCTCTTGTCAGTTATAAAAAAACAAGATAAAATAGATATGACATAGTAGGAAAGGGAGCAAAGTGATGTACTAGAAAATAAAAAACAAGTGGTGATAAAAAATGGCAATTAATACAGTAAATGTAGAAGCGGAAAAGATATACAGGAAGAAAGTTTTCTCAAAATTAGTAAAAATCGCATTCTTACTATTAATTATATTTTTATCTATTGTTTATTTATTTTTGTATATCGTCTACGATGGTGGAAGGTTTACTGTGTCTTTAGATAAAAACATGTCAAATAGAAAGAATGTATATTTATCGGAAGATGGTAAAAAGAAATCTAAAACTAGACAATTATCGGCAGACACCATAGATTATATGGATAACATTTCAATAAAATGGCTTCCTGAAAATATTGATACTGAGGCAACGGGTGCTCATAATGGAGATAATTATATTGCTTACACATTTTATGTTGTAAACGCAGGAGAAGAAAAGGTGCATTACTGGTATGAAGTAGATATCGATGATACAATAAAAAATGTAGATGAAGCAATCCGCATTATGATTTATCGAAATGGAAAACCTACAGTCTATGCCAAAAAGAGCAAGGTTACCAATAAAAAGGAACTAGGTACAAAAAAATTTGTATCGAAAAACATCGCTGTTTTGGAACAAAGGAAAAACTTAAAGCCAGGCAGTAAAGATCGCTTTACTATTGTTGTATGGATAGAAGGCGATGATCCAGAATGCAAAAACGATCTGTTAGGGGGAGAAATTAAAATGCATATGGATATCACAGAAGAACATATAGCAAAGAATTAATAAGGAGTGAAAAAGATGAAAAAAGATCAAAAGCAAAAAAAGAAAAAAAGAAAAATATTATTATCATTGATTATGATATTATTTGTAGGAGTAATCTTAACAGCATCAACTTATACATGGTTTACTGCCAATAGAACCGTTACAGTTGATCAATTAGATGTTAATGTTTCTACTTCTACTGGTTTACAAATATCAGTAGATGCTACTAATTGGAAAACATTAATTACAAAAGATGATATTTTAGGAGCACAAACAAACTATACAACTGCAGTAAATCAAGTGCCTGCTGGACAAACAACACCAGTATCATCAATCGGAGAAGTAGATCCTGATACAGGTTTTATAAAAATGTTCAAAGGAGAACTTGTTAACGATGAAGGAGAAGGTCATTTAGTTTTATCTGCTACAAAATCAACAGAAACAAATGGTACGAATGGAGATTTTATAGCATTTGACTTATTCTTCCAAACAAATGAAGCTATGGAAATCCGTCTAACATCTAACTCAAATGTAGTTGCTGGAGCAACAGATACATCAATTGAAAATGCTGCACGTGTTGCTTTTGTACCACAAGGTCATGCAGATGCAGGAACTGCACCAGCTGAAATTCAAAAATTAAAAGCAGCAGATTCAACTGAAGTAAAAATTTGGGAACCAAATTATGATGTTCATACGGCATCAGCTGTAAATAATGCTTGGGATAGTTATCAATTAAGAACACAACAATCAGGAGCAACAAGATTAAAATATTATGGAGTAAAAGCAGATATTGCTACTGGAGCAAAAATACCTGTTAACTCTCAAGATGGAACATATTTTGCTGATATGGATACTACTTTAGGATCAAGATTATTAGCAACACCAGAATCAGGAATTCCAACAACTGATTATCTAGAAGTATTAAACTTAGAAGCTGGAGTTACAAAGGTTAGAATTTATATGTGGGTAGAAGGACAAGATGTAGACTGTGAAAACTATGCATCAGGAGGAGACTTATCTTTCAACTTACAATTTAGTTCATTAGAAAATGCAGGATAAAAAAACAAGAAGGCCTTCTAAGAAGGTCTTTTATAATATTAGGAGGGTTTATGGATAATACAAAAGAAATATTAGTACTGTACCAGCAAATAGAAAAGCATATTCGTTTTTTAGAAAGTAGTATCATAAGTGAGGAAGAACAAGATGACTAATGAATTACAAGAAAAGATAAAAAAGGAAATAGAAGTAAACGAAAATCATATTAACAACTTTCCGTTAGAAACAGAAACAGGAACCAAAAAGATGAAAGAAAAATTTCATCGTAAAGCAGTGGAAGAACGAAATGCATATATAGAAAAAGAAATACCAAAATTCAAAGAATATCAAAAACAAGCATATAAAGAACTATATAGTTATGTACAAGCTAATACGCCAGAAGATAAAACGAATGCGTACCATGAAGAAGATCAAAGTCTACAAGAATTACTGAAAATACTTCCTTTAACTAACGATAAAATATCTTTAGAAATGAAATTAGGATATGCTCAGATTTTTTATGAGTTATCAGAAGAAGCAGGAGCATCATTAAAAATAGTAAATATGTGCATACTAGATTTTATTAAAAAAATGAAAGATGCCGGAATAGAATTAACAATAGATAATTTCAACTATAGTCCCTTTACTTTAGCCTATATGACTGACTTATTAAAAAATAAAAATCAAGAAAAATTTGATGATTTAATGCAAGAAAGCTTTAAAAACATATACTGGGAATGTCCTGAAATTATTATGCATATTAAAAGAAATTTGCAGTACATTGTAAAGAAAAATTATCAAAAATTAAAGGAATATAATAAACATCTAGCAGATCAAATACTAAAAGAGAAAAACTTAACACAAGAAACAATTGAGACCGTATATCAAAGTACAAGAGCAACATTGGAATCAAAAATAGAAAAAGATGAGTATAATAATCTACAAAAGTTTTTAAATAAAATGAAAAATATTGATGACTATACAATAGGTGCGCCGTTAAGAAGTAAAAGTTTTAATCATTTAGTTATAAAGGATACATATCAAGAATTAACAGAAGAAGAAAAACAGGTCTTTGATAGGGAATCTATTAATCTTGGAAAACATTTACAAGTTCTAAAAGAATACTATCGTTATGAAAGTATTGTAAAAGACTTAATTGAACGCTTTAAGAAAAAAGAAGAATCAAAGACAAAATATCAAACCAAAGAAAAGGAAATAGATACAGAAGAAAAAGTAAGAGAAAAGCTTTATAAAGAGTATCAAAAAGCAAATGGAATAGGACTATTCGCAAGAAAGAATGAAACAAAAAAAGCAGAAATAAAAGTAAAGATGAAAGAACAAATTAATAAACTAGATAAGTTATATCAAGAACTAGAAGAGTTAGAAATTGATATTAAACTAGCAGAAAACTTAAACGAAGGAAGCAGTATTTACGATACGTTAATTGCTAGTTTAAGTTCATATAAATATATAGAAAAGAGTATGATTGAGAAGTTTAAAGAAGCAGATACAGATTTTAATCTAAGTAACTATGTAAAAGCATATTTAGAATTTATTTATAACCCTAATGCCGATTTTCTAAGAAAAATAACGGTATTATTGGACTATGATATTGCAAGAGTAATTTCTGAAAAATATGAATTACTAGGAATTCATCTAGAAAAAGAAGAAATAATAGAAGATGCAATTGATACAGAAATAGAAACAGTAAATGTTGTATCATTAGTAAACAATATCAATGCTTCAAACATATCTATTGATAAAATAAAACTAATATGTGATATTAACAAAATAGATTATAAATTAGAAGAAGAAATACTATAAAAAACTATTTTATATAAGAAATCACTTTAAAAAATAGTTTTTTTTTCTGTCATATGTTATAATTAATTATAAAAGAATAAAGATGGCGTGGTGGAGAAATGAAAACAGCAAAAAGAGTAATAAAATCAATTGGCTATTTATTTGTGGGAATGCTCGTTGCTTTATGTATATACACATTTATCGTAACGGATGTCTTGAAAAAAGATTATGCCAATGTATTTGGCTATACTTACTTTGTAGTAGCAACAGGTTCTATGTCTGGAACTATTGAGGTAAACGATGTAGTAATTGTAAAATTAGGTCAAGATGTAAATATAAATGATGTAATTACCTATCAAGGAGAACAAGGAGAGTTTATAACACATCGAGTAGTTAAAAAAGTAGGGAATCAAATTATTACTCAAGGAGATGTAAATAATACAGAAGATGATCCAATTACAAAAGACGATGTAGTAGGAACAGTAAAATTAGTAATATCACCAAGTTCAGTACTAAAACTAATTGCAGTATTATTAATAGTCTTTATATTATTAGCTTTCTTAAATTTTGATAAAATATTTAAGAAATTTGTAATTGGAGAAGATACAAATACAAAAAAGGCAATAAAGGGTAGTGTTCCAGAAGAACTATTCACAACAACACCAGTAAAAAAGGAAGAAAAGTCAACAGGGAACACAGTAAATATTCCAATAAGTGAAGTATTGCAAATTCAAAAAGACCAAGAACTAGCAGAAGCAGAAGATGAAATAGAGGTACTAGAAGTAGAAGATGTAATTGATATTGATGACAATAATATCGTAAGAAAAGAAAAAAATAGCGCCAAAGAAAAAGAAAAAGAACTACTAGAACAAGTTCTAAACTTACTAAGAATAAAAAATGATACTCTAACCATTACAAAGATGAATAAAAAATGGTTAACAAAATATCAATATGTCTATAAATTAGCTCAGATTTTATCGATAGGAGATACCAAAGAATTAGAAGAGACGATAATGCATCCTACTTTTAAAGAAATCTATGACTATGATTTAGAGCGTGCTGGACTATATGAAAATCTAAGAAATAAAATTTATGAAATGCCAATCTATGTATTTTTAAGAATCTTAACCTTTGCTATTCTATATAATGATCCAACATTTTTTGATGGAGTATATAAAATATTAAAATATAAAGTTCAAATAGATAAAGATAGTCATTTTAAAGAAATAAAGAAAAATGATACTTATGCTAAAAAACAAATACGTTCCTTAATATCATTTATGCAAAAAATTTCAATAAAATTTGATAATAAGAAAGTATTTGAATTAGAACGTATAGAACGCTATGTAAAACTAAAAAATTATGTAAATCATTAAAAGAACATCTGGTAAAAGTCAATAAGTAAATTATGGCAGTTTTAATATAATTTTCTGCCATATCAAAAAAATTATTCCACGACAAAAAGGTTCTA
>CASEGV010000056.1:0-8721 GCA_949287595.1 uncultured Mycoplasmatota bacterium
AGAAAAAATATTTAAAACTATTAACACCAATAAAATTAAGTCTATGCTTGAAAATCAAACATAGACTTATTTAAAATTTTTTCATGCGTTTATCCTGGTCTATTGCTTTTTTTTTGTTTCTTTTGGATAACCTTAAATATTTAAGAAATTCTTTTGGTGTTGGAAGATTTGTAAAGGAGTCTATTTTGTCTGCTAAGATAACAATCCAGCTTTCCTTATCATGTTGCCATTTCTCTTTTGTGAGTAATGATAGCGGTCTATTGTATCTTTTGTTTTTTTATTCATATATGTTGGAAAATATTGTGATGCTTTTTTATATGCTTCATAAGAATGATTGAAAGCATGTTTTTGTGTCAATTTTGTTTTTTTAGGGTTGATAAAGTTTTCTTTAAATCTTTTTGGTAACTTTTCTAGGTCTGGTGTATAGTACCAAGCTTTTTTATAAAAATCGTGAGGTAATCCTGCAATAGCACATGTTTTTTCGTCAGCATGATATTTCAATGCTAGTTTATATGTCATAAAAGATACTTTAACACCATGATGCCATAGTGATTGATTTTCATGATGAAATAATAGTTTTCTTCTTTGAAATTCTTTGCTTTCTAAAAAAGATTTTATTATTTTAAGCTAGTTTGCAAAGTTTTTTTGATTTTTATTGTTAAAAATGATAAATCTTCCATGTTTTCTCCTTTTTTAACTATTATATACTAATTAAAATTTAAATTCTATTTTTCTTTTTTCGACAAATTCTTTGCTTTCTTTTTAGTATTCTGTAGATGGTGATGAAAAAATGAAAAAGACAATGTTGTTAGCTGTAATTTTTGTAGTACTTGGTGCTATTTGTGGTAATTATTTATATCAGAAGGCACCAGATAGTATTTCTGTGTTTCAAGAGGATAATATTTATTATTTTTTGCAAGAGGGAGTTTATTCTTCTAAAGAGATTATGCAAGAAAATGCTGGTGATTTGACGAATAAATTAACGGTTTTAGAAGATAATAAATATTATGTATATGTTGGTATTACCAAAACTCGCAAAAATGCAGAAAAAATTCAAAAAATATATAAAGATATGGGATATCAGACTTATATTAAGGAAATGAAACTAGATAATGAGGAGTTTTCTAATAATGTAGTTCAATTTGATTTGTTAGTGAAGGAGTCTGATTCTACAGATGATATTTTAACTATTGAAGAAGTTGTACTTGCTAATTATGAAGAGCTTTTTGATACAGGAATGTAGAAGGTTTTTCTTATAATAATATAGAGGTGATTATTATTTATAAGATGAAAGAACTTCCAAGTGATGAACGTCCTAGAGAAAAGTTACTTATGCATGGTGCTCAGTCATTATCAGATTCACAGGTATTATCTATTCTTCTTCGCAATGGATGTCAGAATAAAAATGTACATGAATTGGCGATAGAGATTTTAAAAAAATATCCTATTTCAGCGATAAAAGAGTGTAGTTATTATGATTTTATCTCTATTAAGGGAATAGGTGAAGTAAAAGCAATCGAAATACTAGCAGCTATTGAATTGGGACGACGTATTTTTTTGCGGGATAAGGAATCGTTGGTTAAATTTCAATGTGCTGAGGATATTTGGAAAGATATTAAATATTATATTACAGATTTAAAACAAGAGTATTTTTATTGTTACTATTTTAATCAAAAACAAGAATTATTAGAAAGGAAGTTGTTATTTATGGGAACTATTAATCGTAGTATTGTTCATCCTAGAGAAATTTTTAAGGAGGCATATCGGTTGAGTGCTTCTAGTATTGTATGTATTCATAATCATCCGTCTAATTATGTGATGCCTAGTAAAGAAGATGTTTTACTTACTGATCATTTAGTTAAGACTGGTTATGTTCAAGGAATTCCTGTTCAAGATCATATTATTGTAGGGGAAGATTCTTATTATAGTTTTTATGAACATCATAATATTTTAAATCTATAGTTGCGAGGCTAATTTATTTATATTATAATAAGTTGGAATGGGATGATGTTATGTACAAGAGTAGAAAAAGGAAAAATTTAAATTATAAAATTATTGTTATTGTTGTTGCTGTTATTTTTATATTTGGTCTTACTATTTCTATCAAGATGAATCGTTCTAATTTTTTTGGAGAAGGTATTGTTAAAGATGTAATTACTATGATAGATAAAATGGTTATGTATCCTTTTACGGCGTTAAATGGCGAAAAAGATGTTAATCAAACTGAAAGCTATCTTATTCAGAAAAATGTCAATGCTTCTTTGGAACAAGAAATTCAGGAATTAAAAGATGTGTTAGATTTAAATAGGACACTTACTGAATATAGTCCTATTAATGCGACTATATTATCTAGAAATAAAAATTATTGGTTTAATCAATTAATGATTGACAAAGGATCGAAAGATGGCATAAAAAAGGATATGGCAGTTGTTACTAAACATGGTTTAGTTGGAAAGATTTCAAGAGTGTATAGAAATTCTAGTGAGATTAAATTGATTACTTCAGATGATGTTAATTATAAAGTTAGTGTTACTATTCAAACTGGTACAGGTGATAGTTATGCTATTTTAAATGGTTATGATTCTGATACTGAGTGTGTTACTGTTACTGGTGTAGATAAGATGAGTACAGTACAAAAAGGGGATACGATTATTACTAGTGGTTTAGGTGGTATGTTTCCTGGTGGTATTTATGTAGGCGTTGTACAAGATATAAAAAGTGATAAATATGATTTAAGTAAAACATTATATATTAAGACATCACAAGATTTTAATGATATTCATTATGTTACTGTTTTAAAGGAGAAAGAGTAATATGTTGCTTCCAATAGTTATCCTTGTTATTTCTTTTCTTTTAGATGGTATTCTTTCTAACTTTTTACCATATATGGTAGGAGATTTATCATTATTTACGCCTATGCTTACTATTGTTTCTTTCGTTGTTATCTATCCTTTTTTTACCAAAACCATCCGTAAGTATTTAACTATCTGTTTTGTAACAGGATTGGTTTATGACTTTATGTATACTAATTTATTATTTTATAATGCAATATTATTTTTAGGATTAGGTGCTCTTGTGATGATACTTTATCGTTATATTCGTCTAAATTGGTTAAGTTTGTTTTTGTTTATTAGTCTAGCTATTATTGGATATGAGGTTATGAATGTTATTGTTATTTTAATTTTTCAACTGGTTCCAATGACTTTTTATCGTTTTTTATATAAGATTGGTCATAGTTTATTGTTGAACTTAATTTACGGGGAAATTCTTTATTTGATTATTTCTCTTATTCCTAAAAAATATAAGAAGTTTGCTATTAATTCTTAAGAAAAGCAGAATATTTGCTTTTCTTTTTTCATATCCTTTATTAGAGGAGATTATATTATGAATACAAAAAAAACAGTAAAGAGGCGACTAGTGTTGAAAAAAAGTGTTAAATCATTTATAACCAGAGTACTTATTACGGTAATTATTTTTTTAGTAGGCATGATACTCATAAAGAAGGATAATAATGTTAAAAATATTATATTAGAAAATGTGTATGATAAAAATTTTGAGTTTACGAAAATAAAAGATATGTATCAAAAATATTTTGGTAATATTTTATCTATTGATCAGTTGGCTGTGAAGGAGCAGGCTGTTTTTCAGGAAAAATTATCTTATAAAAATGCTCATACTTATTTAGATGGTGTCAAATTAACAGTGGATGAACATTATATGGTTCCTGTGCTAGAGAGTGGAATTGTTATTTTTTTAGGGGAGAAAGAAGGTTACGGAAATACGGTTGTTATAGAGCAAGTCGATGGTGTTGATGTTTATTATTCTAATATTTCGATTGATAATGTTAAACTTTATGATTATGTGGAAAAAGGAACTTTGTTAGGAGAGGCAGAAAATAAAAAACTTTATTTAGTTTTTCAAAAAGATGGGACCTTTTTAAATTATAAAGACTATATTTAGTTATATAGAAGTTCATCCTTTATTTTATTTACTGGCCTTTTTTGCTGTTATTACGGCTTCCTTTTTTTCTTTTTCTGTGATTACGTTTTTAATTGTTATTCATGAGATTGGACATTTTCTTATGGTATACTTGTTAGGAGGAGAGATTCATAAGATATTGATTTATCCTCTAGGAGGAATTTCTAAGTTTTCTACTTCTTATAATATTTCTTTAGTAAAAGAATTGATTATTTTGGTATTTGGACCGTTATTTCAAATTTTGGGATGGCTTTTACTTATTTATTTATTTCCTGAAAAAGAAATTTTGATATCTACCTACCATTATGGAATTCTATTTTTTAATTTACTTCCTATTTATCCTTTAGATGGTGGAAAATTATTATGTTTAATTTTTCATACAGTTTGTTCTTATAAAAAAGCGTTTTATTTTACTTTTTGTATTGGTTATTTATTGTTATTTTGTTTTTTAGTTTTTACGTTTTTTTCTTTTTCGTTGAATGTTTTCTTTTTATCTATTTTTTTATTAGTTAAACTTTCGAGAGAGTATCAACAAATTCCTTATTTTTATGAGAGATTTTTATTAGAAAGATATTTAAACCATTATTATTTTAAGAAGAGTAAGTTAATTAAAGATACTGATAATTTTTATCGCGGGTATCGTCATTTGATAAAAGAAGGGGATTTTTATTATCTTGAAGATGAATATTTAGAAAAAAAGTATAAAAGTTGTTGACAATTCATGTTTTGCTTGCTATAATCAATTTGTCGACTTGAGAAAGGGAGACAAATATGGGGCATTAGCTCAGCTGGGAGAGCGCCACGTTTGCACCGTGGAGGTCAGCGGTTCGATCCCGCTATGCTCCACCATATTGATTATTACGCTACTTAGTAGCGTTTTTTTATATGTAGAGGGATATTTATGAATAAACGGTTATTAGTATTTGCTTGCATATTAGACCATGATATTAAAGAGTATACTTTAGGGTCTTTATGGAATATAGCGACATTATGAATCACGATAAGAGTAATGCAGTTATGATCCATCTATTATTGATGAGAAAAAAAATTAACAGTTTAGAAGAAAAGTTTCCTATCAAATAAAAAAAGCACAAGACTGTGCTTTTTATCTGCAACCGTTTCCTCCGTTGTTGCAGCAATTATTATTTCCTCCCCAGATGAAGAAAATAATTATAATAACGATGATGATTGCCCAGATCCATCCTGAACCGAAACCATCATTATTTCCATAATTGTATGGGTAAGGATACATTCCGTACATATTACTTCATTCCTTTCATTATAGTATAATCAAAATAATGGTAAATATATACTGCAAACGCCCAGTTTTAAATAATTTATTATTATGATAAAATATTTTTTATGGAGGAGTAATGTTGTGAAAAAGTTAGAAGAGTTAGATTTGTCTAAAAAGAAATATATTATTTTTGATATGGATGGTACCTTGATTGATTCTATTGGAATTTGGAATGAAGCAGATTTTCGGATTATTGATAAATTTGCAGGAGTACAAGTTAATTTTGATAAAATTCAGCAAGAAAGAGACTGGTTTTTAGAAACTCATTCTAGTGAAGATATCTATGTTGCTTATTGTGATTATTTAATTCAAAAATATCATATGAATGTTTCTAAAGATGAGTTAATATTAGAGCGATGGAGTAGTGTTGAGTCAATTTTAAAATATGAGTTGATATATAAAGCTGGTGTACCGGAATTGTTGCGAGAATTGAAAGAGCGAGGTTTTATTTTAGTCCTTGCAACTGCAACGACACAAAGACAAATTGATATTTATGCTAATCAAAATCTAACTATGGCACATACCGTTCCTATTTATGATACTTTTGATTTTATTATTAGAAAAGAAGATGTTATTTATAAAAAGCCTCATCCAGAAGTTTATTTGAAAGTCTTAGAACATTATCAAACAAATCCAGAATTATGTTTAGTATTTGAGGATTCTTTGCATGGTGTTATGGCTTCTAAAGGTGCCGAAATAGAAACTATTAATGTGTACGATAAATATTCTGATAAAGACCGATTAGAGATTAATTTTCTAGCTGATTATAAAATTGATTCTTATAGAGAATTTACTGATTGTTGTCTGCTGAAAAAAAGTTATCAATATAAAAAAATCGTAGAAAAAAAATAAAATGTTGCTTATGAAAAAATTGAAAAAATGTTATAATTAAATTACAACGAGTAGCTATTTATTGGTGTAAGTCCAGTTGATAGCTACTTTTTTTAGGAGGATTGAAATGTATAAATCTGGAGATGTTGTTGTTTATGGAAGAGATGTTTATAGGATAAAGGATGTGAAAGATAATTATTTGTTTAATAAAACTTATTATATTATGAATCCTATTGATGATGATTCGTTAGTTACTAGTGTTCCTGTAGATACGACTTCTTATTTACGTGATGTTATTACGAAAGAGGAAGCAGAAGAATTGATTGCTAAAATTCCATCTATTGAAATTGTTCAAGCTAGTGATAGAGATATTGAATATGAGTATAAACAGTTATTAAAGGAAAATACTTTAGAGGGTTTGATTAAAATTATTAAAACAACTTATATGCGAAATATGAAGCGTCAAAATCAAATAAAAGAATAAGTGAAAAAGATGAACAATATTTTAATCAGGTTGAGAGACGATTATATAATGAATTGTCTATCAGTTTACATTTGACTTTTGATGATACAAAGCGATATGTTATTGAGTCTGTAAAAGCTTTGCTAGCATAAGATTTAGTAGATTATTCCAATCTACTTTTTCTGTGGTATAATTTTATGGAAGGGTGATAGTATGGAGAAAACTAATGTTATGAGAATTTTAGATCAGAAGAAAATAAAATATCAATCTTATTATTATGGTGATACTTCTGCTGTTAGTGGAGTTGAAGTAGCAACTGCTTTAAAGCAAGATTTTAGAAGGGTTTTTAAAACGTTAGTTACGGTTTCTAATTCGAAGAAATATTATGTGTTTATGATTCCTGTTAACCAAGAATTGGATTTGAAAAAAGCGGCTAAAAGTGTTTCTTGTAAGTCTATTTCTATGTTACCATCTAAAGAACTGCTTCCTCTTACTGGATATGTTCATGGAGGATGTTCTCCTATTGGTATGAAGAAAGAGTTTTTAACAGTGATTGATTCTAGTGCTTTAGAGTTTCCTACGATTATTTTTAGTGCCGGAAAGATAGGATATCAGGTTGAAGTTGCGGTTTGTGATTTAGAACATTTACTTCATTGTCAATTTGCAAACGTTATAGAAGGTGCTAGTTTATGACATTAGAAGAGTATCAAGATATGGAGATAGATAAATTGTTTTTTAGACTTGGAAATTCTAAGTTCCGTAGTCGCTTTCATTTAACAGATAAAGATAAAAAATATGTTTTGGAAAAGGGCATGGATATTATCTCATCTCATGCATATGATTTCATTTCTACGCGATTAGCTCCAGCTAACTTAGTTAATGATGGTAAGCAGACTCCGATGAGGGGACATCCTGTATTTGTAGCACAACATGCTACTGCAACTTGTTGTCGAGGCTGCCTTTATAAATGGCATCATATTTCTAAAGATAAAGATTTAACCAAAGAACAAGTTGATTATGTTGTACGTGTTATTATGAGATGGATAAAAAAAGAGGTGATGAAATGACGCTAGCAGATGAGTTTAAATATTTAGTTGGTGGATATTATGGGATTATGGAAATGGATGAATATGATTTAAAAGTTTATGTCTTAAAAGATATTGAAAATTATATTCGTGCATTTATTGAAGAGAATCCTATTCCTAATTTTGATTATAAAAAAGAAGCAGAAAATATTAAAGATACGATGTCACTTAGGACAAAGTTACAAGATAGTTTGTTAGTATTATATAAAATAAATGCTTCTATGGATTTAGTGTTTATGGTTAAAGCTAGGTTGAAGGAATTGGATAAGAATAAAAATTCTTCATGAAAAGTTGTGCCTTTTTTGATATAATTTAGGACGGAAACAAGAGATAATCGGTAAATATTGGAAACGCACATTCTTTTTGAATGACTAACGAGCAACACAGATTATGTGTTGTTTTGTTATGGAAAGGAGTAGTGTATTTATGCCAAAGACTAAATTTCAAGATTTTATTTATACGATTATTATGGCAGCTTTGATGGTTTATGTAATGGTTTGTTATAATATTGCAATTCATAGTGGAGGATTACATAATTTTGTATTTTTAGAAGCATTTAAAGAGTTTTTCTTTATGTATGTTATTGCTGGAGTGTTAGAGCTTTTTCTAATTGGAAAGATTGCTCATAAATTAGTTTTTAAAGCGATTAATCCTAAAGAGCAACCTTCTATTATTGTTTCTTATGCAATATCGATTGTTATCGTTTCATTTATGTGTCCGATTATGAGTTTTATAGCAACTATATTTATATCTAAACCAGAAATTAGTCAATTTGTTGTAACATGGTTACAATCTATGGTTTTAAGTTTTCCAATGGCATTAAGTTTTCAACTTTTTTATTTATAAGGAATTTGCTCCTCAAAATGCAAATTTGAAAACTTGATAAAAAATAGTTGACATACGAACAAATGTATTGTATAGTGTTCTCATCAGGAGAGGAATATTATGTATAGAGCTTATCGGTTTCATTTGTATCCCACAACTAATCAAGTAGAGTTAATTCACAAAACATCTGGTTACACATAGAATAGTTTTATCCGAGTCACAAGTAATGCAGTGTCTGCGGA
>CASEGV010000057.1:0-8606 GCA_949287595.1 uncultured Mycoplasmatota bacterium
GAAAAAAAAAGAAATTTAGCTATATGGAATATAGTTATAGTATATTAGGAACCGTTTTTTCTCATAGTTGACTTCTGACGCTTTCCAAGCCTAAAAAAAGCTGTGTCTGCTTAAAGAAAAAAAAAGGAAAAAAAAAGAAATTTAGCTATATGGAATATAGATATAGTATATTAGGAACCGTTTTTTCTCATAGTTGACTTCTGACGCTTTCCAAGCCTAAAAAAAAGCTGTGTCTGCTTAAAGAAAAAAAAGGAAAAAAAAAGAAATTTAGCTATATGGAATATAGATATAGTATATTAGGAACCGTTTTTTCTCATAGTTGACTTCTAATACTTTTTAGAGTATAATAAAGGAAATTTAAGGAAAGAAAAAAGGATAGGTATTACCAGTACCTATCCTTCGGAGTACTCAAGAAAAAAACACTGAATTAAAATACCATAACAACAGTAAATTTTAATCTAAAGTACAATTGATTATTCATTTCTGTAATTGATTTTACCATGTGATACATAAAAAATCAAGTACTAAGAAGTATAATAATCAAACTTCTTGAGTTCTCCTTATCTTAAAAATCAATTTAAGAAAAGGGGCATTTTTTATGTCAGCTCATGAGGCTTTACAGCTCGCCTTTGGTGAGTCAGATTACAGCAGCGTTATTTGCATAGGTCAACACAAGAAAGGTCAAGACGGAATTACTACATATGCTTATATACCATCTAGCAAAATAGATATAAATAAAATTAACATAAAAACTGATAGTGATTTTTATATAACGGCTAATACTCTAACTAGAAAAGACCGAAAAACAGAAAACCTTTTTTCTCTTAAAAATATAGTTGTTGACATTGATTGTCATAATTCTGAACTAGATGACTATGATAGAAATGAATTGTTAGAAGACTTTCTTTTTCGCATAAAAAGAGATTTAGAACTTCCTCCATTTAACATTATACATTTTACAGGTCGTGGCTTACAACTGTGGTATTGTCTTGAAGAAATAGCTGGTGTTTGGAGTTTTTTATACAAAGATACGGTAGAAAAAATTATTGATACACTTGAAACCTTAAAAGAAGAATATACGGAATTTGAACAATTAAACATAGATGGTATAAGTAAAAATCTAGTCGGCTTTTTTAGATTATTTGAAACTTATAACACTAAAACTGGCAGAAGAAGTGTTGTTGAAATACAAAATTATGAAAAATATGACCTCTCCGAACTTAATCAATCAATACCTAGAGTTAAAAAATTTGCTCAAAATACATCTTTACAAGCAAATATACAAAATGATTACATAGCTTTTAATCATAAACGTATAGACTTTATAAAATGGCTTATAGCTTATAGAAATGCTCCTGTTGGTGCTGAAATGAGGGACAAGCTATTATTATTATTTTACAACTCTTGCATAAGAGTTATGAGTAGGGAAATGGCAAAGGCTTACACCCTAAAATTGAATAGAGAGTTTAAAATACCACTTGAACGAACAGAGAACATTTTCACATATATAGACCAAAAAGGATTTTTAAACTTTAAAAATGAAACATTTTGTATGTTTTTAGAATTAAATGAATTTGAAAGGCATGAGTATATGAAGCAAAAAACTAGCAACTATACCAGAGATAAAAACCGAAGACTTGCCAAAGAAGAAAGAAATCGCCGTATATTAGAACTTTATAAATCAGGTAAAACACATCTTGAAATTGCTGAAATTTTAAACATATCAAGAAAAACTGTAAGTACTGTTATAAAAGCAAATATAAAACAACTAACATCTGATGAAAAGAAAGCTAAAATCATTGAATATCGTGAAAAAGGCTTAAAAGTAGATGAAATTTGCAAAATATTAGCTATAAGTAAGCAAACATATTACAATATTCTAAAACGATAGCATTAAATATCCCCTGTATGAATTACATACAGGGGATAACTTTATACAATCAAGTATTAAAAATAACTTTTTATATGTTAGTATTAAACTTATAGTTTTTAGTTATCATATAACATAAAAACTGCTATATCAATTCTAACGAACTCATTTAAAAGCAATTGACTTTTTCAATATATGAACCAACCAGTGTTGATGTAGGTGAAAATCTGAATTCAAGAACAACATCTGTTCTATCCCCAACAATAGATGCTACAGAAAAAGGTTTTGAAGATGCTGTCTTCCAAGTTGTTTTTCCGACCTCACGATATTGCATATTTGAACTTGCACCACTTATAGTTTTAGTATCAACAGAGTATACAATCGATTTTGGTGCTTCTCTACGTGCTACTAACGTAAGTATCTTTTCTTTACTACAAGGTCTTGTTTCAGTTGCCATATATCTAAAAGTGTATGTCTTACTTTCTGAGCCTGAAAGTTTATCTATAACATCTGTTAAATTAATCGACTTTACATCATCTGGTACTGGTTTATATTCACCATTTTCTTCTTTATACTCCATTTTACTATTTACAGTAATACTTTCTGTTGATGTATTAAGAGATACACTTGGTGTAGTTGTGCTATTAGAGTATATTGTAAGTGTTTTTTGTTTAGAGCTAAAACTGTTATCTGTTGTTTTTACTCTTATATATAACTTTTTTGTAGAAGTTGAAGGTAAATCAAAAACTAAATCTGTATTTGGACAAACTTTCCAATTTTCTTCACTATCTATCTTATACTCCAAGTTTGAATCTGCTCCTACCAAAACAGCTTTTCCTGCATGAGAAACATCATTATATATGAGTTTACATTCATCAGATACTACTGGTCTTGCTGAAAGTGTTACTTTCCATGATTGAGAAATTTGAGTATTTTCTGTTGGAGCAATTCTAATTTGTAATAGTTTTTCTCCTGAGCTTGGAATTAGTGTTGATATAGAGAAAACATTATCCTTTATACTAACTTTTGACCATGAGCCTGTTGAAGTAGTACGATATTGATATTGCTTGTCCTGAGAAAAACCACTGACAGTTTCATCAGAGTAATTTAATTTCAAATTGCTAGGAGCTTCCGAAAGAGCTGGTAATGATATTAAAACCGATTTAGATGGTGACTTATTTGAACTTTTCTTCGTTCTAAACTTAACAGTTACAGGTTTATCAGAAGCATACTTACTCAAATCAACAGTGCTTTTAGCAACACTTGTCCATTTCTCCTCATTTTCTACCAAATATTGCATAGATGTCGTTGTTCCTGAAACCACATATGTATTTGGATTTAATATTATACCTTTTGGTTCTTCATCTCTTTGATAAATATCTATTTCTTTTACATTACTAGGTACTTTTTGCTCAGTTGCTGCATATCTTATTTTTATTTTTAATGGTTCACTTCCTGTTATTTCATCAATATAATTTGTAACACTACTTTTTATCATATCTTCTGTTACACGTTTATATGACTCATTATCAAAAGATATCTCCATGTTTGTATCAAGATTTTCAATCGTTTCAGTATTCCAATCTATATTAACATTACTAGGAGCACTACCTCTTGTACTAACAATAAACTCTTTAACTTTAGACTCCTCTGTCGTTTCTGTTGCTTTATATCTTACCTGATATATTTTTGATGAAGAGCTGACTTGTATTTGTACTCCATTTGAATCACAATCAATCCACTCACCCCAAACTCCTTTATCGCTATTATTTCGTAAGCGATATTCCATTGTGTTATCAACCCCTGTTAAAAGATATTCTTCAATATTAGAAGGATTAACAATTATTTTAGGAGTTGTTGGAGCCTCAGAACGATTATCCATTAATTTTATATTTATCACTCTTTCGAAATTCTTAATAGGACTAATATTTGAATTTCCTTTTAGTGTCAACTTTATATTTGAAACACCTTCATCAATATTTCTGATAACATAATCTTGCTTAAATGCTTTTACCCCATTATAAGAATCTAAAACTGTATCATATATTGAACCATATGATGACATTTTGTAATCTGGGTGGTTTATATAGGATGTTGTAAGCCCATAACCATATTGATACATTGTGATTATAATATCATAATTTCTATCATAGTAATAATCTGTTTTAAAATTGGTATCATAATCGTACTTCTGTAAATTGGAGTCAAATTGTTCTGTAATTTTACGTTTATTATATCCATTTACTTCATTTGAGGCATAACCTTGTATTTTTATCAAACTATACTCTGATAGTTGATATGTAGGAGCTAACATCTCTATATCATTTGAATTTTCTATATTGTTAATATTTTCTTCTTTACTTACCTCAAAGCTTTCTTCTATATTATAGCTTTCATTTATTCCACTATCGAAAGCATATGAATTATCAATAAATCCAAAAAAATTCAAGAATATAATTGATAATAATACACACAAACTCTTTTTCTTTATCATAACTTTTCACCTATATCTAATCTATTTTAAAATATCAATAATATCATATACACTATCCTTGACATCTTCAGGACATTTACTTAATCCACCAAAATTTTCAATAATTTTATTTCCTATTTCTGATATATATGATTTTATTCCAACAGCCATATTTTCTTTCATTGACATTAATGCAGAATCATCATTACTAACTAACAAAAATCTATTTGATTGCTCAACTGAATTTTGAAAATCTCTGCTCATCTGGTCTAACATACAACTTGCTGAGAAAGTATCACACAATCCCATAGTCATCAGTTCTGATATCGAGTTAAATTTATCTAATGTTGAACCTCCACTATATTTGTCTTTAACTGATTGTATAATTTCTTCTTCTGTCTGATTTGGATATAATGCTTCACGCCATAATTGTTGTTTTTCTTCTTCACTATATTTTGGAAAAGACTGATCTAATTGTGATGAATATTCACGTACAATTCTGTCATGCAAACTGTTTGTATCTTCAAAAGAACCATACAGTCCGTAATTATTAGCCCATATATCAAAGTTTTCTTCAAACCTACTATGTATAAGACGCAATTTTTCAGCATCTGTCATATTACTATAGTCCGTATTTTTATGTAACTCTTTTAAGTACTCTAAACGCTGTTCATAGCTCATACCTGAAATTTGAACCGTATCATTTTTTTCAGTTTTTGATATTTTTTCTAATTCCTCTGAAAAACTTTTTTTTACAGAGCCTATTGAATCAATTCGTCTACTCACACCTATATCTATATATCGTAAGCCATTATTTTGAATACTATTCAATTCTATTCACCTCTAAAAATTCTTATATTTAATATTTACTTCAATACTTAGCTTCACTGCTTGTTACAGTTCTTGTTTCAACTGATGAACCGCTATAAGCCTTTACAGTTGCTTGAACTCTGTACTTATAGCCTTTGGTTATACTTGATGTTTCATTGATACTAACTCTATATGAGTTACTTTCGTTTGAAAAAGTATCAATGCTAACCCATTTTCCGTTCTTATACTGTTGTAATTTTGCATCAATCTTCACGCGAGTTGTAATTCCTTGATAGCCATAAACTGAGCAACTTATAGTAGCTTTTCCATCAGAAATGTATATATTGCTATTAGCACGTGAAATATAATCCATATATGGAGATACATAATTGTTGTCTGCATAGTAAATGGATATATTGTCTGCTATTTCCAGTGCTTGTGCTTGTGTCAAGCTCAATACTGCAAAACTGCACATAAGAACTGATATTAAATTCCTTTTCATTACAAATCCTCCTTTCTTTTTCGTCATATAAACTATAACGAATGAAGGGAGGATTTTGTGACAAAAAAATATTTATTTTTTTATAATACTTTCTACCATTCTTATCATTTCATTTTTATCTTTTCCAGATATAAAAAATATACTTTTTTCATCAGTCCAATAAATCTGTGTAATATTATTCTTTGTCAAAATATTTAACTGTATATTATTCATATTTATTACTTTTATTTCAGTATCTTTTGAGTCGAAAATATATTCGCTTTCGGTTATAAGCTGTTGAGTATATACAATTTCATTATTATCTTTATCTGAATATATAATCACATTTTCATATTCATTACTCCACTCTTCAGATATTTCATATCCATTTGGAATATATATTGGTGAAATTGATTCAAAATCATAAACATTTGTACTATTATTACTCCAAAATACAATTGAAGTAAGTTCTGACCAAACTTCTTTTATCATATTGAAAAACTTTATTCGATATGCTTCTACACTCATAATGCCACTAAAAACTATGCTAATTGTTATAATAAATATAGCTGCTATTTTCTTTATTTGCATTATTAAAGCTTTTGTTTCTGGTGTTCTAGCCTGCTGTTTGATTATAATTTTCATTTTCCTTTTAAATTTCCATGAAAATTTATGCTCAATTTCATGTTCATCTGGAATTAGATTTAAAATCTCATTTTCAGCTTTAGGCATATTTTGATATAAAAAATCATCTGTTATTTTCATTTTAAATCACCTTCAGATAATAATTTTTCTAACATTTTCTTACCTCTTGATATTCTCTTACGCACATTATCTTCTGATATATTTAAAATATTTGAAATTTCGACATCTGTATATCCTTGAGCAAATTTAAGTCTAAGTACAGAAGAATAAATAATTGGAAGTTTTTTTATAGCATCAAATATGTAATGTGTTTGTTCAAAATTAGATATACTGTTACTTTTATCCTCATAAATAGTTATCTCATCAAAAAGAATAGTATTTTCCCTCCTTCGTTTTCTGTAAATATCAATTGATATATTCTCTACTATAACAACGAGAAAAGCTTTTGTTTTGTGACAATCTTTAATATTTATTTTATCCAAATGATTTATAACTCGTAAAAAAGCCTGATGCACAGCATCTTCTGCACAATGAGTATCTTTCAAAATCTGAAATGCTACATAATACAGCATATTTTTATAATTTATATAAAGCTGTTCAAATTTACTTTTTTCTTCTTCCGTTTCTATTAAAGATAAATAAATTAGCATTGTTATCCCCTCTAAAATCCTATATTTATTAAAATAAAATTTATCTTTCCCAATCTCTTGATTTATTAATTTTATGTTGTTTTTGTGGCTTAGGTGGTTGCATAACTGTCATCAGCTCCCTTTTTGCTATCATTTCAGCCTGAATAAACTTTATCGAAATGTATCTTCCATGCTCAATTTCATATTTTTTCATTAAAGTTATAACTTCTCGCTTATTTTCATCTGGAACTTGCTTAGCAAGACTTAAAAATTGCTTTTTAGCCTCCTCAGCTCTTTCTTCTGCACCAATATTAGCACGAGATAACATTACTTTTTCTTTTTCATTTTCAGCCAGTCTATTTTTATAAGCAATAACCATATTAGCTTCTGATAAGTCTGAAACTCCTAATAACTCAAGTTTATTTTTATTTTCATTAAGCAATTGACAATAACTATCTATTTTTGCTTGTAATGATTTTTTCTCTTTAAATTTTAATAAACCTAAACTATCTTTCTTTTTTGTTAATTGCTCTATGTTTTGTATTTGTTCTTTAACAATATCTACAAGATGTGCTATTTGTTGTGCCTGTTGCTTATATATAGTGTTTTCCTGATAATCTATCCTTTCACCTTTTTGAAATGTAGCAATAATAAATGCTGATTTATACTCTTCAAGCTGTTTTGCTATAGTTTCTATATCAAATACCGTTTGTTTTACTTGTTTTTGTTCATATTCTGTATTTAATGTTTCAAATTGTTGATTTTCATTTGCTGTATATCCTATAAATTCTATTTGCTGCTTTATCTTACTTTGAAGCTCCATAATGAGATTAAGCAGCCTGTTTTTATTATATTCAAAATAGGATACTTCTTTAGAATTAACAACGGTTTTTCTGGTTGCTATATTCTCTGTTGGTTGCATATTTTGAACACTTAAATATAACTTATTAGCATTTTCCTTCATTTTTATTAACTTATCTCTGCTAAGTTTATTTTCAGATACTATTGATATTTCTTCATTTACTTGCTCATCTAACTTTAACCATTTAATATCTTCTTTTATAAAGATAATTTCTAAATTTGTACGCTCTTGCATTAACAAATTTCTTTGTAATTCTGAATTTATTTGCTTAATTTCTTCATTTATCTCACTTCTTTCAGATATTCCACCTTTTTTCTTAATATTATGTGCTGCTACTCCTAGATGCTGGGTTGGTATCTGTTCTTTTCCTTGTCCTTCAAAACTTCTATGGTCTACACGCTGAGAAATATTTTTTCTTTCAAGTTCACGATTTATAAACTCTGACCAACTTGCTCGTGTACGCTCTAAAAATTCTTTTGTGTCCCAATCAGTGGTTTTAATTGTTTTACATTTATAGGTTTGTTTCTTTTTATCATACTGTTTATTACCATTTTTATCTAAAATATATTCCTTTTTCTGTTTTGTTCCCCAACTTCCGTCTTGTTCAATAGGTCTTACAGTGAGCATAATATGTGCGTGCGGATTTCCATCATCTTTATCATGTATAGCAATATCTGCACACATTCCAGCTTTAATAAAATTTTCTTGAACAAAGCTACGCACAAGTTTTATATTTTCATCTTTATTTAACTCAATAGGTAATGCTATCTCATATTCACGAGCAAGCTGTGAACGACTTCCCTTTTCTATTTTTTCTACCTCATTCCAAAGTACAG
>CASEGV010000058.1:0-8338 GCA_949287595.1 uncultured Mycoplasmatota bacterium
TCTTCTTAAAACGACTAAAAAATGTGCATTTTCTTATGAAAATACACATTTTGGGTCGTAATGCACTTAATTGTGCACTTTACTTAAAATTTAACGATAGTATTTTTCACGTCTTCGATTCTTACTCACTTACAGGATAAACTGAAACTTGTTTTTTGTCTCTTCCTAAACGCTCAAATTTAACGATTCCATCTATTGTTGAGAATAGACTATCATCATTACCACGACGAACATTATTACCAGGAAATACTTTTGTTCCGCGTTGACGATATATAATAGAACCTGCTGTTATAAATTCTCCATCAGCAGCTTTTGCTCCAAGTCTACGTCCTGCAGAATCACGACCATTAGATGTTGATCCTTGCCCTTTATGATGAGCAAATAATTGGATATCTAACTTTAAAAAATTCATAATTCTCCTCCTTACTTTACTTCGATATTTGCTGGATAATTTTTTTCCAACTCTTTTAAAAGACTAACCATATTACCAATTAGTATTTGAGTAGTAGCATCTTCATTTTTAATATCAATACTAATACCTTTTTTACTAATCATATAACTTAGACTACCTTTATCTAATGCTAAAACACCATTCACAGTGGTTGTTACAATGCTACTAGCAGCACTACATACAATATCTTTTCCATAATCATCATACATAGCGTGTCCTAAAATAGCTATTTTTTTATATTTAGCATGAGCCTTTTCTACTTTTACATGTATCATAATTAACCATTAATTTTAGTAATTTGAATCATTGTATAAGGTTGTCTATGTCCTTGCTTCTTACGGTTAGATCTGTCTTTAGATTTATATTTGAAGACAGTAATTTTCTTTTGTTTACCGTTTTTGATAACTTTACCTTCTACAGTAACATTAGTAAGATAAGGACTTCCTATTTTACTATCAAGCATTAATACTTGGTCGAATTTAACAATATCACCAGCATTAGCATCTAATTTTTCAACAAAGATTTCACTACCTTCTGTTACGTAATATTGTTTTCCTCCAACTTTAATTACAGCATTCATTCGTATACCTCCTTTTTTTAAACTTAAGACTCGCTCTTAAGGTACAAGAATCTTGTTTTTACCTTTTCAATGCGGTTTGAGCATGAGGCGTCAAACAGTTAAAGTATAGCATATCTACTTCTCTCTGTCAAATTTCAAGCCTTATTTTTTACAGAACCTTGAATCATCTTTTGTATTACATCATGTTCGCCTTCAGATAATATAGTGTTACTGGCCAAAGATAAATACACTTTATTAGCTAAAGATAACTCTAAGGCACCTACTTCTTCTATATTTTTCTCCACCCTGTTCTTAGATAGAATGACTCCTCCAACAACATAAGTTCTTTTTGTTTGAGAAAAAGTATCCAATTTTCTTCTTACTTCCTCTTCTGTTGCAACATCATCATTTTCCATACTCTCTATATTACAAGGATCATTAGAAATGTAGTCTTTCATTTTCCCCTCTGGTACAAAAAATTGCTCTTGTTGCAATACTGTAGTTAAAGTATCGATATCACTAGGTACCATATTTAATTCTTTTAAAATATAAATACGCATCCATTTTTCACTGTCATAATTTAATAAATCTATATTTTGTTCTAGCAACTCTTCATATCCTAATTCTAAAATCACATCTATAGTATGTTCTAATTCTTCACTTCCTAAAAAAGAATACTTAGAGATTCTAGACATAGAACCTAGGAATTGATAATGTTCTAAAATATCCAAATTTTCTTTTAACACGTTAGAATCTTGAAACCATACCTCTGGATTTCTGGCTAATAATAAAGGATTTAATCCTTTTTCATTCATAGACTTTTGATTTAAGGAAATCGCATCATAAAAACTTGGATTCTCTAAAATCATAGGATGACTAGTAATAAACTCTAAATCAAAGTATCCTTCTTTACAGAAAGAAACCATGCTATCTAAATAAGCTTTGGTACTAGACTGAAGAATATTAGCAATTTCCACTTTATCTTTAATATCAAATGATGTTATTATCTGTAACATATCTTTCACATCAGCAAGAGAATTTTGCATAATACGTTCCATATCACATATTTCAATAGAAATACCATTATCACTTAATAAAGTCTGATATTTCGTAGCTGAATTCTCTGTTAAATCATGATATGTCTCTTCTAAGTTCTTATAATAAGGTAAATTAGATGTATAGATATATTTTAATACTTCTAATTTAATTTTCTCATTAGGAATGTGAGATACTATCTCTTGATGATTTAAAATAGGAAGTTCTGGTTCTTGTTGTAATAAAGAACGTAGATTTTCATATTCACTAACACCTTTAGAAGCATCTCTTCTTCTTTTACTTTCTCTAGATTTTAACATAGTAACACGATTTCTAATAACATCTATTCTATCTAAAATCGGTTTGATACCATACATTTCATTTAAAGCATCCTGTTGTTCTTTCGTTCCTGCTTCGATTCCTTTAACTTCATCAGTAGAAAATGACAGAAATGATGCATTTTTAATAATTTCTTGTACCTCTTTAATTGCAGCAGCCATAGATACTGCTTCTTCTATGGTAGCAAAATCTTTGTTTAACAACCTAAAATAAGAAAGAATATTCATCTCTTTATTATCTAACAATTGCATATTTTCTTTTGCCTTAGTAACAGAAGCTTTCACCAGTAATGATGCAAGACCAATACTTTTAATAACATTGTTCTTTTCTTCTAAAACTAACTTAATTGTTTCAAAATTATTAGCTAAATAAATTTTATGAAGATTTTCAAAAAACTTATCAAAACTCTCTGGTGACTTTCTTTCAACCACTGGAGCAATAGCTAAAAAGGTATTCTGTAATTCTTGAATAGTAAAGACTGGATTCTTACTTCCACAATAAGCAATGATTAAATGAATTACATCGATATCTTTTAAATCAGTTAATTTATGTACTTTATTATTTTTTAAAAAATTCTCTAAATATTGTAATTCAATATTTTGAAATGACATATCTTGTTTTAATTTTTCTTCTTCTTTAATTACTGTTTGTAGTAACTCTTGACGCATCATTTACCTTCACCCTTTCTATACCTTTTCTACTATCTTGTCCCAATTTATTAAATAGTTCTAATTCATAATGCTTTTGTAAAGTCATAAACTCAACACTATCACAATTTTCTTTAAGTACTTTTTGATTATTTGTTTTATAATCACTAAGTACTCTTTTTAAAAAGTCAATGTATCCCTTATCTTTATCACTTTTCTTCATAAAAGCGGTAATAACAGCATAAGTATTTGGTCCTACTCTATCAAAAACTACTCTTACCTTATGATCTTTTACTTCATAAAAACCAGCAGTTTCATTATTACTAGCAACAAATCTTCTAACATTTTTAAATGTTCCATGTATAATAGAAGAAAATAACTCTTGAAATTTAGGATAATATTCTCTAGGAATTCTTTTATCAATATCTTCTAATACCCTAATATTTCCACCTTGTGTAGTCGCAAAAACCAATCTATTCTTTTTACGTTTTTTCTCCTGACTTACTTCTTTTTCTGGTGTATTTAAAACTTCTAACTTTTTCTTTTCATATTCTAATTCTTCGCCATAATACTGTATCTCTTCTAAAGAATCACTAGATATTTCTTTTATCATATGACTAATCTCTTTCATGGTCTTTAATGTTTCTAAACGTAATCTCAACATAATATTTTGATAATTATAATTTTCTAAAGCGGGTAAGATATCTTCTCTATTTTCTAGCAACTCTTGTAAATTTGCTTTAGAAAATTTTTCAAGATAATAAGTAATCTCCCCTTCTAAATCATCGTTTTCCTCTTGCACATCTTCCTCTGCTATAGTGTCTATAGTATCGTCATAGCAGTTCTCTGGTTGAAAAACACGTTCTTTCTTAGAAACAGTTGCAGCGAGACTTTTTAATTTCTGAATTTCTTTTTCCATTAATAAAGCTGTTTTTCTATTTTCGTTTAGAGCTTCTAAAACATCATCTTTTGTTGCCAAGTCCAAATCTATAATTTTAAATTCCATAATTATCACCTCTTTATATTTTTCTTTCTTTAAAAACATGTTCTAACTCTTGATCTGTTATCTTTCTACCAGTAAATAAAGCTTTTGTAAAGCATTTCCTATCCTCAGGATATAATTCTAAATTTCTATCCACTTTATTCTTAGAAAAATAAATATCATGATATTGATAGCATCTCTTAGTCTTTGTAATATCTTCGGGCAATATTCTCATTTCATCTAACATATCACGAGAAACCGATACTAACTTTAAATATTTATTTATCTCTTCATCTGAGACAATAAACCTATCTGCTTTTAACACTTGTTCTAATTCCTCCTTAGAAACTTCTATGTTTAATCCTTGTAATATTCTAATTCTTTGGAATGTTACATAATCATAATTTAATAAGCCTATATTTTCTTCTAAAAAAGGTTCTAATCCTAACTCTAATGTAAAATCTATTTTTTGCATTAAATCGTCTTGTCCTAAAAAAGAATAATTGTTAGTAGTTACTAATTGATCTATCAAATCATAAAATGTTAGTATTTCTATATTTTTCTCTAACTGTTCAGGACTAAGCAAAAGTGGCCTTTGATTCTTGATAAAAATATTTGCTGGTATTTTTTTCTTCTGTAACAAAGAAAGATTAGTCTCCATAAAAGAAATAATATTTCTCTTCTCATCAAAGATATCTATATTTTCTCTTATTGTTTTCTTAGTTAATACCTGCTGATTAACAAGACTCAACACTTTCTCTACATAATCCTTAGTAGTAGTACTAATAACACTTTTTAATAACTCTGGATTGGTAATTTTTAATTGTCCTAGTACTGTAAATATCCATTCTAAATCCTGATAAGAATAACGACTCATGACCTCTTCTAAAGAAAACTCATTATCCATATGATGCTGCTGCAATAATCTTTGATAATTTCTAGGATTATTTTCGGATAAAACTTGATATTTACTTTCTAATTCATCATAATATTTCTCATTATGATGATAAACCCAGCTTAATATATCACATCTTAAGTTAGTATTAGCACATTTTGAAATAAGTGCTCGGTAGTTTGTAATTTCTTTTTCTTTCTCGGCTTGCTTTATATCTTCACTTAACTTCTGATAATTACTAGATGCTTGATGAAGTGCTCTTTTCTTTTTTTCTTCTTTTTGCAACAGACCATGATAATATTTAGTTATCTTCTTACAAGTTTTCTCAATATTTTCTACTTGAAATTCTTTTACTAAAATTCCCTGAATTCCTTTTTGAATAGCACTATCATCAAAAGCGTAACTTTTTTTTAACTTTCTATACTCATCTTCTAAAAAATATTTTCTTTCTGTAATCTCTTTAAAAGCATAAACAACAGATAAGCCAAATTCCCAAGCCTCTGGACTTTCATAAAACTCTGTTACTAAATTAAATAGTCTTCCATGATAAGAAGAAAGTAACTCCAAACCATTTTCTAGAAAACTAGCCATCGAGTTCTGTTCTACTATTTTATACAAAGAAAAACTTCTTTTAATTTCATTATCATCGCCTATCACCTTTAAAAACTCAGGATACATTTCCTCATCTGCTAAAAATACTACTGTTTCTAATAAATTCTTTAAAGCTTCTGCTGGATTATTTTTGATAATATAACTCAAATTCGTTGCTAAAGGTTTTAATTCCTCTAATGAATAAGAAGAATCAACACTTTTAACATAAGCCATAATAAACTGTGCTACATCAATATATTCATAATTACATGGATTAGAAAAATCAGCATTTTCTAAAAAATTACGATAAAACTCAATATCTAAATTAGGAATAGTAATAGCATTTTCAACTATACTTTGTTCTTGTTTGATTTTAGCAATAATTTCTTCTGACAAGTATCCTCATCCCCTTTTTCCTGATGTTCTAACACATCATAAATGGTTTGTTCTAACATCTCATTTTCTTGTTGAAATAATGGATTGTTTAAACTAGTTTCTAAAACTGGCTTTAGACTCTTATAGTTACCAACACTTCTTTCTAATTGTTCTAAATATCCTTTATTATGATCTGTTTTCTTAACAAATGCTGTAATAATAGCATAAGAATTCGTATCTAGTCTATCGAAAATCACTCTAGTTCCAGCACCAATATCTCTTACTTCACTCATTCCGGAAAGCCTGTTGTGCGCATTACTAAAACGCTTGGCATTTTTAAATGTACCATCCTTAATTGATTGTAATAAAGACTGAAAACTAGAATAATATTCTGAAGGTATGGATTTTAATTGCTTTAATACTCTAATACTTCCCCCGGAAGTAGGAACAAAAATTAATTTATTATAAACTGGACTATCTTCTTTTACTTCTGTAAATAATTGTTGATCAATAACCTCTACTTTTCTTCTTTCAAACAATAAATCTTGCTTAAAATGATACAAATCCTGAGCTGTAAATTCCTGAGTACCTTCCTCTAAAATTTCTTTAATCTCTCGAATATTTTTTTGAAGTTCTAATTTTAACCGTAATAATAGTGCTTTATAATTAGTATTTTGTCTAGAAGGAAGTAAATGAGTAATTTCTTCTGTAGAAACACTATCTGGAATCATTTGTAAACTAGACATAAAAAACTCTACTTCATCCTCAAAACGATTATTTCTTGGTAAACTATCTGTATTAGAAGTAGTATCGAAAGATACACTAGGCTTTTTTTTGGGTTTTTCTTGCAAATCTATACGCTTTAATTCTTCGATTGCTTTAAAAAGTTGCAAAGATGCTTTATGGTTATCATCTAATATAGCTAACATTTCTTTTTCATCTGTTGTAGTTGTTAACTTTCTATAAAACACAAAGACCATCCCCTTTTAGCGTCACTTATTATAACATATTAACAACATTTTTGCAATTCTTTATATTTTTTTGCTATTGTATGGTAAACTAATAAAAAGGAGATGATTTTGTTGAAATATAAACGTGTATTATTAAAATTTAGTGGAGAAGCATTAGCAGGAACTAAAAAGAATGGAATTGACTTTGATGAAGTACTTCAATTTGCTAAAGAAATCAAAGAATGTGCCGAACTTGGTATAGAAATTGCTATTGTTGTTGGTGGTGGAAACTTCTGGCGTGGTAAATTAAATACATACATGGACCGTGCCACTAGTGACTATATTGGAATGCTAGCAACAACCATGAATGCCCTAGCTTTAGGAGATGCTTTTAAACAAATAGGACAAGAAGTACGTGTACAAACGGGAATAGAAATGCGACAAGTTGCTGAGTTCTATATCAAAGATCGTGCTATCCGTCATTTAGAAAAAGGTAGAATTACTATCTTTGGTTGTGGAACAGGTAGTCCATTCTTCTCAACCGATACCGCAGCCGCTCTAAGAGCTGCAGAAATCAAAGCAGATGCTCTAATAAAAGCAACGAATGTAGATGGAATATACGATAAGGACCCTAAGAAATTCGAAGACGCAGCATTTATTCCTCACACCAGTTACTTAGATGTTTTAAATAAAAAATTAAAAGTTATGGATTCAACTGCTATCAGTTTATGCATGGAAGAAGAAATTCCTATCATAGTATTTGATATTCATACCAAAGGAAACTTGAAAAAACTTTTACTTGGAGAAAACATTGGTTCTGTAGTATCATAGTTAGTTAAGAGGCACAAATATGAAAAAAGCATTAAATATTCATGACTATTATTTTGGTGTCATTCTGGCAACTCCAGAATATTTAGAAAATACAGAAAGAGTTCGTTTATTAAATGGTATAGACTATGATCCATTCTATAAGGTACCTGATACCGAAGCATTAATTTTTGGAGTACCTACTCTATTAAAAAAAGAAACAACAGATAATAAAACAATTTATATTGATGAATATCATTCTAGATTTCCTAAAGAAATAACTTATTCATTAAAAGAACCAAATCGTTTAGGGCTAGTATTAGCCTATATTAAACCATTTACATACTATTATAACGAACAACCTTCTTGGTATTTAGAAGAAGATATTATAAAAAATGGGAGATTTTTAGAATTATATGAAAAACATACCTATTATATTAGTTATTCAAAATTACAAAAAAGAGAAGCAATCATTACTTTAGAGAATTATGAAGAAGAAATTATGGATGATTATCTAAAAGACTTACTAGGAGAAGAATTATTTTTACAAATAACCAATCCAAACAAAGAGTATGTTAAAGATATAGATATTCAATAGTATAAGAGGAATAATCTGAAAAATAAAACTAAATTTATTTTAAGAAAAATAGTAAAAAAGGGCAGACTTCCCCTTACCCCAAGTTAAAGTCAAAAATTTAACTATTCAA
>CASEGV010000059.1:0-7828 GCA_949287595.1 uncultured Mycoplasmatota bacterium
GACTAGCTGATTAAGGATACTCCTTTCTACATTTTGTTTGGCATAATCATTATACCACAACTTTTATATTTGTCAGTCATAAAGTTTAACACAACTTTTAGTAAAAAGCACTCTACATTTTGTGGAATGCTTTAGCCTAATTTTTTTATTTTTATTTTCTTATCATAATCTTTTAATAATTCTTCCGTTGGTTTATGTGTTGTATAATTTTTATCTATATGATATTTTTTTAGATTTGCTTCTGTTGATAAATAGAATAAATAATCATTATATTCACTATTTTGAAAATGATTTTGATAATAGATATTTTCTTGCCAATTTGGTAAGTAAGAGTTCAATATATCTATCATATGCATAGCCATTTCTTTTTTATTTTCTATAGAATTAGAAAAGAAAATATTATGAATTCTTTGATAAATTAATTTTATCATAATAGATTCTAATTCTTGTTCATAGCTATCAAACAAACCATCCTTTTTAAATTTTTCTTGCATGGAAGTAGATGCAGATAGTAAACCACTGATACCATTACTATAATTCATATTTAATCCAATAGCAGAAGTACTATTTCCAGTTAGGCCTCGCATATGATATTCATAAATAGATCCATTAGAATGAAGCATGCTTTTGTTTTTTGCAAGAACATAATATACAAATTCCATATCTTCATATACTGTTTGTTTACTATCTTGATCTAATAGTGGAATATTATCGTAATGAAATATTTTATCTAAGTAAGAACAAGTGGTATTAGAAAACTCTTGTTTATCTTTCGTAAAATCTAAATAGTCCTTTTTCCATTTTCTACTAGTAAAAGGTATAGGTATACCGGGTAAATATACAGTCATTCTACCGTTTCCTACTTTTAGATTATTAGCATCTAATTTTTTACATAACCTTAGGTAAGGTTTTATTCTTACTTTATCATCACTATCTACAAAACTAAAATATTTGGTGTTTACTTTTGCTAATCCCATTCTTCTAGCATGTACTGCTCCTTGGTGATTACCATTTAATATTTCTATATCTTGATAGGTTGCTTTTAGTCTTTTTAATGTTTCTAAAGAGTTATCCGTAGACCCGTCATCAATTGCAATAATTTGTACTTCTTCAGAGATACAACTACTAATGCAACGTTCTAAATATTTTTCTGTATTATATACTGGTATAATCATTGTTAGGAGTTTTGACATATTACCATCTCCTTATTTTTTAAAATTTTCTTGCTAATCTTTTTTTTAACAGTAAATAATTATTTCTTTTTATCTTATAATCATCCTCTCTATTTATTAATTCATCCATATAAGGTATGCTAGGTATTCGCTTGTTTTTATCTTTTAAGTGATTTGCTAACCGTTTAATATTATTTAAAGTAGAAATATGGTCTGATAATTGATTATATTTTTTATCTGATATATTTTGTAATTCTTTTAAATACATTAAATTATAAAATGCAAGAAGAAAAGATAATCTATCTGTATTTTTTGTCATATTACAAAACTCTTGTTTTCTATAATCAAACATATATTTATGTAATATGTCTGAGAGAAAGGGTGATTCATAATTTTGATATTGACAACCATCGAAATCTATATATTTTACTTCTCCTTGACTATTAATTAAAATATTTTCAAATGATAAATCTTGAACTTTAATATCATATTTATGAATTTCTCTTAATATTTCGCTTGCTTTCATTACTGCATTAAATATATCTTTACAATTTACAAATCTAGTTGCTGTAAAATAATCGTTAAGACTAGTAGAATCTTTAAAACAATCCATTGTATATCCCTGTAATTTCCCATCTTGCATAATTAACTCTTTTGGAAATATCACACCGTCTATTTTGATACCTTCCATAGCAAGAAATTTATCTAATATTTGTTCTTTTTCCGATGGATAAAGTTTATCTAGTATTTTAATACAGATATCATCTTGAATATAAACTGTACTTAGACTACCTTGATTTTGGCATTTTCGTAATTTTGACCAGTCCAATTCTTTTATATTAATTTTATCCATAGCCATTCCTCTTTTGTTGCTTTATTTTAACATATCATCTAAGATGATGCAATCATTTGTCCATCTGATATTCATGTTTTTACCATTTCCAATACTTTTAATAATTAAGCATAATGTCATTTTCTATTTTCTAGTATCTTATCATTTATTCCTATTCATTTATTCTTATTGAAAAATGTTAATAATATAGTATAATACTATTAAAACAAAAGAGGTGTTTATAGATGGAAACAAGAAAAAAGATAGAGTTAAGTCCAATAGAAGTAACTGCTTACTGGTGGACTAATTCTATCAAAGAAAAAGTAAGAGATATTATAATTCACAACTCTCGGGATGATTGTGAAAATAAATTTGCTAGTATTTTTTATGGATATACAGAAGTCGATTGGAGAAATCTGTATTTAGCATTGGTTAAAGCTATTGCTCATGATGTAGAGGACTTTGATACAACGCAAGAAAATTGTTTTAGTCAAGATACTTGTATTGGCGGACATGATAGACTTAACGAAGAACTAGCACAAATTACCAACAAAGTTATTCCAGATATCCGTCTTGCTGGTTTTGGTGTAAAAGATTCTGTTATTTATACTACTTCTTCTAAAGCTAGTGTATGGTATAAATCTTCTGGAAAGTACATGTTACCTACTATGTATGATGAGAGTTATATTTTAACTGGGAATCGGAAAAAATTAGATTTTTATAATACGCTAATTTCTACGATTGCTATTATAGAACAAAAAGATAAATATTTTAATTCTGTACCTGTTCTTAGAGAAAGATTTTGCCAGGAATATATCCGGTTATCTGATGAAGATGAAAATGAAGAAGATATTAGTTACTGGTTTAATGTCTGTTTTGATAAAGCTAGTGATAAAGGATTGATTCATGGAAGACATTTTGATAGAAAATATTTTCCTTCTTTTCGAAACATAGATTTTGTAGGATTAAATCCCTATTTACCTTTAGCAAATCATTATGCTGATGTTATTTTGGAACCTGTTAAAAATAATAATGAAAATAAATCCTGTAAAGTATTGAAAAAGCATGATAAAAACAATTAATTTCATCATGCTTTTTATTTTGCAGTTCTTTTTTTGACTAGATGAGAATATCTTTGAGGAATTTTCTTTAGCATTAACGATGCTATTTGTTTATCTGACAGATTATTATTTTCTAATTTTAAATCTATTAAGCCTGGAATTATCTCTTCTAAATAAGGGTAATTACTAGTTAATTCTTCTGGTACTTGCCAATCTTCAGAATCAAACATGGTATAAGTATCACTTGACTCTAGTAAAATGTATTTACCATCCTCCTCATCAAGAGCAAATTCTATATCAACACTACAATCTATTTCATCTTCATCATACATATTATGAATGATAGCTGCATTTTTAGGTGATGTGATTAGAGTAAGACATTCATAATTAGTCTTTGGAATTGCTATTGGAGTGATTATACCGGTACTTACTCTAGTGCTTAGGCTAATATTAGTTCTTTTTAATTTATAATCTATTTTTTGATAGTCTTCTTGTTCAATAATAGATATTGCTTTTGTGAGAAATTGGGTTGCAACATCAAAATCAAAAGTTGCCAGGTTATCTACCATTGTTTCTAATTCGTTAATTGTATCTTTATTGGATTTAATTTGTCCTTTTATTGTTTTTTTATCTAATTTATACTGTGTATTTTCCTTACGAATCATAGAAATAAATCTTTTCAATCTTTCTTTTGATGTTATTTTTAATTTCTTTTTCAATCTTTGCGAATCTTCTTCTATTGCTTGTATTTTGTTTTCTATTTCTTCTAAACTTTTATTCTTTATTGTTGCCATATATAACTCCTGTTCTGTGTTAGCTTTTTATTGTTTTGATTTAATCCCGTCTTTATGAATTAGTCAGATGTATTCTGGTTAGTAGCTAGTCATTGATTGTTTTTTAAACCATAGTCATTTACATTATAGATAATTTGATAACTGCCTGAAAAGATTATTGCGCTAATCCTATCTAGTGATTTTTTACATAGAAAGTCATAAATATATCTATTTAGATAGTTTTTTCTTTGGAAATTTTTCATCTGGTTCTTTATGTGATTGTTCGTAAAACCAATTTTTATCCATAGGATTATCACTATCTATCTCTATTACTACATGTTCACCAATTATCGGGCATAAAGACCATCCTTCGCCATAGGTATGTTTATAATTATCTTTAAAATCAGACACAAATTCAATCTGCATTAATTCATACATTTTTCTTAAATCTTGATTGTTTGTTATTTCAATAACACTTTTATCTATTCTTACACCATGATTATTTTTACCATAATGAATCGTATTACCTTGTCGTAACATATATAAAATAGATAGTTCACTTTCTTCACTGCACTGCTTAATATATTCTATAAATTCTATACACTCCTTATTAAATTTATTTATATCACTACTATAAGTATCTTGTTGCTTACTTGTCCAAGATGATTTTAATGTCTCAGATATTTTTTTGTCTTCTTCCATCCATTCATCTATGCATTTATTTAAAAAATCATCTTTGTCATCTATACCTTTTTTATCAATTCCTTGAACTATTTTGAAAATATCGCTCAATTTACTCACTCCATTTCTTTTGGTTTCTTGTATTTTAGAAAATAATATTTACTTATTAAAAATTTACCATTTTGCTTTATCGTTTTATATCGGCTTTTGTTAATTTTTTTGTTTTAAAAATTGGTGTTCCATAATCTACAAGTATTTCTGGTATAGTAACATTTGATACATGTCCTGTATTAATTTGATCCATATCTTGATAAGTTCCCATACCCTCTGTTGTGATATAACCTGATGCTGTTAAATAAAGCAAATCCAAAACGACATAACTATCTTCTTCTTTATAATATCGCAATTGATCTAATTGATAATCAAAGTCCCTACCAAAAGTAGCATTTCCTGTTTTATATATTTTTTCTTCTTCAAGATATGGAGTAAATGTAATTTTTAAGCCTTGGCTTTCTTGTAGATATAATTCTTCTATTTTAGATGGAACCTCTTTATGATATTGATCTTTTGAAAATGTTATACGAGCATGATTATCAGTATTTTCTTTAATTAACTTTCTTATTGTATCTTCGGAACAAATTTGATACTTTTTAGGTATTTCATCTATTGATTGTCTATTACGGTATTGGTTAAAGCGATTAAATGCATCTACAATCTCTTTACTGAATATTTGTCCGTTTGTTACAGTTGAAACAGAACCTACTGCTTTCTTTTCATTTATTATTTTTTCTATGGTATATGTAATAATTTCTGGATTTAATGTAGGCTCTCCTCCGCTAAAACAAATGTGATTAATATATTCAATATCATTTCTTTCAAAAAAAGCATCAATAAATTTTGGACTCATATCCATATTTTGCCCTGGTCCACGCATACAATGATGACATACTAAATTACACCTTCTTGTTGTTTCAAATGCCACGTCATTTAAGTTTAATTTCATAGTTACTACCTCCTGCTTTGTTAGTAATCTATTATATCACTAACTCATCATTTTATATCATCAAATTAAAAATATAAAGCCAATCTTAAAATCTAAATTGGCATCACTTCTAACGTCATGTTAATGAAGAATTTTTATAAAACTAATCTTGTTTTCTTTCCATTTTTTCTTTTGTATAATGATAAATTTCTGTTGTGTTTTTAAATAAAAAATTTGAAACAAACTACTTTTATAATAATTAAAAGTATTAAGACTATTAAGAATTCATTATTGTATTCTTTCTTCTTTGGTAATGCAATTACACAAGCTATAGCAAATAAAATATTTATTATTATGTAAATTATATTAATATTTCCAATTAGAATATAATCTGATATGAGATTTATAATAAAAAATATTATTGATGGAATTAAAAGTTGTTTTAGAATTAATAAGTTGTATTTTTTTCTTCCTATTCTAGTAATAATATTATATCTATTTAGGACAATGTAATAATAACTATCAAAATATAGTTTAAGCAAAAGAAACGTAAAAATAATACTAATCATGATATCCATGGATTTATTGGTGGTAATATATTTAACAGTCATGTAATTATTTGTGTCTTGATAAATTAAAAATAAAGCTAGATTAAATAAGATGAGGAAAAAGTAATTACTGCTATTCTTTAATATCTTTTTGATCATATATATGATAATCCTTAATTACTAATTTTCTATCAAAGGGTAACTTCAATGATTCATGTGAAGCTATCATGATAATTTTATCTTTTTCTTTATTATATTCTTTTATGAGTTTGTAAAATTCCTCTACTCCAGCTTGATCTAATCCTCTGGTTGGTTCATCCAATAAAACAATATCTTGATTTTCCATAATAGATTGAATAATAGCAACTTTCTGTCTCATTCCAACGGAATAGTTTTTCATTTTATCTTGATTATATAAATCTAAATGAAAACTTTGGCATAAAGTTTCAATATGTTTTTCTACTTTCTCATCATATGTATTTGACAAAGAATACAAATACTTTAAATTGTATAAAATCGTTTCATTTTCAATAAATCCAGGGTTTTCAATTAGAGCTCCTATTCTTTTTTTCTTTTCTATCTTTATTTGTCCCTTATCCGGAGAAGTAATATCCGTAATTATTTTAAATAAAGTGGATTTCCCACTACCATTTGGACCATAAAAATGAATTAACTCTCCTTCTTTTAGTGTTAAAGAAACATCTTGAAAAATGATATGTTTACCAAATTTTTTACTTATATTTTTTATTTCTAACATAAAAATTTCCTCCTCTTGTTTCTAGCCTTTTTTTCTTGTCCAACTACAGCCGATAAAACATAAAATACAACTATAGATTAAAAACATGATACAGGTATATCCAAAATATAAATGAGTTTCTCTTATAGATGTAATAGCAGTAGAAGTTTCTAAACCTGGAAGAATTAAAGATAAAGTATTTATAGCCTCTAATAATGGATTAAATAATTTTACATTTAACTGGTTGGCATACAATGCGTTGCCAATAAGAGCCATAGAGACTGCTAATATAACAAAGATAATAATTCCGCTTACATTATAGATATATTTGTTTTTTATAAAATAAATTAGACTATAAAGGAATAGAGAAAATATAGCAAACCCTATTGTAGAATAGATAATATATAATAATAAGGATATCGTGGCATTAGTATTTAACGCAACAAAAGCACTGGATTCAAATCCTTGAAAATGAATCTCGGAAAAGAATAAATGAATAACTATTAAAGTAAAGATATGAATCATAAGTCTTACGATAATGGATGAAAATAATACTGTTTTAATTTCATATAATATTCTTTTTTTAAATCCTATTCTAGGAATAATCATATTTTGAAATTTGCTATATTTATTTTGATAAAAATTACTAGTAACAAGATTATTTGATAAAAACGCGAGTAATAAATAAAATGGTAAAAAAGAATTTAAAGTATAAAATATATAAGCACCATAATTTGTTTTATTATGGTATAGGCCATCTGAATAATAAGTCCCGATATAGTAAATCATTAGGATAATCAATAGAAAACTAACTATTAATACCTTTTTCTTACTTGCCAACTCTCTCATCTTACTCACCTACTCTTATATAATCATTATATATTACGTATTTCTTTAATACAATATCAAATACAGTTGTTTTTAGATATAGAAAAAACATTTATAATGAGAGTATAGAAAAAGTTGTGTAAATAGAATAAAACCTTCCGATATGATAAAATAAGAAAAGGAAGGTTTTGTTATGAAAAAAAATGAATTACCAA
>CASEGV010000060.1:0-7818 GCA_949287595.1 uncultured Mycoplasmatota bacterium
AAAAGGTTACTTAATTGAATAATAGAAAAAAGAACATTTTGACGATGTTCTATATTGGCATGGATAAATATAAAATTTTAAAATAAGATTTTAAAAAAATTATCAAAAACTTAAAATCTATTATGACCTTATATAAATTTTTCGTAAAAAACCGAAACTCAAATACTTTTTTCTTTTGACAAACAGGGTAATATTGCTTATGATATATATGAAAGGTGGCGTAATATGTTAGTTAATTTTAATGAAATGTTAATGAATGCAAAAAAGGGGAAATATGCAGTTCCTCATCTTAATATAAATAACTTAGAATGGACAAAGTATATTTTAGAAAAATGTAATGAATTACAAGTACCAGTAATACTAGGAGTTAGTGAAGGTGCAGCAAAATACATGGGCGGGTATGATGCTGTTGTTGGAATGGTAAAAGGTCTTATGAAAGACTTAAATATTACAATTCCAGTATGTCTACATGTGGATCATGGTAGTACAAAAGAAGCTTGCATCAAAGCAATTGATGCTGGTTTTACATCTGTAATGATTGATGCATCACGTCATGAATTAGAAGAAAATATACGAATCACTAAAGAAGTAGTAGATTATGCTCATGAAAGAGGAGTAAGTGTAGAAGCTGAAGTTGGTCATATTGGTGGAACAGAAGATAATATTACATCAAGTGCGACAAATGCAACTCTAGATGATTGTTTAACTTTATATAAAAATACTGGAATTGATTCTCTAGCACCAGCTTTAGGAAGTGTACACGGTTTTTATAAAGGGGAACCAAACTTAGATTTTGAAACGATGGAAATTATAAATGAAAACTTACCAATACCTTTAGTTTTACATGGAGGAACAGGAATACCAGATGATAAGATAAGAAAAGCAATTTCTTGTGGAATATCAAAAATTAATATTAATACCGAATTACAATCTGTTTGGAGTAAAGCTGTAAGAAAGTTTTTAGAAGAAAACAAAGAAGTGTATGATCCAAGAAAAATTATCGGTAGCGGAGAAGATGCAATGAAAAATAGAATAGCTGAAATAGTAACTCTATTTGGGACAAAGCTATAAAATATAGTAAAGCCGATAGGAGGTAAAATATGAAAATCATGGAGATAGAAGGAAATAGGGAATTAAACGGAACTATCAGAATTTCTGGCGCAAAAAATGCGACAGTTGCCCTAATTCCTGCTGCAATATTAACGGATGAGGAAGCAACAATTTGTAATATTCCTGAAATTACTGATACGGAAGCATTATGCGATATTTTAAAAGAATTAAATGTAGATGTAAAAAGGGCAAGTGAAAGTATCATTATCAATCCTAAAAATATGCAAAATATAGAAATAGACGAAAAGTATTCAAAAAAATTACGCGCATCATATTATTTCATGGGAGCACTATTAGGAAAATATAAAAAGGCTGTATTATATTTTCCCGGAGGCTGTTCAATAGGAGCAAGGCCAATCGACCTTCACTTAAAAGGATTTGAAGCCCTAGGTGCAACCGTAACCAATGAAAAAAATAAATATATTGTAGAAGCAAAAGAATTAAAGGGAGCAAATATTTATTTGGATATTGCATCAGTCGGAGCAACAATAAATATTATGTTAGCTGCAGTAAAAGCCAAAGGAACAACAATAATAGATAATGCCGCAAAAGAACCAGAGATTGTAAATGTTGCAACATTTTTAAATAACATGGGAGCTCGTATTAGTGGAGCTGGAACTTCTACAATAAAAATAGAAGGAGTAGATTACCTACATCAATGTTTTCATGAAGTAATACCAGATAGGATTGAAGCTGGAACATACATTATTATTGGAGCCTTATGTGGAAAAAATATAAAAGTGGATAATATTATTCCAGAACATATAGACTCTCTACTTTCCAAATTAGAAGAAATTGGAACAGATGTAGAGGTAGGAACGGATTATGTATTAATATCAAAAGCAGATCATTATAAACCAACTAACATAAAAACGTTAGTATACCCTGGATTTCCAACCGATCTGCAACAACCATTTTCAGTATTATTAACGCAATGTGAAGGAAAATCCAAAGTAACAGAGACAATCTTTGAAAATAGATTTATGCATATTCCATATTTAAAGGATTTAGGTGCAGATGTAACGGTAAAAAACCAAACTGCAACAATCATTGGACCAAGTAAATTAAAAGGTACTTCTGTAGTTGCAACCGACTTAAGAGCTGGAGCTTCTATGGTAGCAGCAGGACTTTTAGCAGAAGGAAAAACAACTATTACCAATGCAGAACATATATTAAGAGGATATGAACAAATCGTAGAAAAACTAACAGGTGTTGGTGCTAAAATTAGTATTAAAGAAATATAATGAAATAGTTATATTTCTTTTTTTATTAGGGAGGCACTATGATAAAAAAGCACTATAAATTAATTATTTTTTTCTTAATAATTTTCCTAATTTTCTTAATATATAAAACAAATCATAATCATTATTTTAATTATACATCTTTAGGAGATGGATATGCTTTAGGTATTAATTCATATGGAGAAATTGATTATGGATATAGTGATTTTATTAAAGACAGACTTCAAAAGGAAAAAAAATTAAAATTATATATAAAAGATTTTTCAGATAAAAATCAGTCCATAGAACATTTATATGAATCAATAGTGACTAATGAAAAAATAACAGTAAATAACGCAGAAAAAAATATAAAACAAGTATTAAGAGAATCAGACTTATTAACGGTGACAGTAGGATTAAATGATTTAGTGTATCATATCGCAATTACACCAAATATAAATGAATATGAAGTAAACGAAATTATGAATAGCATAGAAAATGATTTAGAAAAGCTAATAGATGAAATAAAAAAATATTATCCAAAAAAAATTTATATTATAGGATATCCAGAAATACCAATACAAAATATGTATATAAGAGAAGGTATAAAAAAATTAAATACAATTTGTGAAGAATTAGAAGGAATAACATATGTTTCTACTACTAAAATAATAACATCAAAAGATTTTTTAAATCCAAATAGTATATTTCCTAGTAAAGAAGCTTACAAGAAAATTTCAAAAGAAGTAATAAAAAAACTTGCAAAAGAAAAAAATAATTGATATACTAAAAACGCTATTGAATTACTATGACGAAAAAAGTCATGGCGGAAGGAGAGATAATATGAAAAAAGGAATACATCCAGAAGTAAAAGATTGTACAGTAACTTGTGCATGTGGAGAAACTTTTACTTGTAAATCAACAAAAGATAGTATCAGTGTTGAAGTATGTTCTAAATGTCATCCATTCTATACTGGAAAACAAAGTAGAGCATCTCGTGCTGGACGTGTTGATAAATTCAACAAAAAATATGGATTTGATAAACAAGAATCAGCAGAATAATTTATTAAAGGAAACCTGTGAAAACAGGTTTTTCTTTTTTTGAAATAACAAAAAGTTATACTTGTAATAACAAATTAATATTTTTCCTTATTCGTTTAAGAAAATATAATAAATGAAAAAGGAGAGATAAAATGAAAAATATAGGAATTTTTACCCATAAGGGATGTGACTTGGATGCATTATGTAGCACAGAGTCTATGGCAAAATTAATAGAAGAAAATTATCCAAACGTAGAGGTAATAGCTATAATACAGGATAGTTTTTTAAGAGAAAAAATGAAAGGGAGTAGAAAATTTATATCTTTAGAAGAAGCAAGAAATATACAACTAGATTATGTGTTAGTGTGTGATGTGAATGAGTACGATAGAGTCTATGGAATAGAGTTAATAGAAACAGTACCAATAGAAAACAGATATCAAATAGATCATCATGATGGTAATAGAGTGGAACTAGAAATACCAAACAAAAATAAAATAATAGAACCAAAAGCCGCAGCAACTTGCCAAATAATTACTGAAAAAATAACTGAAAAACAAATACCAATTTCAAAAGATATGGCCTATAATTTATATTTAGGGATAGCATCAGATACTTCAGGATTTAAGTATGGAGTAACCGAAAAAACAATAGAAATGGTAGAAAAATTACCATTAACAAAAGAAGAAAAAGAAGCTGCTTTAAAAAATATGACAGAGCTAACAGAACAACAAAAGAATCTTCTAGAAAAGATTGAAGAAGAAGTACAAACAGAGGGACTAAAAATTTACAAGTTAATAGAACCAATAGAAAGTGGAGACATTACTCCATTAGTAAATGCAAACCAATTTCAAGAGAAAATTGCCGCAACAGAAGAAAATCCAGTAAGCTGCTTTATCATTGGAATCGGAAATAACTATTTTATAAAATTGAGAAAACTTCCAGAGTGCAATATCGATATCGTTTCAATTGCTACCAAATGTAATGGTGGTGGCCATGAAACAAGATGCGCTGGAAGATTCTATAATGATACTTATAAAAATGTTTTAGCAACCATAATCACAGAATATCAACAGGAAAAAGACAAAGTAGAACGAGCATCTATTCATCAAAAGAAAAAACAAGTAGGAGAAGTAAATTCTAAATAACAAAAAGACTACAGTAATGTAGTTCTTTTTTTATATCCACAGTTTATGTGGATAAAAAATAAAGCAATAAAAATATCCACCACTTTTGTGGAAAGAAAATAGCCAATTTTTTATAGTGATAACAATTCACAAAAATTGTGGAAAATAGTGACGAGAAATTATAAAATAAATTAAAAAAGAACATATTAAGTGTTATAATAACATTAGGGCGAATTAATTATGAAAGAATTAGAAGAAATGACTTTACAAGAATTACAAAAATAAATAACATCCATGATTTAGAAGAATATTTTATGATACTAAAAGAAATACAAGATAATAGAATTAGTAAAAAAATTGTGGAAAGTTTATATGGAAAGCCAATAGAACTCATTTATCGTGAAATAAGAAAAGAAGAAGAGAAGATGAGAAGCCATTCTTTTTTTCCTGGAGATTTAGTTTTGGTATATCCTAATATAAAAGAACAAAAAAGCAAAAACTTTAAAACATGCGATTTTTCAGGAGCAATTATTTCGCCAGGAACCTTATATGTAAGTTATAGACCGTTATTAGAAAATTTAACTACAAAGGAAAGTTTCGTGTTAAAAAGAACCATACATGTAGAAATAGGGTATATGTATAATTTACCTACAGCAATAGATGAATTGGAATCTTTAGAGCAAAATATGATATTAGAAACACCGGATTCAGAAATAGATTTTAATCATTTAAACAATCAAATGGGAGGATGTCTTTTATTACAAAAATTAAAAAAAGAAAGAAGGAAAACATATGATAAAAATAGGAATTGCTAGTGACCACAGAGGTTATATTTTAAAAGAACAAATTATTGATAGATTAGTAGATAAATATGATATTACAGATTGTGGAACAACGTCTAGTGAATCTGTGGATTATCCAGATTATGCTTTTAAATTAGGAAATTTAGTAGCAGATAAAGATGTGGATTTTGGTATTGCCATCTGTGGAAGTGGAATAGGAATCAGTATTGCTTGTAATAAAGTAAAAGGAGTTCGTTGTGCAAAAGTAGATAATCTAGAAGAAGTAATTGCTACAAGAAATGACAATGATTCAAATATTATTGCTTTTGGTGAAAAAATGCCATTAGATAAAGCCTTAGAATTAATTGAAAAATTTATAACTACGCCAGCATCACAAGAAGAAAAACATAAACGCCGAAGAGAAAAAATAAAAGAATATGAGGAAGAACACCAATGCATGGAAAAATAATTTTATATATTTTTGTAACAATTCTTGTCATCTGGGCAATAGATTCTGTTAATATTAATCAAATTTTTAAAAAAAATCACATAATGCAAGCTAGAGTTTTCTACTTCTTATTAGGAATATCACTAATTTATTTAGTAACTAACTTTTTAATGGATTTATTTACTTCAACAAAATTTTTCTAAAAGAAGTATAAATCTTTTTTTTTGGTTAAAACTTATAATGAGGTGAAAAAAATGAGAAGAAGAAAATTAAAACCATATGTATTACCAACACTTATGATAATTGCAATCATTGGTGTAATCTTTGGTACAGCAATGCTTAGTAATAGTCTAAAAGATAAAGATACTTATGAAGAACCAACAAGCTATGTGAATGATACTATTCTAGAAGAGGATCAAGCAGTAATTAACGAAACAGCAAAAATGATAAATCCATATACAGATACAACAGTAACAATAGGTAAGAACTACTATGACTACAAAGCAGATGCTGAAACACAAGAAAAATCAATTATATATCATGATAATACGTATTTGCAAAATTCTGGTACAGATTTTATTAGTCAAAACACATTTGATGTAGTAGCAGTATTGGATGGAAGTGTGACTGATGTAAAAGAAGATGATACTCTAGGAAAAGTAGTAGAAATAAAACATGATAATGGATATGTAAGTATTTATCAAAGTCTATCAGAAGTAAGTGTAAAAAAAGGAGATATTATCACGCAAGGACAAGTAATTGGTAAAAGTGGTACAAATGAATTAGATAAAGATATTGGCAATCATCTACATTTTGAATTATATGTAAATGGTCAAGTAGTAGACCCTACACTTTATCTAAATAAAGAATTAGAAACTTCAGAAAATAAAGAGTAGTACACTCTTTTTTTCATAATCGCAAAAAATATTAATATATTTTATTATAAAATATAAATTTTATGATAAAATATTAATGACAGAAAAGGAAGTGACATATATGTGGGCAAAAGATATTGGAATTGATTTAGGAACAGCAAATGTTTTAATATACATAAAAGGTCAAGGAATTGTATTAAATGAACCTAGTATTGTCGCAATTGATACAGATTCTAAAAGCGTAATTGCAGTCGGTACAGAAGCAAATGAAATGTTAGGAAGAACGCCAGGAAAAGTAAAAGCAATAAAGCCAATGAAAGATGGAGTCATTGCCGACTTTGAAATAACAGAGATTATGTTAAATTCTTTTATTAAGAAAATCAAAGCTAAAAAACTTTTTTCAAGACCTAGAATTTTAATTTGTTGTCCTACAAATATTACACCAGTAGAAAAAAATGCAATCAAAGAAGCAGCAGAAAGAACTGGTGCTAGAAAAGTATATATTGAAGAAGAACCAAAAGTAGCCGCAATTGGTGCTGGAATGGATATTTCCAAGCCAACGGCAAACATGGTCATTGATATTGGCGGGGGAACCACGGATATAGCCATTCTTTCCTTAAATGATATTGTATCATCTGCATCAGTAAGAATCGCAGGTAATGTTTTTGACCAAGATATTATAAAGTATATTAGAGAAAAATATAAGTTATTGATTGGTGAAAGAACTGCAGAAGATATAAAAATTAATTTTGCTAATATTTTTGATCCTAATAAAAAAGAAAAAATAGAAGTTCGAGGTAGAAATTTAATTACAGGACTACCACAAGAAATAGAAATTAATCAAGAAGAAACAAAAGAAGCTTTATCAGAAAGCCTAGAAAAAATTATAAAAGCAACTACAAATGTATTAGAACAAACTCCTCCAGAGTTAGCTGGAGATATTGTAGAAAAGGGAATTGTTCTAACTGGAGGCGGAGCAATGCTAAAAGGACTACCAGAATTATTAGAAAAAGAATTAAAAGTTCCTATTTTAATTGCTGAGTCTCCATTAACATGTGTTGCGGAAGGAACAGGAACATTACTAGATAATATTTCCTTATTAGAAGAAGACCAATAAAATTTATAAATTGAAAAATTAAGTGTCCGAAACGGACATAAAAAAAGACACATAGAATTACCTATGATACAATGTAAGTGCGAACAAACATTGGAGGTAAT
>CASEGV010000061.1:0-7698 GCA_949287595.1 uncultured Mycoplasmatota bacterium
TTTTCTAAATAATGATTATATACTACTCTAGTACAACCAAATGTTTTGTGAATTAACTCTATTTGATTAGTTGTAGGATACAAACGAAACCGATAAGCTTTATACATAATATTCCCTCCTGATGAGAACACTATATAAGACATTTGTTCGTATGTCAACTATTTTTTATCAAATTTTCAAATTTGCATTTTGAGGAGCAAATTCCTAATATATAAAAAAGAATGTAACATCTCTTCTTTTGTTGCTATACCTAATATTTTTACTATCAACCATATTTTATACAAAGCTAACAACAGGTACAGTTTATCCAAAATTACAAATAGAAGCTAATATCATTCCTTTTTCTTCAATCATAGAAACCATAACTCTCTTAGTAACCAAATCACAAGGTATTGCTTATTTATTTAATTATTTAATATTAGATATACTCTTATTCATACCATTAGGTATTTTCTTACCAGTACTATTTCCTGAAAAAATGACACTAAAAAGATTTATTCCGATTTGCTTCGTTCTTTCTTTTACCAAAGAATTATTCCAATTTCTTTTCAACGTAGGAATGTTTAATATTGATGATATTATTTTAAATGTAGTAGGAGGCATACTTTCATATATACTATTAAAAAAACTAATGATATAATAAAAAAGAAAGAAGGTATGTTATGAAAATTGTATTTGCTACTACAAATAAAAGAAAAATAGAAGACGTCTTAGAAATTATTAAAGAAAATAATCTAGATGTTTCCTTATTAACATTAGATGATATTCTTTTCCAAGAAGAAATAGAAGAGGATGGTACTACATTACAAGAAAATTCTTTCATTAAAGCAAAAACAGTATCAGACTATTGCAAGAAGCAGGGCATTCCTTATCCTGTAATAGCAGATGATACTGGACTATTTATTGATGCTTTACATGGAGAACCAGGAATATATACAGCAAGATATGCGGAGATAGAATTAAAAAATGACCCTAGCTTACCAAAATATCAATGTATTATCAAAGTCTTAGATAAAATGAAAAATGTTACAAATCGTAAGGCAGTATATAAAACGATTGCTACTTATATGTCTCCAGATGGTAACTATTTCCAAGAAGAAGGAGAAAGCTATGGCTATATTGCAGAAGAAATCGTAGAACCTATAAAAAAACCATATTTTTATTCTGTATTTTGTCTAGAAGGGCAAGAGAAAACATTTAATCAAATGACAAAAGAAGAGTTAAAAGACACTTATCGTTATCAAACTATGAAAAAAGTATTAACAAAAGCAACTAAATATAAATAGTAGGAGAACTTATGAAAATATTACTTGTAGAAGATGATCCTAAAATAAGACAAGAATTAAAAGTACTATTAGAAAATAATCAATATGACATTGCTATGATAGAAGGCTTTACTAAGGATATCACAGAAGAAATCAACAAAATAGCAAAAGACTTAATTTTATTAGACATTAATCTACCAAACCAAAATGGTTTTGATATCTGTAAAAAAATAAAAGAAAAAGAGTCTGTTCCTATTATATTTGTTACTAGTTGTATTGGAGAAGAAAGTGAATTAAAAAGTATTTTATCTGGTGGAGATGACTTTATTACCAAACCATATAATAAAGATATTCTATTAGAAAAAATGAAAAGAACAATTAAAAAGCAAAATCCTATCCAATATAAGGAAATAAATGTAAATGGTGTTACTCTAGATTTGCACCTATCCTTAGTAAAATATCAAAATAATAGCATAGAACTAACAAGAAATGAATTTTTACTTTTATATTACTTTTTTATGAATCCTAAAAAAATTATTACCAAAGAAGAATTACTAGACTATTTATGGAATGAAAAATATTATTTAGATGATAATATTTTAACAGTAAATATCAATAGACTTCGTAAAAAACTAGAAGAAATAGGCCTACAAGATTTCATAACAACAGTTCGTAAGAAGGGATATAAAATAGGATGATCAATTATTTAGAAGAAAAAATTGGATTGATTCTCTGGTATCTAACTTTTGTTTTATTACAATTAGTAATGATGCTTGTATTAGATATGGATACTAGTTTTTTAATTTTTTCTCTATTTTTATATCTGATTTTACTAAGTATCTATCTTATCGTTAGTTATTTATGGAAAACTAAGAAAAACAAAAAAATAAAAAGGTTAGTAGATGAGTTAGATGAAAAGTATTTAGTATCAGAACTAATTAAAAAACCAAAAAATCTAGAAAATGAAGCCTATTATTATGTTTTAAAGAAAGCAACGAAAGCCATGAATGATAAGATTACAGAATTAGAACATAAATATCAAGACTATGAGGAGTATATTGAAACATTCGTACACGAAGTAAAAACTCCATTAGCAGCCATCTCACTATATAGTGATAATAAAAAAGATCATGAACTAAAACAAGAAGTAAAAAAGATAGATAATCTAGTAGAACAAGTATTATTCTATGCTAGAAGTGAAAATACCGAAAAAGATTATTTTGTAAAGAAAATAAAATTATCAGAGATTATTCATCAAGTAATGATGCAAAATAAAGATTACTTATTAGCAAATAAAATTATAATTGAAGTAGAAAATTCAGACGTTTTTGTCGCAACCGATGAAAAATGGGTAATATTTATTTTAAACCAAATCCTAAATAATTCTATAAAATATATGGATAAGGATGAAAAAAGAATAAAATTAAATGTAATAGAAGATAAAAATAAAGTGATTTTAGAAATGAAAGATAACGGTTGTGGTATCAAAGAAAGTGATATTTCTAGAGTGTTTGATAAAGGTTTTACTGGAAGTAATAGAAAAAAAGAACATTCTACTGGCATGGGATTATATTTATGTAAGAAACTATGTGATAGACTACACCTAAATATAGCAATTGAAAGTAAAGAAAAAGAATATACAACAGTGACTATCATCTTTCCTAAAAGTTCTCTACATGAATAAATAAGAAAGGAAGTTATGAAATATGGCAGAAATCATGGATAATATCAATTTTAATTATGAATTAGACAAATATTATAATCACGAACAAATAAAAAACGGTATACTAGAATATGAAGAATTACTAGATTTATATCATATGATGGAATTTCCATATTTTGATTCAGAACATTTACGTCTTAGGAAGTTATTAAGAGAAAACAAGCATTTATTTGTAGGCGATATAGATCAGGTAAGTGATAGGATAGTAAATACTTATCTAATTTATAATGATGCTTTTGATTTATGTAAAAAAACAGGTATTACTTATGGAAATTTAATTCGCTATATCAATTACTATCCTAATGCAGTAAATAAAGAAGAAGAACAAAGTTTTAAACAGTTATTAATGAAAAATAATATAAAGTTAAAAAAACATCCTTCCAAAGAAGCACAAATCAAAGGAGAAGATATCATTAGAATATGTTATGCTTTTTCTAATACGTATAATGTAATGAATGCTCTATGTAGAGATGTTACTTTACCAAAATCGTATTTTAAAGATGCTAGTGGAATGCTATTACAAACAGTAAAAGACGAAATAGCAATACCAGATTCTGTAGAAAAAGAAGACAATCACTATCTAGTAAAAGTACGAAAATCAATTTACACACAATAATATTTAATATAGAATAAAGTTGGAGGTAACAGTATGGAACAAAAGCAAAAATTAGAACCGAAAAGTATTTATGACTACACTAAAATATTAGAAGAGATTCCCGATTATGACGAGGTAAGAGGTATATTTCTAGCTTGTCAAATACCTGAATGGGAAATAGTAAAAGAAGAAGTAACTAATGAGGTAATAGCAACCGGTCTATATCAATTTCAAACAACTAGTGATAAAAAAGCAATGTTACAGTTTGTACTTGCTGGAGCAAAAAGGAATCACGGAATTTATTTGAAAGCCTTAGAAATATGTAAAAGGGCAGGACTGGACTGTTGTAGGATGGTAGAATATATTGGAAATTATCCAACTAGTTATCCTACACCAGAAGAAAGTGAAAAAAATAAAGAAATAGAAAAGCTATTAGAAAAATATGATATCATGCCATCTTATTATGCTTATGGTGATAAAGATTTATTACAAATTACTGGAGATGATATCAATCGTATTGATGATACCATGACACGTAGTTTAAATGCTGCGAAAAAACTTTTAGATTTATCTCATATACCAGCAACATATTTTACTTTAAACAAGGAAGAAAAGTATCTAAATTTAGTAGCAGAAGAAGTATCTTTTCCAGAATCAGTATATCAAAAAGATGGAAAATCTTATCGAAAAAATAGAAAAATGTATCTAAAAAAACAAGGTTTACTATCATAAATAACTAGTATTTTACTAAAGATAACAAGCAAAATGCGAACATATGTCTTGACAAACAAAGAAAAATAAGGTATTGTATAGGCAATCAAGGAAAGGAACGAATATTATGATGAATAGAATTATGAGACATCATCATCATAAAATTATGCGCTTGCTAATACGACATTAAATATGTGGTATCGACAAGTGCTATTTGTGATGCTTGTGTCGATACCTATTCTAAATAAATATAAAGTAAAGGTTATAGGCACAAGGTCTATAACTTTTTAAATTTAAGAAAGAGGAGAGAAAAATGAGTAAAGTTAATTTTAAAAATTTATATAGTTCTTGGTTAAAAGACCAGGTAAAAAATAATTGTCAAATAAAATTAGGACAAAAAGAAATGACAGGAACAATTGCAGAATGTTATCAAGAAGTATTTAGTGGAGAACCATTTTATGAGAACTGGACAAAAGAGAGTGCTGAAGCAGTAATAGAAGACTATCTTAAGGCTGGTACTACTATCCGTGTAGCAGAAATAGATGAAAAAGCAGTTGGCTTTTTAGTCGCAACAGATGTTATACCAGAAGATCAAAAACCTTACATTCCTTATAACCAAGAAGAGATAAGATTTATTGAAGAAATAGGAGTATCAAGTAAGTCTCGCGGAAATAATATTGCAAGTGAATTAGTAAGAGGAGATATTATCAGCTCTTTAGAAAGAGATAAAAACTATATTGGTTATCGTACAAACGCAATGAGATGGTTAATAAAAAGGCCAGAGGAATCATTTGAAACCGCAATAGAAAGAACACAAATAGAAGATGCGACAAAAAGAATTGAGGGAGAACCTATTATCATTCCAACCTTATCAGAGGAAGAAAAACAAGAATTTATTAATCAATATATTGAATTATTAGAGAAAAGACCAGACTTAGATGTATCTGATTCTTCAAAATTATTTAGAGGAATAGGGTTTAATGTAGAATTTTGTAAAATAGGCAATAATTATACTTGGCAAAAAGATCCAACAGGCGAAAATAATGATAGAATATTTCCAGTATTAAATTTAAAGAAAGCAGGCTATAGTAAAACTTACTATAACAAGAAAGGGCAAAGATAATGACTAATATTTTAAAAGACTTAGTAGAAACAAATACAATCGCAGATAAAGAAAACCAAAAGATAAGAGGCTATATTAAAGGATTACTGAAAGATAAGGGTTTTGAATTTACGGAACTTGGTCAAAGAAACGAAAAAGTGTTAATTGCTAAAAGAGGAAATCCTACAATAGCATTCTGCTGTCATACCGATACAGTAGATAAATCAGCATTATGGACTAAAAATCCTATGCAATTAACAGAAGATGATACTTATTACTATGGTTTAGGAGTATCCGATATGAAGGGTGGAACTGCGGCCCTACTAGAAGTGGTAATGAAATTAGATAAAAATATTCCATGCATGATTTGTTTCACTTATGACGAAGAAACCAATTTTAAAGGAGTAAGCCAATTAGTAGAAAGTAAACAAGCTTTACCAGATACTTTATTATTCCCAGAACCAACGGATTTAGTACCAGTCATTGCTAATAAAGGATGTTTGGAATTTAAAGTACAATTTGAAGGAAAAAGTGCCCATTCATCTACTCCGGAACTTGGTATGAATGCCTTATATAAAGCCATGGATTTTATTCAAGAAGTAAGAACTTTTGCCAAGGCTATCCAAGAAGAAAAACTAACGTTATATGAGGTACCATATACCACGTTTAATTTATCTAAAATTAAAGGAGGAGAAGAAATTAATAAAGTACCTGATGCTTGTGAGATTACCTTCGATTTTAGAACAATAAAAAAAGAGCATAATGATAAGATAGTGGAATTTATAAACCAATTAGCAAAGAAATACAGTGCAAAAGTAGAAATACTAAACAATCTAAACGCTGCTGTTACTACAAATACTAACTTAATAGAAAAATTAGAAGAAATGACGAATCAGAAATCTACTGGCCTAAATTATGTAACAGAAGCATCTTTCTTCCCAGAAAAAGATATCATTATTTTAGGACCAGGTCCCGTCACAGCGCATCAAAAAGATGAAAAAATTAGGAAAGAAAGTTTTAAAAAATGTCAAGAATTATACATGACAATACTACAATCAATGTAACCAGTAGTACGGATATTAACAAAGAACTCTAATGTTTCCCGTACAATTCAGTTATTACCATATTTAGGAAGAAAACAAAAAGAAAAAAAGTAAATAACAAAGACAATTCCTAATATTTCTGCTATAATAAAAGAAGATAGGAGAGATGATATGGAAAATGATGAATATTATAATTTGGCCGATGATGTAGAAATGCAAAAGAAACATTTATATGCCCAGAGACTATGTCATGAACATAATTTGCTAGATCCTAAAGAATTTGAAAAAAGACAGGAAATCATAAGAAAATTATTTGCAGATATTGGTGAAAATTTTACCATCGAGCAACCATTTCATTGTGATTATGGTTATTTCATTACTATAGGAAAGAACTTTTATGCAAACTACAATCTAACTATACTAGATACTGCAAAAGTAACGATAGGGGATAATGTCTTTTTAGGACCCGATGTAAATATTTATCCAGCAACCCATCCTTTAGATGTAGAAAGACGAAATAAAAATTTGGAAAAAGGTGTACCAGTTACCATAGGAGATAATGTCTGGATAGGTGGTAATACAACTATTCTTCCCGGAGTAAGTATCGGAAACAATACCGTAATAGGAGCAGGTAGTGTCGTAACTAAAAATATTCCATCTAATGTTTTAGCAGTAGGAAATCCATGTAAAGTGATAAAAAACTTATAAAATGCTTGCAAAAAGAAAAAAAATAAGTATAATAGAGAAGTAAAAAAGAGGTGGAAGCATGAGAAATTATATTCGTTATATTATTTTATTAGTATTAATAATCGCAGGGGGACTATTGGTGATTTCTGTTATTAATAAGTTTAGTGAACCAGATGTTTCAAAAGTAAACAACGGAGCAAAAACAGAAGAAACTACTACCGTAGACAAAGAAGATAAACCAAGCTTAGAGGTAGATTCTACAGAAAAAGATACAACTGATACAAGTACAGATACAGAAAATTCTGAATCATCATCCACTTCCGGTACTAATACCAATGATAATGAAATAGATAATGTAACAGTTCCAAATACCGCAACAGGAGATAAAACAGAAGGAACAACAGAAAATATTCCTACATATTCTCAATATAAAGGAAACATCATTATTTCAGAAGAAGAAAAATAAAAAAGTCAGAGAGTATAGAAAAAGTTGTGTAAATAGAATAAAACCTTCCGATATGATAAAATAAGAAAAGGAAGGTTTTGTTATGAAAAAAAATGAATTACCAAAA
>CASEGV010000062.1:0-7464 GCA_949287595.1 uncultured Mycoplasmatota bacterium
TACCTCCCGATACCAATTTTTCTTTGTCAATTATAAAATCATGACTATAACGCTCTAAACTCGCTTCGCTCAAACAGTAGAGCTAAATTCATAGTCATGATTTTATCCTTGCCAATAGCCTACGGCTACCGCAAAATTCGCTAACGTGAGGGACATTTGGTTTTTATTTTATTTACAAATAATTTGTTATTTCTTCCGCATTATAAAATTTAGCGGTAATCGTAAGATTATTGAAAAATATTATCATTGAATACGGTTTTTGCTTAACTGTCTGAGCGTAGCGAGTTTTAAGCATTGTATGAAATGATAATTTTTTTCAAAGCTAAAATTTTATCTGCGGTGGTTTTCTTTGGTTCGTTTCTTTGCCACCAAAGAAATGAACAAATAAATATAATACATTACTTTTTTGTATTTTTAAATTAAAATTTTATCTATAATAATTTTCTTTAGTTCGTTTCTTTACCATAAAAGAAATGAACATCATTTTATTTTTAGGAGGATTTTTATGTCAACTTCTGATATTCAAAAAGTACAACAAGCACAACTTCATTCTACACTTTGGGACATGGCAAATAATTTGCGTGGTAGTATGGAAGCTTACGAATTCAAATCTTATATTTTAGGATTGATCTTTTATCGCTATCTATCTGAAAAAGTAGAAAAAAATGCTCATTTATTATTAAAAAATGATAATATCTCTTTTGAAGATTTCTATGCTGATAATGATGAAGATGTAAGAAACGATTTTAGTTCTGATATTGTTGAATCTCTTGGTTACTTTATCGCACCACAATACTTATTTTCTCACTTCACTAAAGTCTTAAAAGAAACAAATAGCTTCGATATTGAAGAACTCGACAAAGCCATATCTGCCATTTCTGAATCATCACTCGGTACACAAAGCCAGCATGATTTTGAAGGTTTATTTGATGATATGGATTTAAAATCCACCAAACTCGGCAAAGATGTCAAAGAACGTAGCCAAGTAATCGGCAAAGTATTAGCTAGTATAGACAATCTTGATTTAGATTTTGATAATGCCGAAATTGATGTACTCGGTGATGCATACGAATATTTAATAGGCATGTTCGCCCAGACAGCAGGCAAAAAAGCTGGCGAATTCTATACACCACAACAAGTATCCAAAATCTTAGCTCGCCTTGTAACTTTAAATAAAGATAAATTATTCTCCGTATACGATCCATGTTGCGGTAGTGGTTCGCTTCTTCTTCGTGTCGGTAAAGAAACTAAAGTTACTTATTACTACGGACAAGAAAAAACTGCAACTACCTATAACCTTGCTCGCATGAATATGCTTTTACACAATATTCAATATCAACATTTTGAAATAGCAAATGGCGATACACTTGAAGAACCTGCTTTCATGGATAAAAAATTCAGTGCAGTCGTAGCCAATCCGCCATATTCTGCCAAATGGTCTGCTGATAAAAAATTCTTAGAAGACGAACGCTTCAGCCCTTACGGCAAACTTGCACCTTCTAGCAAAGCAGATTTTGCCTTCGTCTGCCATATGTTAAACTCCTTAGATGAAGACGGCACTATGGCTGTAGTATTGCCACATGGCGTATTATTCCGTGGCTCTGCTGAAGAACAAATCCGCAAAGTAATTATCCGTGATTACAACTATCTCGATACAGTCATCGGCTTACCTGCAAACTTATTCTATGGCACAAGTATTCCGACTTGTATCTTAGTCTTCAAGAAAAATCGTCCAAACAAAGATATATTATTTATTGATGCTTCCAAAGAATTCGACAAAGGCAAAAATCAAAACCTCATCACAGATGAACATATCCATAAAATTATTGAAACATATAAAAACCGCCAAGATGTAGAAAAATATGCTCATGTTGCCACTATCGAAGAAATCGAAGAAAACGACTATAACCTCAATATTCCTCGTTATGTAGATACATTTGAAGAAGAAGAACCAGTAGACCTACAAGCAGAATTTGCCACATTGACCAAACTCCAAAACGAAAGCCAAAATATTGATGAAGAATTAGATAAATACTTCCATGAATTGGGGTTAAAATAATGAATGTACCAAAATTAAGATTTAAAGAATTCACTGATGTATGGAAAGAATATCCATTAAAATATTTTACTACACCTATAAAAAGAAAAAATATAAATAATGAAAGTGATTTACCTCTGACTATTTCTTCTTTAGATGGATTAGTTGACCAACGAACTTATTTTAATAAAGTAGTTGCTAGTAAAGATATGAGTAATTATTATTTATTAAAAAAAGGAGAATTTGCTTACAATAAAAGCTACTCTGTTGGATTTCCATTCGGTTCTATCAAACGTCTTGATAAATATAATCAAGGTGCATTATCTTCATTATATATATGCTTCCAAGTTAATAATATGAATTCTGATTTCATTGTAAAATATTTTGAAAGTCCCCAATGGCATAAACAAATTTCTTTATGTGTAGCAGAAGGAGCTAGAAATCATGGTTTATTAAATGTAAATATTAATGATTTTTTCTCCACAAAACATTTTTTACCACAATTAGCTGAACAGGAAAAAATTGCTAATTTCCTTGCTATAGTAGATAAAAAAATAACAAACCTAGAAAACATTATCACTAGCCTAGAAAATCAGAAAAAAGGATTGCTACAACAAATTTTTAGCCAAAAACTACGCTTTAAAGATAAAAACGGCAATAATTATCCTAATTGGGAAAAGAAAAAACTTGGCAAATTATTATCTATCACATCATCAAAAAGAGTACACGAAGCAGATTGGACTACATCAGGTATCCCTTTTTATAGAGCTAGAGATATTGTTAGTATTTTTAATAATAAACCTATTTCTAAAATTTATATCTCCGAAAAACTTTATGAAGAATGTTCTTCTTCTTGTGGTAAAATTAGTGAAAATGATTTGCTTGTAACTGGTGTAGGAACTATAGGTATTCCTTACCTTGTAAAAAAATCTGATAAATTTTATTTTAAAGATGGCAATATCATTTGGTTGAAAAATTCACCTGCTATCTATGGAAAATATCTTTTTTATATTTTCATCAGTTCTTATGTTCAAAAGCAAATAAATATGATGACTGGAAAAGGTACTGTTGGTACTTACACCATAAAAAATGCTAAAGATACAAATATTTTACTTTCTTGTTTAGAAGAACAAACAAAAATAGCCAATTTCCTTTCAGCATTTGACCGCAAACTTGAAAACCAAAAAGCCCAGCTAGAACACTGGAAACAAATAAAAAAAGGACTATTACAACAAATGTTCGTATAAAAACAAAATGATGAAATAATATCATAAAAATTTTTATAATAACTTTTTTAATATAAAAAGCCAAACATATTTTAAAACATGTTTGGCTTTTTGTTCAATCATAACTATTATATTTATATAAAAAATTCTATTTAAGTTTTTTATTATCCAAATATATATGCAAACATTATAAATATCATGGCTATCATATCAATACATAAAGCAGTTCTAAATGATTTATATTTATTTAAAGTAATTCTACTATTTATTAATATTTCACTTGATAAATCTAATAAATACTTATTTTCAATATAGCTATCATCTTTCTCTGGAAAATATTTTTCCTTCACTAATTTTAATAAAATATGTTCATTTGGTATTTGAGCTATATCTTGAAAAAATATTAAATTTTTATTCTCATCAAACACAGATTTATTATCTTCAACTTTGTTAGATAAATCTGGAAAAAAAGATTTTAACACTATTATTAAAGAAACTATTAATAATACTAATATAAATATTTTTAATCCCATAGATATATCTTTTATATCATTTACTACTTTTAAAACAGCCACGTTAAAAGCAACTAACGCTGCATTTTTGGCTTCAGCAAAAGATAACCATTTATAAACATATTCAAATTGATTTTCAAAATAATTTTCTATTGTTCCTTCTTTATTTAGATTATCGCTCATTGATTTCTCCTTTTTGGAAAATATTTGTCAAAATTATTAAATACCTTTTTTAATGTATCATGAAAATCCGGTATAACTTCTTCCTTTGTATAGTTATTAATTTCTTTTTCTGAAATAAACCTTACAGATTTATGACTACCATTTCTTTTTAATGAAATGTCTTTTATATTACTAATTATTCTTCCCACTATAATTATACCTTTTTCTATATTATTATTATCCTTTTCTACTTCATAAATAGATATTGGTATAGGTTGTTTGTCTTCTCTATTTTCATCTAATACTAATTCAATTTTTAAATTAAATTTTTTATAATAATATTCTTTTATATCTTCAATCAATCTTGATGATCCTTTTATCTCTGGTGAACCAAATTCCCACTTACCATTATTCATAGTATGTTCACAACTTCGTTCTATAATAAATATTTTCTTATTTGTTACATCACAACATACAACTGTACAATGTAATATAAGACCTTTGGGATAATTTTCTATTTCATCTTCTTCATGGAAATCATCTTTTAATATATTTTTATAATAATTTAGTTTACCTTTTAAATTTCTATCATCTAAAATTTTATTTAGTGCTTCACTAATATCTGTATACATTCTATTTGCTAATTTATATCCAGATACTTCATTTCTATAAAAATATTTTTCCAATAATTTATTATTAATAACTTCATCATATCTAAAACTTTCTTTAAATTCTTTTATTATTTCTTTTCTTTTTTTTAAATTTTTTTCTTTTTTATTATTAGATTTTTTTTCATTTAGATTTGTTCCTAAATTTTTATAAAATTGTGCAGTTGAATGATTATAATACCATATAATAGGATATAAATTTTCATTCCATACTCCTTTTAACTTTTCATAACCTATTATTTGCAAATTTTCATTCTCATTCTCTTCTGATAATAAATATGCTATTTCAAAACTAATAGCTAAGCGTCTATCTTGTGTATAATTTTTTAAACGAAAACCAGTATCCATATCTCTTCCTATATATTCTAATATTTCATTACCATTGCATCCATTTGTATATTTTAATGAAATATTATCGTAGGGATTTTCTATTACTGTATTAATTGCTGCTAACCATGCTGTAGATTTAATAGATAATAAATTATTAACTTTCAACATATCTATTTCATTCTTAGTAATCTCTTGAGTTTCTAAACTTTCAAAAAAATCGCCATTCTTTAATGATGTTGACACTTCTTGTGTTATTAAAAAAATTTCATTGATAGATCTAACTAAATCAGATGTACTATATATAGTCTTTACAAAAACTATTTCATCACCAATAATTCTCCATAATAATGAAGACTCTAACTTTTGCTCAGATTTATTTACTTTCTTTTGTATTAATTCTAATAGACTCTTTAATATAATAGGCCATCTATTTGTTAAACTCTTATATTTTGTAGAATTTACAATATCAAAAGAAAAAAATATATTTAATTTAACCCTTTGTTTTTGATTTTTTTTATTTATAATTTCTTCATTTAAGTTCTCTGGTACTTTTTTATCTAATAAAAAATCTTCTTCTTTTATATTTTCATTATTTACCATTTTAAATATCCCAAAAATTTCCCTCTATTTCTAGCTGCTACTATTGAAACTCCAAAATAATCCGCAACATTTGTCATATCAACTAAATTATTTTTTGTATTCTTATCAAAAACTTCTTTATATTTTTCTCTAGGCATTAATAATGCTGCTGCAAATTCATTTGCTTGATACTCTTGATATTCTTTTCTTTCTTTTCTTTGATATACAATTTTATCTTGCTTTTCCCATAATTCTTTATTAGTCCTAAAACCCATGTGTAAAAATAAATGTCCCAATTCATGTGCTATAGTAAAATTTCTTCGTTCTTCTGACTGAAGTATTGATAACGCAATTTCAAAACTCATTTTACCAGTTTTTTTTATACTACCATCTACTAAATCATAAAAATTATCTTTATAGGTAATTTGTCCACCCATTTTCTTTACTACACTTTTAATATCTTTAATTGGTATTTCTATTTTGTACGCAGAAATTACTTGTTCAGCTAATCTATTAATAAATTCTCTAATTTCCTTATTCATCGCAAACACCTCTGCATTCTTCTATATTTATATTATACCATATTCCCATTTTCTTTTTTTGAATTTTTCATTCTATCATTTTTATTCTTATTTGTCAATTTACATTACTCAAAATAATATTTTAAAATTATGTGTATGACATCTTTTTTATTTTATTATAATTCAATATTTCTATTCTATAAAATATTATAATTAACTTATCAATATTTTCATATTATCTAACAAAATTAATTGCAATTATAATTATTCACTATCATAATTATAATTAATAAGACTTCTACGAGGTAATAATTATGGACGGACAAAATATTTTTTATCATTATACATCAATCAATTCACTTTACAATATCATCATGAGTCGTGAGCTTTGGCTGACCAATTTAAAATCTTCTAACGATAAATCAGAGAGATATTATACTGTAAATCATATGCTCAAAGATATGGACGAAATTATAAATAATTCCACTGATGATAATTTCAAGCAATATCTATCATTATTGAAAAAAAGTTTTGAAACCCATATGCCTGACTTAAAAAATTATCTCAAAAAAAGTGATGGTTATTCGCTTAGTTTAACCGATAAAAAAGATAATCTCTCACATTGGGAAAGATATGCTTCTAGTTATAGTGGTGTTTGTATCGGTATCAATATGGATAAACTCAATGTAAATTTCAAAGATTATTCCCATTTTTCCATAACAGAACTAGAAAAAATTCTCTATAGCGATGCTGAAATCTTAGATAAATTATCCCATATCTGTGCTTGTTTTTACGATTTATTTGAAGAACAAATCCGCAATTATAATGACCCTTTTCAAAAATATATCGAACAATATGGCTTTATCGTTTTAGTCATTGCCTATAATAAAGTCATGAACTTTGCTAAAAATAATTATTTTGCTGATGAACATGAGTTTCGTCTGCTTTTTTATCCTAAAACTTTGTCTATGAAAAAAGATTTTTTGAGCATGAGCCGTAATATTATCTTACCTGCCACGCTCAAACCTTTGCATGATAAATTCCATTCATTATTGCGAATGTCTTCCATTGAACAGACACATTTTTCTTTATTTAAAAATGAAATTCGCAGTTATCATAAATTATGTTTAGCTGATATTTGGGATAGTGAACTAATTCCTGAAATCACTCTCGGTGCTATGTGTAGACAAAATAAACAGGAATTAAATCATTTTCTCAAAGCTAATGGCTTGAAAAAAACAAAAATAACTATTTCTAAAATTCCTATTAGATGATTTATAATTAAATTTTATAGAAGGTGTTAATATGATTTCTATTGATTTAGGTGATATTACCAAATGCGAGCGTAAAGCCCCTAAATTTATTTATGGGGATATAAGCTCGCTAAAAAACAATGATTCGATATCATTGTTTTTTATTGTATTATAT
>CASEGV010000063.1:0-6899 GCA_949287595.1 uncultured Mycoplasmatota bacterium
GCTAGAACCTTTTTGTCGTGGAATAATTTTTTTGATATGGCAGAAAATTATATTAAAACTGCCATAATTTACTTATTGACTTTTACCAGATGTTCTTTTTATCTTTTAATAATAAATATCAAATATTACCTTTAATATTGGTTCTGTAAATCCTATTTTTTCTAAATCTGCTTTTCTAGAATGTACAATTTTATCAAATACTTCTTTCTTTTCTTCTCTTGTTCCAAAATGAATTTTACTATGACAGTTCGGACATAGAGCTACTATATTTTGAATACAATCTAGATTAATTGATGGAAAATTTCTCTGGGCTGATATTGGTACTAAATGATGTCCTTCTAAGAAGTTAGGAAATATTGATGTTTTAAATGTCTTATGAGTCTTGTCATTTTCACAGCAACATTTTACTTGATAAAATCTGGTGGTTTTTAATTTAGGATCCGTTGGTATTCTACCTTTTTCATGATATGACTCATCATAGGCTGTATAAAAATCAAAGTTTTTATTTGCTTCAAACATCGTTTGCAATTCTTCTTCTGTGTAATATCCTATTCCTTTATTAATCTCTATGCTGTCTAGTCCATCTAATTCGTGCTCTGCTTGTAAGTCTTTATTTTTATGTGTTTGAAGTAGGATATCTACTTCTTCTGCAAGACGATATCCTTCTTCTGTTAGGGTGTATTTATAAGGTGTTGTATTTGTTCTATTAAAAAGTATTTTATTATTTTTTCTATCATAATTTGATACTAGAATATTTCTTATTGTCTGGTCTATAATATCTTGCTTTGAAGATAAGTTCTTTTGATCCATTAAGTCAACAATTGTATATTCTTGATAGATTAATTTAAACTTTTTTCGTGCTTCAGCTGATGTGATATTTTTATTTTCTCTTACAATATAACATAAATATTTTCTAATTTCTTCTTCATTTGACTTAAACAGTTGATATTTTCCATGTTTATCTATTACAAAGAAAGCATTTCTATTTTTGCTTCTTTTACTATCATCAATTGCATTACTTTCTAGAACTTTTTTGTAATCATCATAAGATATGTTCCATTGTTTTTTGACCCAGGTATATACTTCTTCACTTTTTAAATCTTTGGGACCTTGTCTTCCTTCTTTGTTAATAATTTCAATTATTTTTTTTACATCCATACCATCACCTACTTTTCTACTATGAATAAATATTCTTTTACATATAGTGATCTGTCTTTTAGATTTCTTGATGCTCGGTATACATTATATTTTTTTTCTAAGACTGTTACTTTCCCTATCTTTTTTAACATATCTGTCATTTCTTTTTTGGTAATAAATCCATCAGAATTATAAGATATTAATAAATATTTGGCATTTAAGTTTTTACACAAGTCTTCCATAGCCGTTAAGGCTTCTTTCCTTTTATTATAGTTAGAACGATTCCAATTATCTGGTATTCCTGATACTTTACTAATTTTTTTTGGCTCTTTATAATCATTTACTACATTTAACATAAAATAGTTTGATCCATAAGGATGCTGGTTATAAGGTGGATCCATATACACTATATCTATATCTTTTAGCTCTTTGGCTAAGACATTGGCATCTTTTTGGTAATTGATTACTTTACATTCAAAATTACTAAATATAGGAAAAGGAATATTAATATCTGCTGTAATACGACTTAGAGCATTTTGTCCTTCTCCACCGAATTGGCCTTTGCCTTTTTTATTTTTATAGAAGCCTTTAAATACGCCAGCTGTATTATTTTTTACTGATACTTCTGATAATAATGGTGCAATAAAATATGGTTTTACTGCTTCTGGGAATTCTTCTATTATTTTTCTACATGTATCAATATATTCAGCATTGCGTGTTGTGAAAAAGACTCTTTCTCCTTCTTTTATATTAGTAGAATCTTTGGGAGCATATAATTTAGAAATAAAACCTGGTTCTAGCTTTTCATTTAATTTTTCTTGTAGTAAGTTATAATAGCTTACTAATTGATCCATATTTAATTCACTCTTATTTGATAAATAACATTTATTTATTGTTAATGAATAACTTTCTAAGTCATTGGTAATTAATGTATTGGCATATCTTTTTAAATATCTAGCTACAATTCCTGAACCAGAGAAAATATCCACAATATTTAATTTATCTTTTTTTTCTTTTTTACTAATTAATTCTACTGCTTCTCCAATAAAGTCTAATAGTGATCTTTTATTTCCTATATATGTAATAATTTGATTTGTTAAAAACTCTTCATTTTCGTATTCTACTTTTTTTCTAGTCATATCTTTCTCCTGCCTTTATCTGTATAATATTATATCATATCTTTTCTTCTAAACCGAAGAAAATATTCCGTTTCTAGAACTTTCGTCTCATTTTGATTTTAACTATTAAACTTTATTTCTTCCTCTTTTTTCTGTTTTCCTAACCAGTAAATTCTATATTATCATTTCTAATAGAAACTAGACTCTTCCACACTTTCTTGCTTGAACTTTCTTTTTTAGAACATTTCATTTCTAATGCACTTGGGATTGATATCAATTTATAATACATTTGTTCGTGTGTCAACTATTTTTTATAAAGTTAGTAAATTTGTATTTTCACATTTTATTTTTCTTAAATAAAAAAAAGAATATCCAATTATATTCCTTTTCTAGTTCTTACTAATTTTATACCTTTTTCTAGAATTTCTTTAACTATAATCCTCTAAATAGCTTTTTAAATTTCTACCTTTCGCAAATGTTAGTAATTTTTTTAACTCCTTTCTTTCTATTTTTCGTATTCCTTCTGGACTCATATGGTATTCTTCTCCTAATTCTGTTAAGGTTTCTGCTTCTCCTTGAAGTCCATATCTTTTTTCTATGATTTCACGACTTTTTTCTGGAAGTAATTCTAATAATTTTAATAATTCCCCTTTACTTTCTTCCCTTATCAGAGAATCATCTAGAGAATTTTCATCCATTAATTCAGGGGATTGTTTAAATTGGTTTATATTGGTTGCGATGCTTAACAAAATTTTTTGCTTATTATCTTGTCTATATTTTTCACTAATAATTTCTTTGTCAATTAGTCCATCTAATATAATATCTACCATGCTAGGATCTTCTAATAATGTTTTTTGATATTCTTTTTCTACTTGGTGTCGCTCTAATAAATAAGCACACGTTACTCTTCGTCCACCGAACTCTACTAATTCTGAAAAGCCGTTAAACATTGTTATTCGAATTGCTTGCGTAATATAATTTATTCTAGAGCCATTTTTTGACATATCATATCTATCAATTGCTCGTATTAATCCTTCATAACCATAACTTTCTAATTCTTCCTTTGGGAATCCTGTTTCTTCTGATATTTTTTTTGCAGTTGTTTTTACTATATAAATATAATTTTTTATAATTTCTTCTCTTATTTGTTCATTTCCAGTTTGTTGATATTCTATAAACTTTTTAGTTATTTCTTTTTCAGATAACAACCTTTTTTCTAAAGTTTCCATATTATCCCTTCTTAGTCCTGTGTTGTGCTTTATTATACTATTTTTTTATTACAAATCAAGTACATACATTTTATTAATCATATGTTTATCTATTATTAATTTTCAATAGTATCTAGTCACACAAAAAAGCACTGCTTGTGCAGTACTTTTATTATTAATTATGTAATCTTTTATAAGTTAATGCTGTTCCAGCAACTCCAACGATTGCTAATAAACCAAGGAATAAAATTCCATCGCTTGTTTCAGGGTTTTTAGTAGTATCTTCTACTTTTTCTTGCTCTGCTGGTGGAGTAGTTGGTTCTTCAGCTGGTTCTTCTGGAGTGATTGGCACTACAACAACATCATCAGATTCAGCTGGCATTTTAGTCTCATCTGTGTAGAACTTCATTTGATTTTCACTGATAACATAGGCAGCTCCTGCAAATGTATCTTCTGTTGTTTCAAACTCACAATTTCCACTTTCTAACTCTTCTAATGTAAGACCATCAGTCCATACTGTAGGAGTTGTTGCTGTTTCTGTAGTATTTGTAATTACTGCTTCACCTGCTTTAATATATGGTAATTCAGTAACTCCAGATCCTTTAGTCATTTCGATTCCACCGAAGCCATTTCCAGAAACATCGATATTTCCGATTAATGTTACTGTTGAACCGTTAGCACTAAGTCCTGCATTTCCTCCTGTTAATGTTATGTTTTTGATGGTAGCTTCAGTTCTATATACTTGGATAACATATACTCCTTCACCATCACCATTGGCACCACTTCCCCAGACAGTGTTATCATAGACTTCACCTTTAAAAGTACCAACATATTCGATTGTTTTTCCATTACCATCAATGGTAACAGGGCGATTTATATTGATTTTTTTCTGTGTTTCAATATTATCTGTTAACGTGATAGTATGGATACTTTCGTCTAATAAAGCATCTACAAGTTCTTGTTCTGTTTTTACTTCTGCAATACCTTCAGCAGCATTAACGTTTAACATTGGAACCAATACAAATAAACCAACCATAGCCATTAAGGCAACCTTCATGAATTTTCTCATTTCTCTCTTCCTTTCTTTTTATTTTCGATAGATACCCCTATCTTTGTATTCAGTATATCATAAATATCTATTTTATTTCACATAAATTACACATTTTTTTATTAATATCTCATCTCTTTCTTAATTAACTTAGCATGCATAACGATTCTGTTACCAAAATTGTCTTTACAGGTTGACAGTGTTAACACTTTATCATTTGTGTTTACCGTTCCAGAGAAGTCTACTTCACTCCTTCCCTTTATAGTATTTAAAAACTCTTGATAACTTTCTGTAGTTGAAAAACTAGGCGTAATATAGTAACTTTCTTTTGCGATAGTATAGACGCTAAAAACTTGCCACATGGTATTTTCTGTTGGTGTTGATAATCTTATAATATGATTTTCTTTCTTGGTATACCAAGAACTCTTTAAAATATTTTTTAAACTTCCAAACATCGTTCCATTGTAGCGACTATGAGCATAAATAATTGTGTTTTGATTTAATTCTACAGCATTATTTCGGTAATCCATAAAGACCCAGCCTGCTTTATTTTCCGTTTTATCAAAGGCATGATTTAAATAATAATCATTATTTGTTGTTTGTACTATCGGATAGTTAATATTTGTTCCTTTTACTTGAATCCATCCTACTGTATCCGAATTTTTTATTAATAAATCGTTGAAATCTACTTCTAATAAATTCATTTTTATATAATCCCAGTAATCATCTGCTTCATTTTCTGGTGGATTAATTTGTTCTGTATTATCATTATCTTCTTTTTCTTTTACGTTTGTATCATCCACGACTTTTTCTTGTATTTTGTTAATCTCTTTATTGTCATTTAACCAGAAATATATTCCAATACTACCAATTGATAATATACTTAGAAAAAAAACAAAAAAAACTGCAATTACCCATTTTCGAAATCTTAGCTTTTTCTTTTTCATTTTTCGATATTCTTCTCTAGTTGGTAGTTTATCACTCATAGTATCACCTATTTTTTATTATAGCTTAAAAATAAATAGAACAAAAGAGTTGATATAAAAAAGTGTAACCTTTTTTCATACTTATATTTTATTTTTTAGTATATACTAGGACTGCATCATGATTCTTAGAATGTTCATTCTTATGTAAATCGCGCATTTTTCTAACATATTGATATGAATATTCTGGTTCTTTAAATATTTTATCTCTTAATGCTTGTTTGTAAATTTCTCTATCATCCTCTTCATTTTCAATATCGTAAAGATAGCCTGCGACAATTTTTCCTTCTTTATTTAATCTTAGAGAGAGATTGTCTATTAATTCTTGGTATCCTTGGAGAGGATTATCAGGATACATACTATTGGCATAAATAATAAGATTAGATAAGGTGATAAAATCTTGTTTTTCTTCTATTTCTTCTTTAAAATTTCTAATATCTATATTTTTAAAAGTAAAGTCTATTTTGTCTCTATTATTTACAATATAGTTATAATTTTCTTCTGATAAATAGCTTAGTGCTTGATATAGAGCTTGATTATTTTCTTCGTCTGTTTCGTTAAATAACTTTGTTCGTATTTTTACTGGTTCGTATTTTCTAAATATTTCTTCCCAAAATAATTTACTATCTCCTGATAAATAGTTAGCTATTTCTTGAAAAATATCTTTATCAAATGCTTTATAATTATTTTTACAAAATTTTGGATAATCATGCCATCTAAAAAAATCTAAATATTCCTGGGGAGTTCCTAATACTGCAAAAGATGCTAGTTTTAAATTACCATAATGTCCAGTTAATGGATTCGTGTCTACTCCTATTATTTTTTTAGGTTTTTTTAGAAAAAGTTCTAATATATGATCAGAGCTTCCTTGTATTGTTGTACATTTTTTATTTTCTAGATTAAATGATTGTAAGTATTCTTTCATATTGATTGTTGTGAAAGGCCAAAGTCTATAAAATTGCCAGTAATACTCTACATATTTTTCTTTTTCTTCTATCAAATCGTAAGCTAGTTGTAAATCTTGTTCTAATTTTGTCATACTATCACCTGTAATTTTTTTTATTATATTATGGACTTTTATATTAATCTAAGACTTTTCTCTTTTTCATATATCTTACGATAAGCTTCATCCATATTTTGATAAATCTCTTTATTTTGGAAATAGAATTTTTCTGTTAAATTGTTATTAACTATTCATTCTTTTAATTTTTTATCTATAAACAAACCTATCTCTACTTAGAAATGTATATATTATATCATGTATACTTTAAGAAGTAAATTAATGAGAGAAAAACTCATTAGTTTATGTGACTATTCATCGAAAATGTTACACTTTTAATATTAAATATTCAGGAAAAATGTTACACTTAAGGAATTGATATTAATCAATTTCTTTTTTTGTATT
>CASEGV010000064.1:0-6821 GCA_949287595.1 uncultured Mycoplasmatota bacterium
GGTACGTAGACAAAAATATAAAAAAAGAAAAATTTCCTTTTCCAAAACAAAAAAGAACTGTTAGAAATTAATCATTTAATTTCGTAACAGCCCCTTTTTTGCTTACAGTATAGTGCTATTTACTGATATCAAATCTGAAAGTAGTCCTCTCTTTGTAAAATACGATACCATAAATAATAGATAAAAGATAGGAAACTTCAAAGAAAAATGCTACAATATAAATAGAGAGGAGTAGAGTATGCTACAAGTAAAAAATATAGTAAAATATTATGGAAATTATAAAGCGGTAGATAATCTTTCTTTTGAAGTAAAAGATGGAGAAATATTCGGTCTATTAGGAGAAAATGGTGCCGGAAAAACAACAACATTTAGAATAATCATGGGCCTACTAGAAGCAACGGAAGGAAAAGTCCTATTAGATGGAAAACATATTGACTATTCTATTACCAATAAGATTGGCTTTGTAACAGAAGAGAGAAGTCTTCTTACTAAAATGACCGTAAAAGAGCAACTAATTTTTTATGGTGTATTAAAAGGTATGAGAGAAAAAAAGATAGAGCAAGAAATGAAGTACTGGCTAAAAGAATTTCAAATAGAGTCCTATGAAAATAGAAAAATTAAAGAACTATCCAAAGGTAATCAACAAAAGATTCAGTTCATCTCTGCAGTACTTCATCATCCCAAGTTATTAATATTAGATGAGCCATTTACCGGGCTAGATCCTATTAATGTAGAATTAATGAAAAAAGCCATTTATAAATTACAAAAAGAAGGCTGTTCCATTATTTTTTCTTCTCATCAAATGGAACATATCGAAAACTTCTGTGAAAAATTAATTATTTTAGTAAAAGGAAAACCAGTAGTCGACGGATATGTAAAAGATATTAAAAAGGAATATAAAAAGAAAAACATTATGATTCGAGGAGAAGACTTGCCGGTTGCAGAAATAGAAAAAATAAAAGGAGTACTTTCTGTTACCAAAGAAAAAGACGAATACATGGTAAAAATAGCAGAAGATAGTGTAGCTAAAAAAGTATTTGCCAAAATAAAGGATAAAGATATAACAAAATATGATGTAACAGAACCAACATTAAACGAAATCTTCATTGCGAAAGTAGGTGGCATCCATGACTGATAAATTTTGGTATTTAACCAAACAAAGCTTAAATAAAAAGATAAAATCAAAATGGTTTTTAGGAATTAATATCTTATTAGCCTTAGTAGTGATTTCTTTAATAAATATAAACTCAATTATCGCTTTCTTTGGCGGAGATTTTAATGAAGAAATAAAGATAGTAGTAATAGATAATACCGAAGTATCTTATAAAGTATTTAAAGAGTCGATAAATACTATAGTAAAAGAAGAGGATACCGAAAAAATAGCAGTAAAAAAGACAAGTCTATCAGAAGAAAAGCTAAAGAAAAAACTAAAGGATAATCAAATAGCAATCGTCTTTGATAATGATGAAGAAAACTTTGTCTCATCCAAAATCATCAGTAATGAAAAAATAGATAATACAACATACCAATATATTACGCAAGGATTAAATGCAACAAAAACTAGTGTAGCTCTAACAAAGACCAATACAGATCCTGTACTACTTGCGAAAATATCTTCCCCAATGGAAGTAGAAAGAGTCGTACTAAGTAATGAAAAAAGTGTAGATGAAAATATGGAAATGGTCATGGGAACCTTATTTCCAACGTTAATTTTACCATTCTTCATGCTAATTATTTTCCTAGTACAAATGATAGGAGGAGAAATATGCGAAGAAAAAACAACCAAAAGTATGGAAATAATAATATCTAACGTTAGTCCAAAAGTCCATCTGTTCTCTAAAGTGTTAGCAAGTAATTTCTTTGTTATCATCCAATCAATATTACTAATAATTTATTCAGTAATTGGAATATTAATCAGTACGAAAGGACAATTGCAAATAAATCCTAATGTGGATACGTTATTAACTGCAACGGTATCCTCTGGTTTCTTAGATAAAGTCATCAATCTTCTACCAGTAGTAATTATCCTAATGATTCTATCTTTTATAGCATATTCCCTAATCGCCGGAATTTTAGCTTCTATGACTACCAATATGGAAGACTTTAGTCAAATCCAAACACCCATCATGTTAGTATTACTTGCTGGATACTATCTAGCGATTATGGCAGGAATGTTCGACGGTTCAACTTTTATCAGAGTTTTATCCTATGTACCATTTCTATCCTGCTTAATAGCACCATCCTTATATATCATAGGACAAACAACCATGATAGATGTAATTGTTTCAATCTTTATTTTAGTATTAACAATCTTCTTAATGACAAAATATGGCCTAAAAGTATATAAAATAGGAATATTAAATTATTCTAACGAAAAAATCTGGACTAGATTTGCCAAAGCCATAAAAAGTAAAGATGTGTAAAAAGAGTTCTGAAAAACTCTTTTTTTAGTAGAAAAAAAGAAATTAATAAGTAGAACAACAAACTTCATGATATAATAAAAAAGTAAAAGAATAGGAGGAGTTTGTTTGATAGTATTTAAGGACGTCAGTAAAAGCTATAAAAATGTAACAGTATTAAAAGATATTTCATTCACCATCAAAGATGGTGACTTAGTTTGTTTAATTGGAGAATCCGGTTGTGGTAAAACAACAACCTTAAAGATGATTAATAAATTAATAGCTCCAACAACAGGAGAAATTACCATTAATAAACAAAATATAAAAAATATTAACGACATTAAACTAAGAAGAAAAATGGGTTATGTTATCCAACAAACGGGACTATTTTCTCATATGACAATCAGAGAAAATATAGAAATTATTGCTAAAATAGAAAAAATGCCAGAAGATAAAAGAGAAAAAAGAGTAAAGCAAATGATGGATATGGTAGACTTAGATGAAAAATTACTAGATCGGTATCCCAATGAATTATCAGGTGGTCAGTTACAAAGAATAGGAATTGCTAGAGCCTTCATGACAGACCCTAAAATCATCTTGATGGATGAACCGTTTAGTGCCTTAGATCCGATGAGTAGGACAGCTCTACAAGATGAATTATTAAAATTACAAAGAAAATTTCATAAAACCATCGTATTTGTGACCCATGATATGGATGAAGCAATCAAATTAGCAGATAAAATAGCAATTATGGAAAAAGGAGAATTAATCCAATACGATACGCCAGAACATATTTTAAAGCATCCAGCAAATGATTTCGTAAAACAATTTGTTGGTAACAAACGTATCTGGAACTCACCAGAATTTATTAAAGTAAAAGATATTATGATAACCCGTCCTATTACCTGTAAAGAAGAGGATACTAAATTTTATTGTATTAATAAAATGCGTATGACCAAAGTAGATAGTCTGATGGTAATTAATGATGAAAAAGAACTACTAGGAATTCTTTATGCAGAAAGCTTGACTTTAAAACATCATAAAGGAAATGGTATTAAAGATGTCATCGAAAGAGATTTTGTTTCTGTAGAAGAAAATGACTCTATTGTCGATTTAACCAAAGTAGTAAAAAGTACTAAGTCAGCAACCATTCCAGTCGTAGATAGAAAGAATCGTCTAACGGGACTAATTACCAGAAGTAGTCTAATTACCGCATTAAGTCAACAATTTGTAGAGGAGGATGAATAATGGAATTACTCAATTATTTAATAGATAATAAAAACCAGATTATCTCCTTATGTTTAGAACACATAGAACTAACATCCCTTGCACTAATTATTGCGATAATTATTGGAGTACCCGTTGGTATTTTAATTAGTTATAAACAAAAACTAAATAAACCAGTCCTTGGTATTACCAGTGTAACCCAGGCTATACCAAGTATGGCCTTACTGGGATTTATGATTCCATTCCTTGGAATTGGAACCATACCAGCCATCGTGGTCGTAGTGCTATATTCATTATTACCAATTATAAAAAACACCTATACCGGTGTCACTAATATCTCCCCTGCAACAATAGAAGCTGCCAAAGGAATAGGACTAACCAAAGGCCAAATATTAACAAAAATCCAAATTCCGCAAGCTCTACCAATCATTATGGCCGGGGTAAGAATTTCATCTGTTAGTGCCGTAGGACTAATGACCATGGCTGCCTTTATTGGAGGAGGAGGACTAGGTTATTTAATATTTTCAGGAATACGTACTGTAAATAATTATCAAATATTAGCAGGTGCAATACCAGCTTGTATTCTAGCTCTATTAGTAGACTATTTCTTTGGTGCTATAGAAAAATTAGTAACACCAGTAAGCTTGCAAAAAGGAAATAAATCAAAAGAAAAAATAAAAAGAGAACGTCGTAGAAATAAAATAATAGTTGTGGTAACATTAATACTTCTAGCGATATTATTTCTTAGTGAACTAGATTTCTCAAAGAAGAATGAAAATGTAATACGAGTTGGTAGTAAAGACTTCACAGAACAAGAAATATTATGCTACATGACTTCTCATGCAATAGAAAACAATAGCGATATTGAGGTAGAAGAGGAATGTAATTTAGGAGGAGCACAAGTAGTATTTTCTGCTCTAACAAATGATAACATAGATTTATATATTGATTATGCTGGAACAGATTATACAGATATTTTAAAACACAAACCAATATCAGACATTGACAAAGTATATCAAACAGTAAAAAAAGAAATGAAAGAAAAATATAATGTAGAAGTATTAAAGCAAATGTCTTTTAATAATACCTATGCACTAGCTGTAACCAAAGAAACAGCAAATAAATATAATCTAAAAACCATCAGTGACTTAACAAGAGTATCAAAAGACCTAACCATTGCCCCAACTCTAGAATTTATTAATAGAGAAGACGGCTTACCAGGACTAGAAAAAGCCTACGGACTAGAGTTCAAAGATACGATTGGTATCGATGGAAGCCCTAGATACACAGCCTTATTAAATGATAGTGCCCAGGTAATCGATGCTTTTACTACCGATGGCCTATTAAAGAAATTTAATCTTGTAGTATTAGAAGACGATAAAAGCTTTTTTCCGCCTTATAATGCAATACCTTTAGTAAGAAAAGATATATTAGAAAAATATCCAGAAATAGAAAATATCTTAAATAACTTAGGAACCTATCTAACGGATGAAGTCATGCAAGATTTAAACTATCAAGTAGACGAATTAGGCCAAAGTCCTGAAAAAGTAGCAGCAGATTTCTTAAATGTAATAGATGTAACAAAAGAAAAATAAGTTGACGAAACACAAGATAAATATTATCATAGTAACAGAGGTGTATTATGTATTACAATTATAGAAAAGAAAGATTAAAGAGTGCCTTAATCATCTGCTTCATATTAGCAATCGCGATTTTTGCAACTCATCACATATATTATAAATTTCAAAATGAAAGAAATACCGACTATAGTTCAGAATCCCTAGATATTACTTTTCATGAAGAAACAGGAGATAAAGTAACACTAACTAGGGTAACTCCGGTAACGGATGCAGTAGGGCTATCTTCGCAATCTTATACATTTACCATAAAAAATAATATGACAATACCAGTAGACTATACTATTAAATTAGTCGATGACTTGGAAACGGTATTTGAAGATAATTGCGGAGAAATAGAAATGCCTAAAGATATTATCAGGGTAGCAATTAAAAGTGAAGAAAAAACTGAAATTTATACATTAAGTGAACTAGAAGATGGTGTATTAGAAATAGATAAAATAAAACCATTAGATAAAGAAGAGTATACAATTCGAGTTTGGACCACACAAAATACTACATTACAAGCAGGAAGTACAAGACACTATCATGGAAAAATTCAAATTGTAGAAGATGAAAATCAAATTGCAATATTAAATAGAAATTAGGTGATACTATGGATATTGATTTAACAAAACTTCACAATCACAGTGTAGAAAAATTAGATATTTCCAATACTTATTCCATACCAGATAGCTATTATGGTACAACAGGTATCAAAAAATTAGAAAATATTCAAGTCGATGGTTATGTATATTTATCGTTTGCAGATGATGATGTAACAGAAGAAGTAGATAGTATAAAATGTACAATAAAAGGAAATATGGTTTTAGAAGATTCTATTTCTCTAGAGCTAGTAGAATACCCTTTTTCTATTGAATATGATGATAAAATAGAAGAAAATTGCAAAAAAAATGAAAATACTCTTGATATATTTTCGTTTTTATGGGAAAATATTGTACTAGAGGTCCCTCTGCAATTTACTAAAGTAACTGACTTTTCTAAATTTCGCGGAGATGGATGGAAATTAGTGAGTGAAAATGAGCTTACGAACAATAACAACCCATTTAGTGAGTTATTAGATAAGATGAAAGAGGAGTGATAATATGATGAAATTAGATATTCAAATGTTTGCTGTTCCTTTTCGTAAAGTTTCAAAGACAAGAAAAAGAATGAGAAGAAGTCATAATGCAATGGATATCCCTGGAATGGTAAAATGTCCTAATTGTGGAGAAATGATTAAAGCTCATAGAGTTTGTCCAAAATGTGGAAACTATAAAGGAAAGAATGTTGTTTCAGTAAAAGAAAGCGAATAATAAGAAATAAACAGGTAGAATGAACTATCTGTTTTTTTTAGTTATTACGTAATATAATAAGTTTGTATTGCTGATTACCCAATGATTTACATATGAAGAAATTATGAAAAGTAGTAAGTGCGTTTCAATTAATGATACTTATACATAAAAAGGAGTACGCATTTCCAGGATAAACGCATGAGAAATTGTGCGTTTTTTATGTTAATATATATGTAAGGAATAAAAAGTGGTGATAATAGAATGGCAAAAAAATCAAAAAAACT
>CASEGV010000065.1:0-6526 GCA_949287595.1 uncultured Mycoplasmatota bacterium
ATTATAATTATTTGCTTGGTTAAATGCAACTAGATAGTTTTACCCGGTTAAATGCAACCTTTTACAAAATCAGGGTTGCGTTTAGAAAAACTTTTCACTGAAGAAAAAGAAAAAAGCATAATCTCAAGAATTAAGTTTACTTAATTCTTTTAATTTGTTATAATATAAGAACCGACAAATTATATATAATAAAGGGTGGTTTTTTATGAGTAAATTAAAAATTATAAGTATGAATTTTTCTCCTAACTTTTTACTTTCTAAACAAAGTATACCTGGAGAAAATGAAAAAATGATGAGAATTGCCTCTTCCTATCTGAGCGAAGATGGAGCATTTGATATCATCTTATTGCAAGGAAAAGATGTAGTTGCAAGAGGGGAATCTTTAATAAAAATGGATTCTTATAAAATCTTTTCTAATTCTGACAGTTCTACTGCAATAGTAACTAGCAGAAAGTTACCTGAGCTATATCTTCATAAAATAGAAGGAGTAGGAAATATTGTTGTAGTACAAAATGTTGAAAGACGTCTTGCTTTAGCATCAGTATCTTTAACTAGAAAAAAAGATTTAGGTATATTTCAAGAACAATGGAATAAGTTTATAGATTCAAATCATGTTGCCTATACAGATGATCAAGTAATAGGGGGACTATTTCCATCAAAAGAAGCAATAACAACATTTGCTATGGGAAATGGTTTATTAGACACTTCTTTATATATTCAATCAACCTGTAAAGAGTTAGAAAATGATAGCTATTCTATTTTGACTTCTGATAACTTTGAATTAGTAGATCAACCACATAGACAAACAGGATTAGTTAAAGAAAAATATCTAAAACATTGTCCTATAGGAATATCTGTACAGAATAAGACTAGATAATAATGAATAAGGTAATCTGTAAAGTTTACCTTATTTTTTTTATTGACAAATGACACCTTGTCATATATAATGAATAATTGTATGACAACCTGTCATATTATAGATGTTAAAGGTGGTGTTACCATGCCTAGTCAAACGTTTCTAAATCTAGATTCTAGGAAACAAAATAAATTGTTAGAAGTCGCTATGAATGAGTTTAAAACAGTACGCTATACAGAAGTATCAGTAAATAGAATTATTCAAAACGCTAATATTTCTAGAGGAAGTTTTTATACTTATTTTACGGATAAAGATGATTTATTTGGTTATATCTTAGAATTAAATAAGAAAAAAGTATTCGCTTTGACAAAGGAAGTATTTCTCTCTTGTCGTGGAGATATTAAAAACTCTTTTTTTAAGCTTTTTGATGTATTTACAAAAGAAATTGAAGAACATGATTTTTCTAGATTCTTAAAAAATATATTTTTATATTTTAATATCTATAAAGAAAAATTTGATCGTCCAGGGCATGCTTTATTTCTATATGTAAAGGATTCTATTGCAACAGAAGAGATAAAGGCAAGTGACTTAGAGTTCATATTTCATTTGTTTATGCATAATTTATTAATTGGTATTACAGAAGCTGTAAGGAGTAATAATATTTCCAGTATTAGGGAACAATATAGGAGAAAAGTTAATATACTATGTTATGGAATTTATAAGGAGGATAAGAGATGTTAAAAGTTTTTAAGTATTTAAAAAGTTCTATCTTTTCTGTTTTAGCAGTTATTTTATTACTTTTTGTACAAGCCTATCTAGATTTAACATTACCAGATTATACATCGAAGATTGTTAATGTAGGTGTACAACAAGGTGGTATTGAAAATGCTGCAATAGAAACGATAGGAGAAGATACCTTAAATAAGTTAGTTTTATTCATGGATAAAAGTGATAAGAAATATATCTTAAATCATTATGAAAAAACAGATACTTATCAAGGAGAAAATATTTATGAGCTAAAAGAAGATAGCGATACTGAAAAGGTTAGTTCTATCATGGCAAAGCCAATGCTAATTGTAAGCTTTGCAGAACAGTCTGATGAGAGTAAAGAAGGTAGTGTGTCTTTTGACTTGCCAGAAGGTGTTAGCCTATATCAAGCTCTTAATATGATGAGTGATACTGAACGTGGAAAGATGCTAAAAGATATCGATAAAAAGTTAAAAGATATTCCAGATACCATTATTGATCAAGCTGCTGTTAGTTATGTAAAAACCGAATATCAAAGAATTGGTATAGATACTGACCAAATTCAGACTATGTATATTTTTAAAGTAGGTCTTATTATGCTAGGAATTGCTCTTGCAGCAATGTTAGTTGGAATACTAATTGTCTTTATTGGTTCACGTATGGCAGCAAGACTGGCTAAAACACTTCGTCATAAAGTGTTTACTAAGGTTGTTGGTTTTTCTAAAAATGAGATTAAGACATATGGACAATCATCATTAATTACCAGAACGACAAACGACGTACAACAAGTACAAATGGTAGTCGTATTCTTACTTCGTGTTGTATTCTACGCTCCAATTATTGGTATTGGTGGTGTTATGAAAGCAATGCGTACTAATGCTGATATGACTTATATTATTGGTGTTGCTGTAGTAGCAATATTAGCTGTTGTTGTTACTTTATTTGCAATAGCTATGCCTAAGTTCAATAGAGTACAAAAATTAATCGATAAATTAAACCTTGTTACTCGTGAAATTTTATCTGGTCTTCCAGTAATTCGTGCTTTCTCAAATGAACGTCATGAAGAAGAAAGATTTGAAGAAGCCAATAAACGTCTTACTAAGGTTAACTTATTTATCAACCGTGCGATGAGTTTTATGATGCCTATTATGATGTTAGTCATGAACTTCGTATGTTTAGTTATTGTATATCAGGGTGCCAAAGGTGTAGACTCTGGAGCAATGCAAGTAGGAGATATCATGGCCTACATTCAATATACTATGCAAATAATTATGGCATTTTTAATGATTTCTATGATGTCAATTATGTTACCTCGTGCTAATGTATCAGCAAAACGTATTATGGAAATTATTGAGACTAAAGATACCATTTATAATAGTGAACATTTAGTAGATTTCAAACCTGAAGAAAGAGGAAAAGTAGAGTTCAAGAATGTTAGTTTCCGTTATCCAGATGCGGACTATGATGTTATTACGGATATTAATTTAGTAGCTAACCCTGGTGAAACAACTGCCTTTATCGGGTCTACAGGAAGTGGTAAATCAACATTAATTAATTTAATTCCAAGATTTTATGATGTGACAGATGGAGAACTTTTAGTAGATGGAGTAAATATTAAAGATGTAGATTTACATGAACTTCGTGAAAAAATTGGATTCGTTCCTCAAAAAGGTGTACTATTTACTGGAACAATCAAAGATAATATTAAATATGGTAATGAAAATATTACAGATGAAGATGTAGACAAAGCCTTAGAAGTGGCACAAGCAACAGAGTTTGTTTCTAAACTAAAAGGCGGAGTAGACTATGATATTAGCCAAGGTGGTACCAATGTTTCTGGTGGACAAAAGCAACGTTTATCTATTGCGAGAGCCATTGCTAAAGATCCAGATATTTATGTATTTGATGATAGCTTTTCTGCCCTTGACTTTAAAACAGATGCAAAACTACGTGGAGAACTTGCAAAAACCACCAAAGATAAAACAGTACTAATCGTTGCTCAACGTATTTCAACAATTATGAATGCTGATAAAATTGTCGTTTTAAATGAAGGTAGTATCGTTGGTATTGGTACACATAAAGAACTAATGAAAAATTGTAATGTGTATAAAGAAATTGCTTTATCACAGTTAAGTAAGGAGGAGTTAGAAAATGCCTAGAATCGGTCATGGAGGTCCTGGAGGAGGCGGTGCTCCAGAGAAAGCAAAAAACTTTGGTAAAACATTAAAACAACTTTTGTCTTACTTAAAAGACTATAAAATAGCTATGTTTTTCGTAGTAGTTTTTGCCATTGGTTCTACTGTCCTTACTATTGTTGGACCTAAAATATTGGGAAATATTACAACAGAAATATTTAACGGATTAATGCGTAAGATTTCTAATACCGGTGGTATTGATTTTGATTTAATTAACCATACAGTAATTATTCTAATAGCTTTATATATTGCGAGTGCCTTATATTCTGGTATCCAAGGAGTGATTATGGCAGGAGTATCCAATGATATTTCTTACCGTCTTCGTAACTCTTTAAGTGAAAAAATAAATAAACTTCCTATGAAATATTTCGATAAAAAAACACATGGTGAAGTATTATCTATCGTAACAAATGATATCGATACATTATCTCAAGCATTAAACCAATCCATCACAACAATTATTACAAGTATTGCAACTATCATAGGAATCTTTATTATGATGATATCTATTAATATCCCTATGACAATAGCAGCAGTATTAATTATTCCAATTTGTATGTTCGTACTTAGAATTGTTGTTAAAAAGAGTCAAAAATACTTTGCTATGCAACAAGATTACTTAGGACATATCAATGGTCATGTAGAAGAAATCTATGGTGGACACGATATTGTAAAAGCCTTTAACGGGGAAGAAAAAGCAATTAAGAAATTTGATGAAATCAATAAAACACTATATCGTAGTGCATGGAAGAGTCAGTTCTTATCTACTACGATGCATCCTATTATGCAATTTATTGGTAACTTAGGTTATGTTGTTATTTCTATATTAGGTGGATATATGGTTATTCGTGACCGTATTGAAGTAGGGGATATCTTATCCTTTACCCAATATGTACGTAACTTTACACAACAAATTAACCAGTTATCACAAGTAATGAACACAGTACAATCAGCTGTTGCTGCTAGTGAAAGAGTATTTGAATTCTTAGCTTTAAAAGAAGAAGTACAACAAATAGAAAATCCTTTATCAACAGAAGGATTACATGGTAACATCGAATTTGATCATGTATGTTTCGGATACAATAAGAATAAGATTATTATTCACGATTTCTGTGCCAAAGTAAAAGATGGTCAAAAGATTGCTATTGTTGGACCTACTGGTGCTGGAAAAACTACCATTGTAAAATTATTGATGCGTTTTTATGAATTAAACAGTGGTCGTATTTTAATCGATGGTAAAGATATGACTAAGTTCAATCGTAGTGATATTCGTCGTATGTTTGGTATGGTATTACAAGATACATGGTTATTTAATGGAACGATTAAAGAAAATATAAAGTATGGTAAACTAGATGCCACTGATAGTGAAATTAAAACTGCATGTCATACGGCTAGTGTTGATCACTTTATTAAAACTTTACCAGATGGCTATGACATGGTTTTAAATGAAGAGGCAGATAATATTTCTGGAGGACAAAAACAATTACTTACGATTGCTCGCGTTATTTTAGCAAATCCAAAGATATTAATACTTGATGAAGCAACAAGTAGTGTAGATACTCGTACAGAAATATTAATTCAAGAAGCGATGGATAAACTAATGGAAGGAAGAACTAGTTTCATCATTGCTCATCGTCTATCAACGATTAAAAATGCTGATTTAATTTTAGTTATGAACGAAGGAGATATTGTAGAGCAAGGAACACATGAAGAATTACTAAAGAAAAATGGTTTCTATGCTAATCTATATAATTCACAATTTGAAGAAGTTGGTGAATAAAAAAAAACGCTGTTATGCGTTTTTTTATGCCTTAATGAAATATTCGTAAATAGAGTACGAATATTCCTATAGCGATAGTAATGATATACCAGCTATAAACAGCAAAGTGAAAAAATTGTTCGCGTCTAGGGTCAGGCAGAAAGACATCATTGGGATTGGTAGGGTTAATGAATAGTTTTAGTTTATCTCCAGCAGAAAAAGGACTTCTTGAATAAATTTCACTTGATTCCATAATCTTGTATTTTTTATTATGAAAGGTAAACTCTAACTTAGGTATATAAATAGGTACTACGGAAGAGACAGATGATTTATGTACTTTTAAAATAGTTGCTTCTACTTCTTTTGTACAATTTTTAATTTTATTAGCTATATTTTTTCTTCTTTCGATATATCCGAGTCCTGGTAATAAGAATAATAATGCAATTAATATACCCAGTATATAAGATTTTCCTAAGTCTATTTGAAATAAATCATATATAGCTAATATAAATATTAAGATAGACACAACTATTAAGTCGTAGACTAGAAGATTATGCTTTTTTTCTTTTGCTGCAGATATCATTCCGACTAAAAAAAGATGTGAAAATATTAATATACTTACTATGTGATTAATTGTCGCAAAACAAAAAAATGCTCCCATCATTATTCCGAAATATAAATAGATAAGACCAACTTTTATACTTTTCCATCCCGTGAGTTGTTGTTGCTTTTTTTGAGCAGAATAACATATGATAGACACAATTAAAAAAATAGCTGCTGCGATATAATTCATAATTCCCTCCTATAATTACTTACCATTGTAATCTAATTGTATCATTCAAAGAAAGCGTTGTCTATTTCTTTTTTTTGTTTGAGTTCCGGTAAAATTTAGCAGGAAAAAGAAAAAGTGAAAATGTGTTATCCACAGATTCACTTTTTTTATATAAAAATAAGGAAAAAACTTCCAAA
>CASEGV010000066.1:0-6136 GCA_949287595.1 uncultured Mycoplasmatota bacterium
CTTTTGGTAATTCATTTTTTTTCATAACAAAACCTTCCTTTTCTTATTTTATCATATCGGAAGGTTTTATTCTATTTACACAACTTTTTCTATACTCTCGAGGGGTTTGATAGAAATGACATATTACCTTAAATTAACAGGATAGATTACCGCTATTAATCCTTACTAAATAATGAATAAAGACTACATTGATAGACTTAAAAACTATCTTGTAGTCTTTTTTTCATACATCAGCAATACTTTCTATCATAGTTTCCTTATATTGTTCCTTGTTTGTATGCTTATATTTACATATACAATCACAGTTTCTTTATCTATTGAACAACTAATGATACTTAATATTTTATTAAATGTAAAATAATATATACAAACATTACGAATAAAGTTATCAGTTCAATATTATATTTTTCTTTTAGTAACATAATAAATAGTAAAGTACGATTATTACTAATTTTTACTTAGTTTTGTTAAAAAAACACAAGTTATTATTTTGTGTTTTTTTCTTATATATCAATAACTCATCGCTTTCTGTTTTATTTGTGGTAGTTCTTTCCTAGTTTGATTTTCCATTATATAATTCGCGATTAATAGAGCTTCTTGTTTATAATTCATGTTAGCGTCTTCTATTCCTATTCTTTGTTGTAATAAAGTATTTTGAATATTTTTTGTTTCACGTGACATATTAATACATCCGTGAAATGTTTTCAATCCTACATCATAGCCATTTCTTGCAATATCAAAGTAAAATTGTGAAAAATCATTGCTTAATCCTGCTATTAACTCTTTATAATTTTCGTCTGATGATACTTGTAGTTGTTCTATTGTTTTTACAATGACATCTTTATAAAAATATGTTCCTGTTTCTTCTAAAGAATATCCTAAGTCTTCTAATATTTTTAGTGTCTCTACTTCTAATTTTTCTCTTTTTTCTAAATCGTCTACTAGTATATTACCTTCTTTATACGCACTATATTTTGTTACCATATAGTCATATGATAATGGTTGAGTATTAACCAAATATATCCCATTATCTTTTTGTAAATTATTTTGCATGTTTCTCTCTCCTTTATTTTACTTTATGCTTTGCAAAATAAAAAAGCACAAAGTCTACTGCTATTGCTTAGCGACTCCGTACTTACTGCTTTGTTCGTGTAGGTTTTATCCCGAGATAGCTCACATAATTGTTTATATCTCCTCGCTTGCCTCTTCATTATAGTATATATTTTTTTACTTGTCAAACACTTTCTCGATACGACTATTTTGTAAATCTTTTACTTTATCTACGATATGTACCTTTTGAAGTTTTTTCACTTTTTTTCACTAAGTAGTTTGCGATTCTTTGATTTTCTTCTCTTGATATTTCTGTACCAAAGGAAAGACCCTTTTCTTCTACAAATTGTTGATATGCATTAAATGTCCATTGCCCTATACCGTTTTGGTTTCTGATTTCTGATTCTGTTAATTGAATAAAATGTGCAAGACATACTAAAGGTTGCCCTGGTTGTTGTTCTCTTCTTTCTACTGCAAAATTGCTACCTAATTCATTCTTTTGCCATGCAAATTTATTATAAAGTAAGATACTTAACGGATATGCTGCTGAACGTGGACCTATTTGTTTAATCTCCTCAAAGAAATCTTCCATTGGTGTTAATAAAAGTTCTTTTTTACTTTCTAATTCAGGATCATTAAATATTGTTCCTTGTTCGTTTAGCTCTGGTAGTTTGTTTAGATAATCTCTTATTTGTCTAAGATGATCTAAATCGTTATTATTTATATCTCTTTCCATTATTTTTAAAATTTGATTATATTCTGTTTGATTCATATCAATCATCCTTTCTTGTATATTTTTGTGTGTTACTTATTTTTTTATCCAATGCTTCCATTATTTTTCCAATGCTATCATAGATAACTAAATTGCATTTACTATCATATGATGTCTTTTCTTTATTAATTAATATTAAGTTTTTACCTTGAAAATAATTAAGCAATCCTGCAGCAGGATACACGTTTAGAGACGTTCCACCAATAATTAATGTATCTGCCTTAGATATCTCTTTTATTGCTTTTTTTAATATTTCGCTCTCTAAAGGCTCCTCATATAATACTACATCTGGCTTTATTATTCCACCACAACTACATTTTGGAATATTTTCTTTAGAGAAAACGTACTCTGCATCATAAAATTTGTTGCATTTCATACAATAATTTCTGAGTATAGAACCATGTAGTTCTAATACATTTTTGGAACCGGCTCTTTGATGAAATCCATCAATATTTTGAGTAATAATCGCTTTTAATAGTCCTTTTTCTTCTAGTTTGGCTAACACATAATGAGTAATGTTAGGTTTATAATTTAAACTATTCATTTTATCCCTATAGAATTTATAAAACTCTTCTGTGTTTTCTAAAAAGAAATGATGAGATAATATCTCTTCTGGAGGATAGTCATATTTTTCATGATAAAGTCCATCTTTACTTCTAAAGTCTTTTAGACCACTTTCTGTCGATACTCCTGCTCCTCCAAAAAAGACAATATAATTTGACTTTTTTATAATAGTTTCAAGTTCTTTTATTTTATCCATTTTATCACTTCTATTTCTTTTTTATAGCAACTTTTCCTTTATATGACTTTTCTATGTTAAACTCTCGATTTGGTAATATATTAGCTGAAATTCCCATTTCTTCAATAATTTTCTTTACTTGCCCTGGTTTTAAATTTCTTGGGTCTAATCCGTTAATCATTAAAACCATCTTATCTTCTAAAACAATTACTCCTAAAATATTTCTTCCATCTAATGAGTGACTTAATGTTTTATAGGTTTCATCATATTTTAGGCTAATTGCTCCTTCTACTAAGGGATAATAATCACAGCTAGTATTTCCTAATGCTATACTTTCTTGAAGAGCATCTCTTAATACATATTCTTCTCTTGCAAACCAGAGTTCAGGAATATTTTCGTCTATTGTTTCTTGTGGAACAGGGATACCTAATAATTCCTCTAGATGGTTTTTTTTCATTTCCTTTTTAAAGGATACTTCATGATATTGTAGCCCTTTTTCCTCTAAATAATTTCTGATATCTTCTGCAGATGCTGCTCCGTCTTTTTGTAGTAATATTAAAGCATCATTATCTTTGCCAATATAATATAATTCTGTGTCAAATTGTCTTCCTACCGTTTGACCGTTTAATTGAAAAATACTATTTAGATTTGTAAAAAGAATCAAATCGCCTTGATCTGTTTTAATATTTTTTAAGGCTGTATATAGTTCTTCTGGATGCTTTTGAATTGCCCAGACATCTAGTGTTTTATTCATTTTCAGTCTCCTCACCTTTTTGTTAGTACTTTGTTTTTCATTGTCGCAACATATAATCTAGAGCAATCTTCTATTTTTGCTTCTTGTTGTAACTCTTGTGCGCTAGTTTGGTAAATGATATTTCCTTGTTCTATTATTTCTCCCGTGTTATCCAAAAACATAGCATTGCAAGCAGAATCTACAATAATATCATCTTTTTTGGCATAGGCATGTAAATGGCTTCCTGTAAACAAGTTTGGCTCTGCAACAACAACGGCTTGATACTCAGGATTTTCCTCTACAAATTCTTCTGTACGCTCGAAACACATTTCTGTTAGTTTCCTTTTTAACACTAAAGATGTAGGTTTGTCTTTAAAATAATCACTTGCTTTCCTTAATTTTACTGTACCTAGGGTTGTAGCGATTTCATAGATTCCATTATCTAATGTTATATCTTTTACTAATGGAACCGTCATCATATCTTTTACTTGGTCTTGTTCTATAAACAGGTATAAAAACTCATGTAGTAAACTTGATTCTTTTAGTTTATTCTGTTTTAAATATAATTTTATATCCTCTGGTTTTTGTTTAGATAATAAAATATAATTTTTTAGCAATCTATCTTTTGTGTTTTTTTCTTCCTGATAATCTAAGCATTTTAAACCATTTGATGTTGCTAACCAATTAAAATACATTAAAACCTTGTTAAGTTTTTGGTCGTTTAAGAATCTATCTTGTTCTTCTAATTGTTCTGTCCGTTTACTTTCTTCTATCCACTTTTCCATAACCATATCCCCTTTTTATTGGTGCTTATTATATCATTTTTTTACCTGGATGTCAATTTTATGGCTACGGTCGTTTATTTTCTAGTTACTTTTTTCTTCTTTGTTTCTAAGTAATGACTATACTCTTCTATTGTATTAAATTTTACTTTGCATTGTAGAGTAACATCATCTACTCCTTCTAAGTCTCCATACTTTTGATACATGATTGAAAACATGTTTTCTTGTATCTGATTTTTCTTTTCTTGTTCTATATCCCAGCATTTTAATTCATCTACTCTTTGTAGACATACTGCTATTTGTAGTAGTTTTATTTGTTCTTTAAAGTAATCATACTTCCCTTTTTTCTTTAATTCTTCTTCTAATTCATCTGCCACTTTGAAAATGTCCGTTATTCTATCATTTTCTTTATAATTTTTAGAAGATAATCCTTCTGTTATATCTCTTCTATAAAAGTAATTTGGAGTTGGTACTTCGATTACGGTATTAGCTTCTAAAAATCTAGTAAAGCTAAAAGCAATATCTTCCCAAAGACAATCTGTTAAAAATTTATAGTCTTTTACTGTATCTTTTCTAAATAGTTTGTTGCAGGTAGTTGGACTTTCTGCATAGATTGTTTCTTGGTTATCTATCGGATGTATTAGTTTAGAAGATGATTTTCCTAAGTAACTTAAGTCTTTTGTTCTATATTCATTTCCCTTTACAAATATGATTCCAGTTGTTATTAATTCTGGCCTGTCATATTTTATAGCTGCTTGATATAATTCTTCATACATTGTAGTATTCACATAGTCATCACTGTCTACAAATGTGATGTATTCTCCGGTTGCTAGGGTGATTCCTAAATTTCTTGTATTGCCTACTCCTTTATTTACCTCATTTTTATATACTTTAATATTTGCGTATTTTTGGGCATAGGTATTTATTATTTCTAGACTATGATCTGTCGATTTATCATCTATTACAATAATTTCTAAGTCTTTTTCTGTTTGCTCTACTAATGAATCCAGACAGTCTTTTAATTTTTGTTCTGAGTTATATACTGGTACTATTATACTTATTTTAGGCATTTTTTAAATATTATTGAAATAGTTTAGCATTGCTTCATTCATTCTTTTACTACAATTTAAGTCTGGTCTTATTACATTAAAGCAATGGTATAATTTTCCTTCCTCTTTCTTTTTACAGTAAAAACTTTGATGAGGATGATTTTTTTCAGTTAAGAACTGATCAAAGTCTTTGCAATTGGGATAGCAAACATCCTCTTCTGCACTCATTATAAAAACTGCTGGCATCTCATTATTCCATAATTCTTTTATATTTGTATATTTTTCTACTTCTTCGCAACCAGTTAGTATTAGCCTTCTATTTTCTTTGTTAAATGGTTTCATAAATGGAGGAAACATATCAATTCCTGCTTGTGTTCCCGTTAATCCTAAAGCTTTTATTCTAGCATCTGGTACTTCTACTTCATAAGTATTTCTCATTTCTTCATTATTCCAAAGCAAGCTAATCAATAATACTAAAACAGAGCCTGATGAATCTCCTGTTAAAAAGAACTCTTCCTTTTGGTAATTTTCAACAATTTTTGTAATTCCTGTCATACAATCTTGTATTTGCTTTTTTAAATTACCTTCTGGTGCATAATGATAATTTAATGTTGCTACTTGATAATGATATTTTGCTAAAAAAGCTCCGTAATACTTATTTACTGATTTATCTCCTCCACAGAAAGCACCTCCGTGAATATTAATGATTAATGGTAGTGCTTTTGGATTTATTTCTTTTTTTTCATATATGTAGTCATATGTACACAAATTGTCATTTCCTTCTTTATATGGAATATTTTCCTCTATTGCAACTTCACCATCCCAAGTCATCTTTTCTTGCTTTTTATCTACATCTTTTAATTGGTTATTATAAATTCCTAATACTAATTTATTTATTAAACTCATTTTTCTCTCTCCTCGTATAATAGTTTTTGTAAGTGAAAAATCACTTATATTGACTATTTTTATTTATTCTATTTTTATAAGTAAAAATAGTTAAAACTGTGGATT
>CASEGV010000067.1:0-5821 GCA_949287595.1 uncultured Mycoplasmatota bacterium
ATGTTAAATCAAGTAAAATTTTCTCTATTGATATGCCTATCGATTTAAATGTTGCTTACGCCGAATATATTAATCAGTCATAAAGTTTAACACAACTTTACTAAAAAGAATTATATAATAAAACTGGTGATGAAAATGGAAATAGGTACAAAAATAGCAAACTTAAGAAAAAATAAAAAGATGACACAACAGGATTTAGCAAGTTATCTTTGTGTTACTGATAAAACAATATCAAGTTAGGAGTTAAATAGAACAGAACCTTGTTTAGAAGATATTTTAAAATTGAGTAAAGTTTTAGATTGTAATGCTTCTTATTTAATTTATGGTGACATAAAAAGAAATGATATAGAAACAGAAATTAAAATAAAACTTACCAAAGAAGAATATCAAGTATTAGAAAAGAAAATGGAAGAGCTTGCTCAATTTATAAAAAAATCTCATCAATTAGATACGTATTATGAGCCAGTATATAGAAAATTTGTAAAAGGTAAAGATGAGGTAATTGATGAATGGTTAAGAATTGGAAAACGAGGAAAAAGAAATATTTTAACTTACAAACACTGGTACGATATTCATTGTAATGAGTATGAAGTAGAAATAGATAATTTAGAAAATATGGATAAGATATTTAAAATTTTAGGATTAGAAGAAATCGCAACAGTTGATAAAACAAGAACGACCTATCTTTATCAAGATAAATATGAAATTGCCCTAGATTATGTAGAAAAATTAGGTTATTTTGTAGAGATAGAAGTAAAAGAATATACAAAGTCGATAATGGAAGAATATGATTTATTATTACATACTGCAAAAGAATTGGGATTAAACTTGAACCATATCGATAGATGTGGATATCCATATTATTTGATCAAGATGAAATAATTTCATGAAATTATCATTTTTAAGGATTATAATAAGGTTAATATGAGAAATAAAGAACACGAAAGGGATGATTACAATGCGAGCATTAACAAAGGAAGAACAACAAGAATTAATAACGATGTATCAAAATGTAGTAAAGGATTTTGAGAATTTTCCATTTATTCAAACAACAGAGGACTTATTTCGGTGGAGAGAAAAAGTAAAAGAAGAAAATGGAAATGACGGTAATCGTCGCAATGAGATTATTGAAGCTGCAATAAAGGGTAATGCATCTTTAGAAAAACTTTATGCCTGGTCTAAATTTACTCGTATGGTAGATAGAGCCAAAGCGGATGTTTTTATGGCTAAAGTAGAATATCATATTGAAGATAATAATGCTTATAGAATAAAAGCAGCAGGAATGATGGAAGATTATTTAAAAAAAGAGAAAAAAGCAAGATCAGATTATTTATCAGGCATTTTTAAAATACCTGAACTAAGTTTGGGAATTAGATACAAATTAAGACGTAGCTTTAATAGTACTTATGAATATGCAAAATCTTTAGTAAAAGAAGATGAACAAGAAGCATGGCCTGCAGTATTATTTGTAGCTTTAATGAATGCTTATGGAATTGATAATGAAGCTTTGTTAACTGTAGGTAGACAAGCAGAAGAATTAAGCAAAAGGTATTGCAAAGAAATAGAAAGTGTTGCAACCAGTAAGAATGAAATACAACTTGAAAAACCATTAGTGTATCGTAAGAAATAAAAAACATAAAAAAATAACGAAAAAAGACAAGTGAGTCTTTTTTCTTTCTATTTATGATATAATTTGTTAAAATAAAGACAAGAGGTGATAATATGAATCTTGAAAAAGATAAATATATTATTGTAGAAATTATACCGACTCATTCTAAAGCAGAAAAAGGTACTATTGCTCAACTATCAGCACTGAAATTAGAAGGTTTGAAACTATTAGATAGATTTGACTATCGTCTAAAAGATGAACTGATTGAAAATAAAGATTTAAGAGAAATGATACAGTATGATAAGAAAAGTTTTACTTATGTAGACAATCCTTATTTTATATTAGAAAAATTTAAATCCTGGGCAAAAAAATTACCATTACTAATTATAGAAGATAGTTATACTCTAGATTATTTAAAAGAATTAACTAATAAAAAAGAGTTAATTTATCCCTACTTAAATATGGAACATTCATATGATGTTTTTAATACAATTATGAAAAAATATAATTTAGAACCAAGTAACCACTTAGTAGATTTATTATATGAAGCTATTATTTATGAAAGTAATAATAAAACTAAGGAAGAAAAAAGCAATTAATTTGCCAGATTGGAATAAAAAATCGGGAGGAATTTATGAAAATAGGAGAAGTAAGTAAAGAGTTGGATATTCCTAGTGCCACTCTTAGATATTATGAACAGATAGGATTATTAGAAAACATAAAAAAGAAAAGTGGTATTAGAGAATACCAAGAGGAAGATATAGAACGAATTAGGTTTATTATGTGTATGAAACAAGCCGGATTTTCTTTGGAAGCTATCGTTGAATTTGTAAAATTAGGAAAAGATAGTAAAAACGGAGAAAATAAAAGATTAGAAATGTTACTAAAACAAAAAGAGATTTTAATAGAAGAAATTAAGAAAAAAGAAGATACCCTAATTTTTTTAAATTATAAAATTGATATTTATAAAGAAAAAGTCTCAAACAAAAAATAAGGAGTCCCGAAAGGACTCCTTTTAAAGATTACACTATTCTAGTAATAGAAACAGCTGCTGAATATAAATCATTAGGTACTAGGCTAATGTCGATTCCTGATGTGTTAATTAAACGATAGCTTGCGCCTGGAAGTGCTGCAAATATTGCGTTACCACTAATAGTACCAGTATCACAACAAGTAAGTTTATTATGAGTAGAAGAATGGGCAATTAGAACGTCTGATGGCCAGAATTGATGTAATTCAACTCCTAAAGTTCTAGGTTCACAAGTAGAGTGATCACTATCAGTATGTCTTACGTTAATCCACCAGTGGATAATATAAATTCCTTCTTCAGGAATAGTAAAATCACCAGTTGCAGGGTTATATGATATTTTGTTAGAAATATTAGTATTTTGGAAAAGTATTGGTTGATTGTGTGATACAGTTGAGTTTGTCTCATCATGCACCATAGCATAACTATTGAAAGTTGTAGCATCTTCACCAGCAGGTCCTGTAGGTCCTGTTGCACCAGTTGGACCAGTAATACCTTGAGGACCAGTCGCACCCGTAGGACCAGTAACACCAGAAGCACCTGTTGCGCCAGTAGGTCCAGTAATACCTTGAGCACCGGTAGCACCTGTAGGACCAGTTACACCTTGTCTACCAGTAGCACCCGTAGGACCGGTAGGACCAGTTATTCCTTTTTTACATACGCAATCCAATACTCTGCATAAGCAATCATCTTTTCTATCTTTACAGCAATCTCTCATGATGTCTTCTAAATTATCTTGATTCAATGTTTTCTCCCTCCTTTCAATATATCATATGAAGAAGTAAAAAAAGGTAATGAGCTAATAACCAGTCTAAAGAAATTTTTTTAAGTTTAAAAATATTGACTTAAAGTATACTTTAAGAATTATACTATAAATAGTAAAAGGAAAGGATGATAAAATATGGTACACCAAACAGCAGGAAGAGATCAATTAGGAGAATTTGCTCCTAAGTTTGCTGAATTAAATGATGATGTCTTATTTGGTGAAGTATGGTCTAGAGAAGATAAATTATCATTAAGAGACAGATCATTAATTACTGTAGTTGCATTAATGAGTAAAGGAATATTATATTCTAGTTTAAAGAGTCATTTAATCAATGCCAATAGAAACGGGATTACGAAAGAAAAAATGGCAGAAATTATTACACATGCTGCTTTTTATGCTGGATGGCCAAATGCCTGGGCAACATTCCGTATGGCAAAAGAAGTATATGAGGAGGAAAAATAAATGAAAAGAAGTGCTGGTATCTTATTATATAAAAAAGAAAATGATAATGTCTTAGTATTGTTAGCTCACTTTGGCGGTCCTTACTGGGAGAAGAAAGATAAAGGTGCATGGTCAGTTCAAAAAGGAATAGTGGAAGATGATGAAAAAGTATTAACGGCTGCAAAAAGAGAAGTAGAAGAAGAGACAAATTTAAAAATTGTGAACGATATCTATTTCTTAGCATCTAAAAAAGTAACAAATAAAAAATTAGCAATTATGTTTTATTCCTATTATGATGGAGATATTTCTAACTTTAAAAGTAATACATTTCAATTAGAATGGCCCAAAAACTCTAATACGATAGAAGAATTTCCTGAAATGGATAAAATAGACTGGTTTACATTGGAGAAAGCCAAGGAATATATTCATCCAACGCAACGTTTCTTTATTGAAAAATTAGAAGAAAAAATAAAGAACGGAGAAAAATAAAATGACGGATACTTTAGTAATTTATTATAGTTTTACAGGAAATAGTAAAAAAGTAGCAGAATATGTAAAAGATAAGTTAAACGCAGACATTTTAGAATTAGAACCAAAGATTCCATTTTCTGATGACTATGACACAGTAGTAGAAGAATGGCAAAATAATGACATCAAACGAGATGTTGAGATTAAAGAAGTAAGCATAGACTTAGCTAAATATAAAAAAATAGTTTTAATTACTTGTACCTGGTGGTATGGAATCAGTCCAGTAATGAAAAAGTTTTTAAAAGAGTATGATTTATCTGGGAAAGATACCATTGTTGCAAGTTCTAATGCTGGCTGGATTGGTCATTGCTTTAGAGACTATAAAACCTTACTACCAAATTCCAATATCCAAGGAGAACTTGATTTATTGTTTTCAGCAAATGAAGGAGAACGCAATAAAATGTTGACATCTTGGAATGATGTTGATGCATGGATTGAAAAATTACAATAAGATGAAGGAGAGATGAATGATGAACGAAAAAGAATTTGAGAAAGTTAATGTATTTGGAAAAGGGAATCCAAACGATGCTTTTGCTAAATATTTTATAGGGAAAAGTTATTTAAATCCCTTAACCAATCCTAAAACTTGTAATGTTTTTCTAGCAAATGTTACGTTTGAACCAGGATGTAGAAATAACTGGCATATTCATCATGCCAAAAGTGGAGGAGGACAACTTTTAATTTGTACAGCAGGATCTGGCTGGTATCAAGAAGAAGGAAAAGATGCAGTATCACTAGAGCCAGGAATGGTAATTACCATTCCTGCTAATGTAAAACACTGGCATGGAGCAAAGAAAGATTCATGGTTCTCACATATTGCAGTAGAAGTACCAGGAGAACAGACACAAAATGAATGGTGCGAACCAGTTAGTGATGAAGAATATAATCAATTATAATGGAAAAAGTCCTGCAGTTGAAATGAATGATAAAATATTATAACAGCTTTTAAAACAAATGTTCGCAAAAATGTTGACAATCACTTTTCTTTACTATACAATTTAGCTGTAGAAGTTAAGAAAGGAAAGTGTAAATGAATCAGCAAAACGAAATAATCTTATTTGAAAATCAAAAAGTCAAACTTGAGGTAAATATGCAAGATGAAACCGTATGGCTATCAGTAGAACAAATGGCCAAACTATTTGACAGGGATAGATCTGTTATTACTAGACATATCAACAACATTTTTAAAGAAAAAGAATTAGATAAAAATGAGGTGTGTGCAAAATTTGCACATACCACTAAACATGGCTTTTCCCTAGATAAAACTCAAACAAGAGAATTAGATTACTATAATTTAGATGTCATTATCAGTGTTGGCTATCGCGTTAAATCACCAAATGGTGTTATCTTTCAGGATAAACGCATGAGAAATTGTGCGTTTTTTATGTTAATATATATGTAAGGAATAAAAAGTGGTGATAATAGAATGGCAAAAAAATCAAAAAAACTA
>CASEGV010000068.1:0-5638 GCA_949287595.1 uncultured Mycoplasmatota bacterium
ATACAAAAAAAGAAATTGATTAATATCAATTCCTTAAGTGTAACATTTTTCCTGAATATTTAATATTAAAAGTGTAACATTTTCGATGAATAGTCACAAAAGAATTACAAAAATAGACTAGCACCCTTTTCTTTTAAACTGATATAATCTATAATACTTCATAAACAGCGAAAAGAGGTAAATAATCAATGACAACAAAATTTATAGAGCAAGTTATTTATGGACAAGAAATACTAAAAGATATGAGTAAGACATTAATATCTTATTACACGTCACAATATGGTAAAAAAAAGAAAGAACTGATAGAACACAGAATAAATCATACTTTCTATTTAATGAGTTCTACACCAGATTTAGTATATGAAGAACTAAAAGATTTTAATAATCATTTTAAAAGTCAAATACAATATGATAACATGATTACAGAATATTTAGATTACATAAAAATTAATAAAGAATTAGAAAAAATGAAAATAATGAACATAAGAAGATTATTATGTAAAGAATATAGAAATTCTGAAGCAGTATTAAATAAAAAAGATATACCTATTGAAGAATTATCTTTAAGTAGCTACTCTAGCGATGTAATTAACATATTAAATAGTCCATATACACTTGATGATATGAAAAATCAAATACACAAATCACAGCAAAAATATTTTACGCAATGCAACAATTTAGGATGCAACCCTATAACTGATACTCATATTATCGATTCAATATTAGATAAAATGAAAGTAATAGAAACAGAATATCAAATATCCTTACTAAAGAAAACATTATGGGGACAAAGACTATTTAGATACTTTACAAAAAATAATGGTATTAGTGAAAACGATCTAAAGCAGGCAAACCTAGAAGATTTATTATACAGAATGTTACAACAAGATATCTTTTTACAAAATGGACAAATGCAATGTGTACATTTCTACATTGAACAAAATAATATAGAGACAATAAATAATTGGATTATATCTCCTATATTAGAAAATAAAGGGCTTGATCTAAATCATAATTTCTATCATGAAATAAGGCATGCTATCGAAAACGGAGGTATTGACTATAATGTAATTAACGAACTAAGAACTGATAAACATGCTTATGAAGATAAACATATTTTACCACAACTATTTGATAATAATGGAGAATGTCAATCTGTGTATCTTCAACTATTACCTTTATCAGGTGACTTGTTTAATACATTTGAAAGCTTTTTTGATGAAATCGCAATCAATAATGATACCGACAAATTAGAAAGTATAGTAAGTAAAGACACTCTAACAGAATATAATAATATGCTAAACAATATACTTTCTTTAATGATTAATCCAAATGTTCCTAATATATATTTAGAAATAAATAGCAAACCATATAAAGAAAAATGTAACCAGATATCAAAATCTTTAAAAAAACATTTACAAAAAAATAGCTAAACTACAATTGCACTGAATCTATAAATAAATCTGTATAAATAAAAATCATATTCTCAACATCTTTTCTACTTTACTCCAATATGAAAAAATAACCATTACTGGTTACTTTCCCACTCTATTTAATCTTTCTCCTACATCTTTTCTTTTCATTATTTTAACAAATGTTTTAGATTTTTCTTCTTCATGAAATTCATTATTTCCTAAAGACATAAACTTACCATATAATTTAGCTGTATGATAAAAATTGATATCAATACTCCTAGGTTTGCCAGAATCATTATATATAACACGTTCAATATCAAAATCCTTACTTCTTCTATTCTCTACCTTTGCACAACTCATGCACATACAACTCCAATAGAACTTTCCGTCAAGAGAATCTATAGTAGTTTTCCCATAATACCAAACAGGATGTGTACAAAGTTCTTGTCTAGCTTGATCAACTTCATTATTTACTATATCAGCTTCTTTTGACAATTTTCTATATTCTTCATCTACCTCAAAGAACTTTTTAACTTCTGGTATTTTTAATAATTCGGTCCTTATCGCCATAAGCTCATTAATTCTTTGCTTTTTTACTCTTAAATCTTCTTCGATTACTTTTATATCTTTACTTACCATTGTTAAACCCTCCTACTTATAGCTTAACTTATGTAGTTATTTAAATCAAGTGGAATTATTTAAAATTCATTTTTTAAATTTTTAATATAAAGTTAATAAAAGAAAAAATATTAATAACAGTAAACAAGTAAAAAAACTAATTTATCAAAATATGGATAAAGTACTATTATACATGTATAGGGAAAAAAAGAAGTAAAATTACAAGAAATAAAAATTGGACTTCATATATAGACAACCTAATAACGAACTAAAAAAGAAAAAACTGTTATAACAATTTTGTTATAGCAGTTTTGCAGTTTTTTAGATATTAATCTTTTTTTCTTTCATATTTTTTAGCACTTGTTCCATTATCATCCATCATGGAACTTTGATTAGCATCATAAAGAACTTCTTCAGGAGCACAATAGCCTTTACTTACACTAACTTTATCACGAGTAATAAACATAGTCGTATACCATGGAAAACGAGCAACACCTGCATCCAAATGCGCTTTATTTGCTGCAACCGACAAACAAGAATCAGGATCAGGAGCATAATCAACATACAAGGTAAAACCACGATTAAAATTTACCGTAATGCCCTTGCGAATTTCATTACCCAAATATTTTTTAAATTTCTCTATTTTGTCATCCTCTGGCTGTTTCATATCAGCATTCAAATTTGTAGCCAATTTATTAGCAACAGCATCCCCATTATCAAAGGTAGGCAACTTAATAGCATCAGCCCACCAGTTAGTTGCAACTTCAATTACTGAATCCATTTTCTGTTTATCTTCTTCTGTTAGTTCACCCGAATCAATCCACACATTAAGTATACTAGATAAATCATATTCATTGTATATATCCTCCATCAAATAAGAACAATCATACCACCAAAGAACATTATTCATATTCGACAAAACAACAGCACAGTCACTATCTTCCTGAGTTGGATGCAATTTAGAAGTAATAGAATACAACTTATCATCTATCATAAATGCTTTCATATATTCTTTACCATCAACTTTTTTTCTTAAAAACAACGTAGGATAGCGTTCATTATCATCGCTTTTATAAAGATAACCCAGAAAAAGATCTTTTGCAAAAAAGATATCTTCTTCTTGCTTCTCAATATTTTCAGAAACCATTTTATCGGTTCCATCCAAACCAATCTTTGCTACTAAATTATCTTGTGAATCACGAATATAAAATTCATCCGAATATCTCCATGATACACGCCCGTCAACTCTAGTATCTATTCCAAAATGATAATCATAATCGTCTCCAAATTTCAGATAATTAAATTTAGATGCGGTTGCTTTATACATAATTTCTTCTTCTGTCAACGGCCTATCAGTAGGCAAATTATTAACATAATTACGAACAGCATCACTTACTAAATGTGAAAAAGAAGCAAGATAAGCCACATCACCAATGGAATATTTTGTTAAAGATTCACGTACTAAAGAAGCCAAGGAATCAATTTCAGAAGAATTAAGAACAATATTATGAGAATACTTATTTTTAAGATACGCTAGCATCTCCCTATCATCTCGATTATCCTCTACCTCTCTAATATAATCCTGCAAAGTAATTGTCCTTTCCTTACGGTCAGATACTAACTCTTGAGACAATTCTAAACGACTCCTTAAAAAATCAACAGAAGCATCTGCAATCAACTTTCTAGCTTCTTCAGTTGGTTGTAATATTTTATTTTCTTTCATATATATTCCCCCTCAAGAAATTAGGTAGTGTATGAAACTATTCATACTACCAAAAATTGTATCCAATATAACACCTTTGTAGAAAAACTAATAACACAATAATAATTTAAAAATCACAGGCTAACATTAAACTAACCCGTAATATAATCATATAATAAATTATTGCAAGTATTACTTTATTAATAAAAAACCATATCAATTAATGATATGAGTAATAAATCTTTATGGAGCGGATGAGGGAAATCGAATCCCCGTCACAGCCTTGGCAAGGCCGTATTCTAACCACTAAACTACATCCGCATGGAGGGGCCTACCGGATTTGAACCGGTGATCAGGGTGTTGCAGACCCACGCCTTACCACTTGGCTAAAGCCCCATGCACTTAAGATTATATCAAAGCTAAAATAAAATTTCAACAATAATTTTATATTTTCTTAGTTCATAATATGAAAAAAAGAGGATTTTATTCCTCTCTAATAAAATGTGTAATATTTTTATAATTATAATTAAACTCTAAATTTTTAACTATCGGTTTAACACCATACAAATCACTATAAAAATACAAAGTATCATCAACTATAAAACTAAGTCCATCATCATGAACTTGCCACTCTTTAATATCATCAAATTGACATAATAAAATAGGATGTTCATATTTATTCTGAATTATCCGATATAGTTTTCCGTCGTTAGTCTTAAAATAAAATTCACCATTATTTTCCTTAATATCTGTAGTATCATATAAAGAAGTTATTTTTTTATTAGCAACTTTTTTAGAATCGACATGAGAAGTATCAAAAAAATTTACATCTGCATTTTTTAACTTTGAATTAACAACTTCCTTCGGCTCACTTACCTCTTGAAGTTTTTTCTTACTAGGATCTAATACATACTGAACTTTCAACTTAGGGTCTGTAATATACACTTTACCATCAACGGTACCATTAAAATAAGAATCCTGAGACAAATCGACATCAACTAATGTCTTCCCGCCATCTTGTAAATTATAAAGAATAATTTGATTATAATTTAATTTTTCTTCTTCATCATCCGTATTAATAGTAACATAATATTTTCCGACAACAATAGATAAAGTATTTTCATAATGATCCTCATTCAAAAAAACTTTATTTTCTATACCATCAGAATTAATAATATAAATTCCGCGATAATTCCATATTGTAAATAAATATCCTTCTGGAATATAATCATAATAAATAGATAAATTATCTTCCTCTGTAGGCTCTACATCAGATTGGAAATAAACTTCATTATATCCATCTTCTGAAAATTTCTTCGAAATAAAAGAAAAATCAGAATTTTTACTTTCTTCCAAATAAAATGGAGAAACTTGTTTCTTATCTAATAAACACAAAACATCAAAAGTATGATTTCTCTTATAAATAGGAAAAATACACTCGAGATTATTTTTCTTATAATACTTAATATCTGTAATAACCCTATCCTGTTTATTAAAATCATTAAAAACAGCAGTAGAATAATGTTTATTTTTAGACTGTATTAAAAAGGAGTAATAATGTCTTTCTCCTTCTCTTTTATAGTTCTCAGAAATAGTATAATGTCTCTGATCAGATGCAATTAATGAATAATTAATTTTATGTTCTGTAATAAAAAAAGTAACAATAATCTGATATCCAAAAGCAAGAAATGCTAAAAAAACTAAAATTGGTAAAAGTTTTTTCATAAGACCACCACTATATCCAGTATACCAAAAAAAAAGAAAGAAAAAAAGTTATTTTTGTATTTGAGTTTCGGTTTTTTACGGAGAGTATAGAAAAAGTTGTGTAAATAGAATAAAACCTTCCGATATGATAAAATAAGAAAAGGAAGGTTTTGTTATGAAAAAAAATGAATTACCAAAA
>CASEGV010000069.1:0-5482 GCA_949287595.1 uncultured Mycoplasmatota bacterium
AGATGATTTAAAAGATGTAAAAAAGGTTTTGACTAATTTAATGACAGCAGTAGATGTAAAAAATTTTGGTGCAACTTTTGCGGAAGCTGGCTGTAATATTGCCATTACTGGTGCAGTACAAATTGGTCAAGGCTTTAACAAATATATTGATACCAATGCAGAAGAACAAGATATTTTATCTCCATTTAAAGATGCAAAAGCAAAAGAGAAAAATGAAGTAAAAGCAAAAGCAAAAGCTAAGGCGAATAATTTATCAGAAGATGATATTGAAGTAAAAGATGCTCAAAATTCTACATTAGGTACAAAAATAACAAGTAATGAAGCACATTATTTTTATCCATTTGTAATTAATCCACTTGCTTATAAAGAATTAGTAGATTTAGGTGTTACAGAAGGTTATACAGAAGAAGATTATCAAAATTTTAAGCGTACAGCATTAGTATCTGCCACAGCATTTGCAACAAATTCTAAAGTGGGCTGCGAAAATGAATTTGCTGTTTTTGTAGAAACGCAAAGTGATACTTATTTACCTAATTTATCTGAATATGTAACTTTTTCAAAGGATGAAGATGAAGAAAATAAAGACATTGAAGATAAAGACCTTAAAGATATTAAAGATAAAAATATTAATATTATAGATTTAAAAAATTTGGCGGATATATTAAATGATATGAGTCAGCAGATTAAATCTGTAGAAATTTATTACAATCCATATACTACAAAATTAGCAAATAAAGATATGAAATTTGCTAAATACTTTAATATCATAACCTCTAAAGAGGTGCAATAAATGGAAATTTTAAAATTTAAACTCAGTGGAAAGAGTGCTTTTTTTAAAAAGCCTGAAGTGAATACGTATTGTTATTTCACTTATGGCAATATTCATAGAGTGGCTTTATTAGGCATTTTAGGAGCTATCTTAGGATATAAAGGTTATAGCCAAATGCAAGATATTTTGTCTAATAAAAAGAAAAAAGGAAAATTAGAATCATCGTATCCTGAATTCTATGAGAAACTAAAAGATTTGAAGATTGCTATTTTGCCTTTAAATAATAAAGGTATTATCTCTAAAAAAATACAGATATTTAATAATTCTGTTGGTTATGCTTCTAAAGAACAGGGCGGAAACTTGATAGTAAAAGAACAATGGCTTGAAAATCCTAAATGGGAAATTTGTATTTTGTTAGATTGTGAGGAAGCTAAAAAAATCAAAGAGGCTATACAAAATCATAAATGTGAATTTTATCCATATTTAGGAACAAATGATCATTTTGCAGATATTGAGTATTTAGGTGTAGAAGAAGCAAAAACTATAGAAGATGAAATGTATAGAATAGATAGTTTTGTCTTTAATAGTGATGTAGATATATTAAATTTAGAAGAAGAGGAATTAAATGACTGGAAATCTCAAGGAAAGCCTACATCTAAGGGGAATTTTAAATATGAAGAAGCTTTACCGTATACTATCAATGAGATAACAAATAATTATAAATTTCAAAGATTTGTATATACTGGAAATTTGATAGAATTAAATAATGATAGAAAAGTATATCATATACAAGATAAGAATAAGGAAGAACAAATAGAAGATAAGTATATTATATTTTATTAAATAGGTAGATATGGCTGATTAATAGAAACAAGTGTTGTAAATTTTGTTAGTTAGAAGGTGATTTAGGTGGACTATAAAATTCTAAATGAGTTAATAGATAATGTAGATAAGTATAAAGCACATAAAAAACCTAAAAATGAAAAAGATGAAAAGAGAGAACAAATATATGAAACTTTGTTAGAACATACAAAAAGAACAGAAAAATATTTTAATAAATTTTGGCAATCGAAAAAATGTGATGATATTTTAGATAGATTTTGTAGTGTTTTATGGCAAGACAAAATGATAAAGAAAAAAGATAGAGAAGAAGCTAAGATTATATTAAAAGAAATGATAGAGGCTATTCCTATTTTTCATGATTTGGGAAAAATAAATCCTAATTTTCAAATTGAAAAAATGGGTAATAAAGAAATTATTAGAGATGAAAATTTTATAGAAACAAAACATTCTTTTATTTCAGCAATAATATATTTATCTTATTTTAGAAATAAAATAGTAAATAAAGTAAAAGGAAGAAAAATAAAAGATTTACTTAAAGAATTTATATTGTATCATGCTTATATTATAGAAAGACATCATAGTGATATAGATAAAATTGGCAAATTTGTTGGAAAGATTAATTTTAAGGCAAATCCTGATACTGAACAAGCAATTAAAGAGTTACCTATTAGTAAATTAATAGAGGCTATAACTAAAAGTAAAATATATATGAAAGGTTTATCTTTAAAGAAAGGTAGTACAGATAATCTGATTGCATCATTTGAAGATAAAAAATTTATTAATAAAAATGATAAGAGGCGTAGTGAAAAACAAGGAATATATATTTGTATCTATATAAGATGGTTATATTCTTTATTAGTAGCAAGTGATTATTATGCAACTTCGGAGTTTATGAACGGTGGCTCTTTTAATGAAGTTGATGATTTAAATAATATTCAAGATTGGATAAATGTTTATGAAAATACAGATTTAATGAAAAATATTCGTAAATATCAAAATGAAAATTATCCTATGTCTATGGAGAATTTAAATAAAGTTACAAATATAAATATATTACGCAGTGAAATTTTTTGTGAAGCTGAAGAACAAATAAAAAATAATTATCAAGAAAATATGTTTTATTTAGAGGCTCCAACAGGTAGTGGTAAAAGTAATACAGCAATGAATTTAAGTTTTAAATTGATGTCTTGGAATAAAGACTTATGTAAGATTTTTTGGATTTATCCTTTTAATACCTTAGTAGAACAAAATTTAGATACATTAGAAAATATTTTTGGAAAGAAAGAGAATATTATCTCAAGAATAGCTGTAATAAATTCATTAACACCAATAAAATTAAAACATGTAGATTGTAAAGGAAATATAATATCTGAAAATGATGAACCTGATGAGAATAACGAAAAAAATGTTTATAGGCAATCTTTGTTAGATAGGCAATTTTTGAATTATCCTATGATTTTATCAACACATGTTAGTTTATTTAATACTATATTTGGAGAAAGTCAACAAAATTTATTTGGTTTTTATCAGTTAATAAATAGTGTAATAGTATTAGATGAAATTCAAAGTTATAAAAATAGTATATGGACAGAAATAATATACTTTTTAAAACCATTGTCTAATTTATTCAATATGAAAATTATTATTATGTCAGCTACATTGCCTAATTTAGATAGATTATCTCAAGGTCAATCAGAGGCAATATTTTTACTAAAGAATTCTAATAAATTTTTTAAAATAGATTGTTTTAAAAATCGTGTTCAGTTAAATTATGATTTATTAGATACTAAAGTTGATGATAAATTTAATCAATTAAAAGAGCATTTAAAACAACATTTAGATACAGATGAAAAGATTTTAATTGAATTTATAAAAAAACGAACAGCTAATGACTTTTGGTTATATTTAGTAGAAGATGAATACTTTAGAGAAAAAAATATAAAAATTGAGTATTTATCTGGAGATGATAGTTTAGCTGAACGTAAAAGAATTTTGGATAAAATAAAGCAAACAGAAGATACTATAGTTTTAGTAGCAACACAAGTTATTGAAGCTGGTGTAGATATAGATATGGATATTGGTTATAAAAATATATCTAAATTAGATAGTGAAGAACAATTTATAGGTAGAATAAATCGTTCATGCAAAAGGAAGGGAATAACATATTTTTTCCAAATTGATGATGCTAAAGATATCTATAAAAATGATATTAGAGTAGATAGTGAATTTACGTTAGAAAAAGAAAAGATGAGAGAAATTCTTATTAATAAAAATTTTGGTGATTATTATAATAAAATTTTATATGTAACTAAAAATAATAATAAAGCCTATATTAAAGATTTTTTAGGATCTATAGCTGATTTAAACTATGAATATATAGATAAACATATGAAATTGATTGATGAAGATAAAAATATAGTACAGGTTTATTTAGCTAGAAAAATTGTAGATATTAATGGTGATTTGATAGATGGTAAAGAGATTTGGAAGCAATATGTAAATTTATGGAAAATGAAATCTTCTATGGATTATGCAGAGTGGAAAGTAAATATGTCTATAATAACAAGTAAAATGAATTATTTTATATATCAAGTTAATAAATCAAACTTAGAACTAAAAGAATATAATGATAAAATGGGCAACATAATTTATATAGAAGATGGTGATAAATATTTTACAAAAGATAAATTTAATAGAGAGATGCTACAAGGTGTTGGAGGTATAGATTTTATATGAGATAAAGAAGGTATCAAAAATGAAAGTGAACGGAACTTTGATGAATTATTATATTCATTGTCCTAGACAATGTTATTTATTTGGAAATCGGATAAATTTAGAAGATAATAGTGAAACGGTAAATATAGGTAGAATTCTTCATGAAGAACGAGCGGATAATGAAAATACAGAAATAGCCTTAGATAATATTAAATTAGATAAATTAACTAAAGAATATTTGACAGAAGTTAAAAAATCTGATGCAGATATTGAAGCTTGTAAATGGCAATTAATATTGTATTTGAAGATATTAAAAGATAAAGGAATTGTGCGGAAAGGAAAATTAGAGTTCATTGAAAAAAAGAAGATTGTTAAGAAAACAATGTTTGTAGAACTAACTCCAGAGATAGAAATTATGTTAAAAAAATATGTAAAAGCTATTGATGAATTACTAAAATGTGATAAAGTTCCACCAGTTTTAGGTAAAAGCAGTTGTAAAAAATGTGCTTATTATGAGTATTGTTATATTTAAAATTTTTGTTCGGAGAAAGACGTGATATTATGGGTAGTACAAAGTGTATTGCATCTATAGGTGAATTGAGTCGAAAAGATAATTCTTTATGTTTTAAAAATGAGAAAAAACATGTATATATTCCTGTAGAGAATGTTAAAGAAATATACTGTTTTAATGAAGTGAGTATCAATAGTAAATTATTGGATTTTTTGGCACAGAAAAATATAATAGTTCATTTCTTTAATTATTATGGCAATTATAGTGGCACTTTTTATCCAAGAAAAAAATATATGAGCGGAAAATTGTTAGTGAAGCAAGTTGAAAAATTTAATACAGAGCGTTTGACTGTAGCAAGAGCAATTGTAAAAGGAATTGGTATTAATATTTATGAAGTTTTGTATCATTATTATAAGCATGATAAAAAAGAGGTAAAAGAAGTATTAGATTGGATAAAAACACAATTTTATTCAGCTGTAAATGAAGTAAAATCTATACCAGAGTTAATGGCTTTTGAAGGCGATTTATGGCTTAGATTTTATAGCACATTTAAATATTTTTTACCTGAAGATTTTGTTATGAACAAACGAGTAAAAAGACCACCAGATAATCCTATAAATGCATTGATATCTTTTGGCAATACT
>CASEGV010000070.1:0-5375 GCA_949287595.1 uncultured Mycoplasmatota bacterium
TTGTAGCTTCCACTAACTTGGTTCATTCCGTTTTGAACTAAACGTCTAGTAATTTCACCACCAACTGTACCATTAGCACGGCTAGTAGCATCTGGTCCTAAATTAACACCAAATTCATTAGCTATTTCATATTTCATTTTATCGATAGCTTGTTTAGCACCAGGAACTCTCATTTTCATAGTAGAATTCTTTGAGTTATTCATTTCATTCACCTCCTACATTCATAGGTTGTGAATTTTTTCTAAAATCATACCTAAAATTAATTGGTAAATTATAACAAATCAGAAAATTCACTATCTTCTTCTTTAACAACGATAGTATTGACATCATCAACAGCATTTTGAATCAAAGATTCATATTCAAATTTACTTTCTTCTTTTAAAGCTTGCTCTAAAGTAGGATTAATCACAGGATGTTTTGGAACAAACACCGTACAACAATCTTCATATGGTAAAATACTAATATTATAAGTATCTATTTTTTTTGCAATATCAATAATTTCTAATTTATCAAAACAAGCAACAGGACGAATAACTGGCATAGAGGTAACTTCATTAATAACACTCATACTAGTTAAAGTCTGAGAAGCAACCTGTCCAATGGACTCTCCATTAATAATGACAAGTCCGTGATATTTATTTGCTAATTTTTCCATAATACGATACATCATACGACGCATAATAGTAATACAATAGTTAGGATGACAGTTTTTATAAATTTCTTCTTGAATTTTTGTAAAATTAACAATATGCAAATGAATCTCATCACTATATTTGGCTAATTTTTTAGAAAGTTCTACAACTTTATTTCTAGCATCTAAACTAGTATGAGGAATAGCCTCAAAATAAACACAGTCAATAGGAATTCCACGCTTCATTGCTAAATAGCCAGCAACAGGAGAATCAATACCACCAGATAACATCAACATTCCTTTAGGTTGACTACCAATAGGATAACCACCACAACCGTGATATTCATTAAAATAAATATAACTATGCCCTTCTCTAACTTCTACTTTAATAAATAATTCAGGGTGATGTACATCAACAGAAACTCCATCTTTATTTTTTAAAACAACACCACCAAGAATACGATTCATCTCTTGACTATGAACCGAAAAGCTCTTATCACTTCTTTTTGTCTCAACTTTAAAAGTAGAAAAAGAAATATCCTGAACTAGCTGGCAAACCATATCTTTAATAGCATCAATATTAGTATCGACAATATACGCAACATGATACATATGAATACCAAAAACACAATCTAGTTTTTCTTTAATAAATTCAAAATCAGAATCTAAAAATTCAATATACATACGACTACGATCCTTATAAATGGTAACATCATATTTTTTTAATTTATTTTTAATATTTTGATAAAGGGTTCGAATAAAAAAATTACGATTTCCCTTTTTGGTAGTAAGTTCACCATATTTAATTAAAATAACTCTCTTCATCTAATCACCTCAACATCTCTACATATTTTACCAAAAGAAAAGAATTAAGTAAACTTAATTCGCTAACCAAAACTTACTTTTTAAACATTAATTATGTCATATAAATTACCATATACTGAATTTATCAACAAAATTAGAAAAGAAAAAAGAAGAAAATACTTTCTCCTTAATCACTCACTTTTTTTACATAACGATACATAGTCTTTGTTTGTATTGCTACGTCTTGTGGAATTTCATCAATATCTACATAGTCTGTACCATTTTTTAAATTATATTCGTACAAAAAGATATCTTTTTCTAACCATTCATCAAATACATCCTGTCCATCTACTTGATAATTATAAAAAACAGTTTCTTGATTATCATTTTTATGCTTTTTAGAAGACCATTCTGTTTTTTGATAAACATCATATTCATCATCTGCAACATTCTGATTATATACTAAATAATTACCACATTCTAACGTAACATATTTTTTATTTCCTTTCACTTCAACTTTAGACAAATAATTATCGCAAAACTTATCTCCCTGAAAAGGATTCTTAATTTTAGAATATAATCGCGAATCAATTAACTCTTGTAAATAATAGACATTTTTACTATCATTTGCAAAAGATAAATTAGAAACACTAAGTCCAAACATCTTAGCATTGTATCTAATAACTTTATATTTTTCTTTATAATCAGTCTTAAATACATACGCTAAAGCAACCACAACAATAATAAGTAGCATCACACAAATAGTAAGCATTTCATAAGCACCAAACCCTTTTTTTCTTTTACTTATCATAAATCGCCAACAACTTTCTATAAATATTTTCATCCACTACGGAAACTGCTTTAATCGATGTATCCAACGCTTTTTTATACTCCCCTTTAAAAAACAACAATTCTGCATCACCTAATCCTGAATCAACTTCATCATAATTAGCACGATAACGATTACCAAAGACAATCGCCATCTCAGCAAGTTGAGCAGTCTTAATCATTTCATTAGTAGTATTATATAATTTTAAAACCAAATCTCTAGCAGTATCAACTCTTGTATTAAGTGTTTTTATAACGATAGGTTTTCTCTCCAATTCTTTAATAACTTCAGCGATGGCTTCATTTGCTTCTGATAATTGAACAAAATAATTATTAGTAATAATAGGTAATTTATAACCCCGCATTTTTTCTTTACATTGCTTTAAAAAGACTTGTATTTCTTCTAATTGTTCTCTAGCACGTACTTCATCATCATACATATTTCCAAGAGATTTTAAAGCCTGATCTAAATCATCTTCCATCTGTTTCAATCGTACTGTCAAATCTTCAATTTCTTTATGTAACATAGAATAAGGTGTAGATTTAGCTTCTACTTTGGCAAGTAACTTTTTATAATCATCATTAATTACTATTAAAATTTTATTAACCTCATGAATAGTCTCTACATCTTTATCATTTAAATCATACATACTTTTGATATCATCAAGTTGATTATACACTTCTTGCACTACTTTATTAGTTTTAGCAAGTTTTTTAGAAAAATCAGACTCCATTTCCTCATATACTTTTCTAGATAACCGCTCTTTTTCAAAATCAACAAATAAGGAATCAAAATACTCAAGCATAGTTTTTAATTCAAACATACAATCTTCCAAATTAAGAACCCTAATCTTATCTAAAATATGATCAATATTTTTCTGAGATTCTTCTAAATTATAATCAATATTTAAATAATCTAAAGGATATTCCTGCTTTACCATATCATCATTTAATTCTTTGACTTCTTTCATTCTAGCAGGAATAATTTGCTTAGCCATTAATAATAAATCTGGCACTTCTTTAATAACAATACTAATATGATCAATCATAGTATCTAAAGCTTTTACAATATGCACAACTTCATTATACTCGTTTTTTTCCATCACTTTTTCAAAATCTAAAAATCTACGCTCTATATTTTCAAGTTGTAACTCTATAGCTTCTTGCATCTCATCATACATCTGTTTATGATTCTGAAATTCCTTATTAAGTTCACGATACTTAGTCTTTAACTTTATAACGATAGCACGATACTTTTCTTCACTTAGAGTAATTTCTTTAATTTCATCTAACAAATAATCAGCAGACTCACGCGCTTTATAAATCTCTAACTCTGCCTTAGCAAGACGATATAGACACGTTTTATAGTCTCTTTTATCTATATAAATATCTAAATCAATAAGCATGTCATCAATCTGAGCTAGTTTCTTTTCACGTAAATCATCAAATTGTTCTTGCCAATCATTATATTTTTCTTCCATCTTATCATTTTTAATGATTGGCTCTACCTTAGATAATTCCAAAGAAACCGGAGTACTAGCAACCATGTTTTTAGCAACTTCTAACTCTTTTACTTTCTTACGATAGCGATTCGTAATACCACGACGAATAAAGTGAAGTGCAACAATTACAATAATAATACAAATAACTAAATAAGAACCTAAAACTAAATACTGTCCTTGCATACTTCACCACCTTACGATATCTATTCATATTCTAACACAAAATACACATAAATTTCTACTATTTTATCAAAAATATAAAATTAAACAACAAGAAAAAAATTCCAAAAGAAAAAGACCAAGGCACAAAGTCAAAGTCTCTAATTTAAGTTATTTTGCCATAGAATTTGTCTCTACATAGTTAGTAGTAGAACTATCTTGTAGCATAGCGGATAGCTCAGCTTTTCTAGCATCCCTAGTATTACCTAACGTAACAAGAGCATCTTGCGTAGTATAATTAAGTCCATTCATCATAGATAAATTAAAGGCTTCTTTCTTATCTACATAACCATTCTTTTGATAATCTCGAAACATATTCATAGTCATAATATCTGCCTGGAAATTTTCTTTTCTAGCAGCATAAACAGTAGGGTTAATCATTCCATATAAATCTTCAGAAAAAGAACTACTTAACTCATCTAATCCGTTCATCGCAACAAGATATTTATCACGTAATTCTGAATCTGAAAAATGAATATCAAGAATTTGTCCATGTTGATAAGCATTTACTGCTCTATGAGCTAAATCTTCTACCACTTTAAAAGATTCTACTCTCATGCCTACATAACTAACTAACATATTCTTTAATGTCTCTTTTTGCTCAGAAGAAATATTTGGAATAGCATCAATTCTTTCCATATGTCGCTCAGTAACTTCTACTCTATCAATTCTTCTTTGACTATCAATATCTAAATGTTGAATAGCCTCCAAACTTTGTTGTATACCAGCAATAGAATTCCTCATTATCTCTTGTTGTTCATGTGCATCAATAGACTGATCCATATATTGATCAGAATTCTTACTTAAATTAGTAGCTTTCGCATCTCTTTCTTTACTAGTAGCAAAACCTGCATTTGCTAACTGTTGTAAACTTTTCCAAACATCAGGACTTAAATTCTTTTCATTATCACAGTGAGATAGTAAACTCCTAAGACTATCTAAAACTTGTTGTTCTCTAGTTGATAAACCTGCAACAGAATTTCTAAGTTCACTCATATCCTTAGCCTGTCTATCCAAGTCAGGACGATAACTACTGATTTTTCCAGAGGAAACAACATAATCTAAAAAGTAATTAGCAAGCTCTGTATAAGGAAGTTCGATAGCTGTAGGAAATGCAGATGTACAAATATTAATAAATTCCTCACATTCACTATAATCTCTACCAAGACTAGAAGTATCTTGAATCTTCATAATATTCACCTCATTTAGATTATATAATAAACTTTCAATCATAGCAACCAAGAAACGTCAACGTACTGTAAAGAAAAAGATATAAATGGAAATAATAAGTATCCGCACATCTAATTACCTAAGTGTAAGTGATTTTATTGATTTAATAGTAACATGTTTGAACTTTTATAGTCAAACATTGCACGTGGATAATTATTTAT
>CASEGV010000071.1:0-5368 GCA_949287595.1 uncultured Mycoplasmatota bacterium
TTTTACTACCTGTTATAATGAAGAAAAAGAGACATCATTTTGATGCCTCGTGCGGAAGGTAAAAATTACCATTTACACAACTTTTTCGAAAGTCTCTTATAAATACCAAATACAATAATTAAAAAAACTACTAAAATAATAATATACTCCATAAGAACTCCTTAGTTAGCAAACCTTAAATTTTGAATTGATAATACAATCAAAACTTTCCTATTCTAGCCATATGATACCTCAATACCTGATAAATTGCAACAAATATAAAATTATTCTCTACGATATCTAACATAATACCAGTTCATTCTATTATAAATATTTAGTACAGTCTCTAACAATAAAATCAGAACGTTTTTTTATACGTACTTTTTTGTATAATGAAGATTCACCTTCTTTTAGTTTTTATATCCTCCCCAGTTATGAAATCCTGGTTTTAACATTAATCTTTTTACTCTACTTTCTTTTCTATCGTCATTAACACGAATGTTTCTCATATTATCAAGAGCAATTTCAAAATATTTTAACGCAGTTACATCATCAATTTCAGGATGATATTCTACTATTTTAGAATACATAGAACGTGCTAAATCAAGATCACATAAAGTATGAGACTTTATTCCTTGATGAATAGCGTAATGTTGACGTAAATAGTTATACATTATTTTATCATCAACAGATAAAAATTTAGGATAAGAAGCACTCAAAACTCTCTGATCTAATCCACATTTCATACAACCATAATCGATATCAGAACGTCCTTCATAATAATCAACATTTTTACTAACCGGTATCCAAACATGACTACATTTAGAAAACTCTTCTTTCTTCATATCAGTATACAGATTCAATAGTTCTGGCTCTAATTCCATTCTTCGACCATCAAGGGCAAGATATTCTTGAACCTGTTTATCTTCCATTAATTCTTCTAACCGACTATTTATTTTCTTCATTTCAGACAACATTTCTTCATAATTTTTACGTATGTCACTCATTTCATTTCCTCTTTTCTAATTTTAAATCTAACAATTCCAATCTTACCATACCTAAAAACATAATAAATTGCAATAGTTTTATGAAATATTTAGAAAAACTCACTTTTTCTCTAATACTTTTATATCTTTTGCTTCTGATAAGCGGGTAGTTTTACTCATAAGTTGAAAGCAATCACTTATTCGTTGATTTAAACCATATAAAGGTAATTCTCCTTGAATATTCTTTATAGTATCCACTACTCTTTTGTTAGCGTTACTTACTGCATCCATCGTAAAATCAGTCGCATCAAAAGAAATAACACGATTGCCTAAAGAAGTCGCAACAGCTTGTTGTGTAGAATCAGCAAAATTAGATATCACCATATCACCAGTACTGGGTGATTTAGCAGAAAGTAAAAGATTTGCTTTTTTTAATAGTTCCGGATGATAAATTAAATCTACCTTCACACCTTTCCTAGAGTAAAAATTAGCACGAGCGCCTTTTTCTCTACTTACATCAAATCGATAAGTACCATTTACCTTACCATTTCCTTTATATGTCTTAATATCGACTGCTCCTCTTTGAAAAGCATCAAAAGTATCAAGTTCTGCCTCAAAAGAAACAGAAGAATTATTTGATTTACTTTTCCTATGATATCCTTTTTCAATTCTAATCATTTTCCTATTAGTATTTAAATCCTGATAAATATAAATATCATTGAATCGTTTTACTACAACATCTCCTAACCGTGAAAAACTAATAGAATCTCTATAACGTCTACTATATTTTTCACCTGTAACCCTATCAACTGTAACATCCAGGCGAAAATCATCAGTTAATACATTATAAGAAGCTTCATAAGATGTATAAATATGATCTTTTCCTGTATTCTTTCTTCTTTTGTCACTTTTTATCTTATCAGTCTTTGTAAAAGATATTTCTCCATCATTTGCAAAAGAAAAACTTCTTATAGCTTTCTTAGAACACATTCCTTCCCAGACAACCTTAGCAAATTCACAATTATATTCCTCTCCATAATCGCCTATTAATGTTACTTTTCTAAGAGGTTCTCCAATTCTTTTCTCAAGAGGCATCACTTTCTCTAATAGATAATGATTATGGTACATCTTTTGAAACTCTTCTAAATCCATTTCACTCATACCATACAAATCATCACTATAGGCATCTAAACGTTGCTCATACCAAGACGCTTTCCAGGTAGCAGCATACTCTTCTGCCTTAGACATTTCTTCCAATACTTTTTCTAATGCAATAAGTTGCATTGTACTATCTAACATTTTATATCACCTTTTTCCAAAGCCATAAATAAAGCAACATATCTACTCTATATAGCTATATTTTTATGCGACCCTTGTTTCACATTATTAATACTACTTGAATATTCCCTGAACATTATAGACGATTGTAATACATCTTTTCTTTCTAGCAAATCATGAATAGTATCTCTTGGCTCTTTAGATTTAATCAATTTAATATACGGTTCAAATAATGCCAAATACTCATCATTCTCCATAGTAACTATCTTACTTAAAGCATCATTATCACGACCCGATACTTCATAATTCACATTAAAATCATCTGTTACTATAGTACCAACTAAAAAGTTAATAGCTTTATCAAATTCATTTTCAGGAGATTGGTTCTGCAAAACAGTTAAGGTCTCTTTACCGCCTAAATATTTTCCATAAGTAAATAAAGTTCTAGATGGAACTCCTGCTATATGATATAATTTTTCTTTAACAAGAGCTTCTTCAAAAACTTTAGAATCAATATTTCTTCTGGTAGAATCAACATAATCATAAACTGGAAGAGCGCTATAAACTTCTCCTTGATAATTTGCAATATAATCATCATAACCATATTTTTGATGTACAGTAGTAATATCTACAGACTCAACATGATTTTTAACATCTCCTATTTCCTTTTGAACCGTTAACACTAACATATCATATTTATCATTAGGCGTAACTACCACAGCTCTATCCTCATAACTATGATCTTTTATATGATAAAAGCTCTCATCATCAGCTAAACTAATACCATAACGTCCTTTTCCAGCATCTTTCTGATAAGTTTCTTGTAAATCGTCTATTTGAACTAAAGGTACGCCTAAAAAAGCCGCAGCATTAATTTCCTCTTCTGTCGGATTATCACCCAGGAACGCAATACCACTTGGCATCAATCCATCACGATAAGCATCAAACTCATTATACGTTTCCGAACCATGCACTTGTGTAGTTCTAACTATTTTTCTAAATGGCATCATATCTTTAGGTAATCTAGTAGCTATATTTTTATTATTATAACCAGAGCCAATACCAGTATCCCTATTTGCTGCACAAACTAAAGAACCATCTGGTAAATGAGAATACAAAACTTTAATAGAATATATAGACTGCCCGTTAACACAAACTCTATTATATTCATCACTAATTCCCGTTAAACAAATATAGGCAGCACCAATTAATTTAGGAGTAATGACAGATTCAATAGCACTTCCAGTAGAATAAGAGTTTAAAACATGAAGATAAGCATTAAATTTCTCTCCACTTGGAATATGAACAACATGTACTCTTCTTCCATTAACATTAGTACCATCTTCAAAAGTATAATCAGTAGCATCATAAAACCTTTCTGTAACGTAATCATTAAAATCTGTCATACGCTCATTAAATTCATAATTATAAAAAGACATGATTTTATCATTAAAATTCAACCATTTTCTATTCACACCATATTTTAATATTTGATCATTAAATAATCCAGCCAATTGTTTTAGTTTTTCTACATCATCTATTTTATCAATAGTACTCAATAAATCACTAATAATAAAATAACTATCTAACTCTTTAGCTAGTTTTTGATTATGAAGTGAATTCTTTAAAGGAATTAATCTCTCTCTACTTGCAGACTCTAATAAACCCTGTCTAGTTTCAAAATAATTCTGATTTAATAATATATTACAAATAATATTTTTTAACTCTATAGAAGAAGTTGCTGAATCGATTCTTTGTTGTTTTTGTTGATAATATATCTGCCTAATATTGGTTAACTCTTCTTTATTTCTAACAGCAAGCTCTTCATATTCAAAATATAATCTTAAATTTTCTATATTTTCTTCAATACTATTATCATCCAGACTATCAAATAAAGCAGTATTTTGATTAAACTTATAAGTAATTTTTAGAAATAATTCTAAATCAACCCCCTCTTTTTCATTTAGATTATCATATATTTTTTTGACTAGTAATAAATTTTTCGGTCTCACTACTTCACTTAAATCAACTTTATGAGCACCTAATAATATATATTTTATCATTTGCTCAAAAGCATCCTGACCAAGTACTAAAGGAACATCGTCATGAAATATATCTTTTTTGCAATGCAATAATTCTGCATAAGAACCCTGTATTTTAAAAAGTTCACGATCTAGGTTTTGAAAAAACTTAGGATTCATACCATTTATTGATTTATAAAATACTTCTCTCATAATTTCATTATTATTATATATCGAAGCTGGTGAATTCTCGTCAACTACATATCCTAATTCCATAATTTTTCTTATTAATGGTGTATCAAATTCCCAAGAAACCATCTTTGTAAAATCTTTTTTGTCTGGATGTTCCTCAAAATAACGAATAATTTCTCGCGTAACTTTAATATCTTGAAAATGACGATTAAACGCAATTATTTCTGATCTATCATCTCTTTGTGCTATAATTTTTGCAATATGTTCATCTACATAAGACAACTTCATTAATATTCTTTTTTCTTCCTCTAAAGTTGCATTTTGTAAAAAATATTCTACCAAAGGCTTAAACTGATAAATAACATTAGTTTTCATATCAAGAGATAGAAAATCATCTAATTGAAAATTCTTATCTTTTAAATATTGTAACAATGTTTCATCATGGCTTTCTTTTTCAGAAAATTCCAAAATATAGTTAAACTGTTCTTGATTTGCTGCATGGTCTAATAATTCTATAACTCCAGAGCTATTATTTAAATAATCAGAAAGAGAAGCAATATCTCCATATCCTTCTATATTATATGTAGGTTCCTCCGAAGGATTAGATTCATCAGATACATTAGATATATAAAAATCAATATCACTACTGCCAACATCAATAGTACTAGTATCTATCAAAGGAACATCATTCGTTTGAAATACCGCATCATCAAAATCAATAGTATCATCTCCTGGAGAATCAAAAACATCATCAGATTCATCTACTATAGGAAATACATTTTCCATCTCTTCTACTTCTTTATTCATATAAACCTCTCCTCGTATAATAGTTTTTGTAAGTGAAAAATCACTTATATTGACTATTTTTATTTATTCTATTTTTATAAGTAAAAATAGTTAAAACTGTGGATT
>CASEGV010000072.1:0-6087 GCA_949287595.1 uncultured Mycoplasmatota bacterium
AATACCTCCTTTAATGACAAACAAATTGCTTAAGAAGATATTATATACATTTTTAAAACTAACTGCACATTAATTGTGCACTTTCAAAAAAAATCAACCAAAAAAGAATATTTCGTAATCCATAATTGAAAAAATAAGTATTCTATAGTATAATAAGACCAATTTTACGTACTAAGGAAGGAAGTATATATGGATAGATTAACGAAAAATGAATATTTAGAATCTCTACAAGAAGTATTTTCAGAGGAGGAATTGTCTTTACTTCAAGAAGTATATAATAATATAGAAAATAGTTTTATGGAGAAAACGGATATAATGAGTTTATGTGTAGAAGTATTATTACGAGAACAAAAGAAGACTAGATATTTGATTTCTGGTAAAAAACAACAACAGCACATAATAGATAAAATGAAAAGAAATATAGATGGAGCAACACCTAACTTAGAAATAGGGTTTATAGAAGATGCTAAAGAGGAATATTATATGGATCAATATGAAGATCAATCTCTTGAAAGACTACTACAATTATGTAAAGATAGTAGTAATACTCCAAAACCAGAAATTATCTTTCAAAAATTAAATGGTATAACTACAAAAGAAATCAGCGAAAACTATGGCATGTCTTCATTTAAAGTAGATCGTACTCTTCGAGATGGAATTGCTAAACTATCGACATTATACTATGATGGCTTATCTGGCATCATGGATGATGGCATGTATGAAGATTATCTATCTAATGTAAGACCTATATTTAAAAGTGTTTTAGATAGAAATCATGTTTTAAACAAATATAAACGAGGTCATGTACTATCAAAAACGGAGAATACAGTATATACAACCATTAATGAAATGGGCGAAGAATCACAACAAAAAACATTAAGAAAGATATAATTAGGTAAGATAACTTCTTACTTTTTTTAATGAATAAAAAGTAACAGCCAATACATTTAGTGAAATCGCAATAATTAATCCCCAGATACCAATATTTAATAAGGATAGTAAAACTAAGAAAATAGAACGAATAATAACACCAATCGAAGTCGCAACCATCGCATCACGACTTTTTCCCATGGCATCCAGACAAGAAGAAAGCGGAGACTGGATATATTGAAATAAGCAAACTGGTGCTAGAAAACGCATGTAAGAGATGCCTTCCTTAGTATGATAAATTAGTTTTAATGGAAACTCCGGAAAAATAATGAAGAAAATAGTAACAGGAATACCAATAGCTAAAGAATATAGAATAGCTTGTTTTATTTTCCTTGTAACGAAAGTATAATTTCCTCTAGTATATTCACGAGAGACAACAGGAAGTAGTGCTTGTGATATAGCCATAGTAAAAAAAGATGGTAATAATAATAGAGGCATAACATATCCAGATAAAATTCCATATTCAGTAGTAATAAACTTAGAAGAGTATCCTAAAGAAAGAAGGGTAGTAGTTAAAAGAATAGGTTCTAAAAAGTAACCAATACTACCAAGTAATCTTCCAGTAGTATTAGGAATACCAATCGATAAAGACTCTTTCATATAATCTTTCTTAGGAATTAAATCTTCTTTTTTTAACTGAATCTTTTTTGGTAAGAATAAAAATAATACTAGAATTGATACACCTTCACTAATAACATTAGATAAAATAATATAACAAACAGCATATTCTAATCCCTTGGGTAAAAAGAAAGGAATACCAACAATCATAAGAGCTAACCTAACAATATCTTCTAATAAATTGGAAACGACATGTGGCACCATTTTCTCTTTTCCAAAGAAATAACTTCGACAAATACTAGAAAGACTAGTAAATGGAATCACAACCGCAATAGCTAAAATAGGTAAATAACATCTAGGATCATGTAATAGATTATTTGCAAGTACAGGAGCAATCACAATAATCGTAATAATTAATAGCAAATTAATAAATAAACTAATCGGTAAAATAGAAAAGAATAATTTAATATTATTTTTTCTTTTTTCTGCAACTAATTTAGATAAAGCTGTAGGAAGACCAAATTGTCCAATACCAATAAATAAAGAAAATGTTGGTAATACCATCATATATAAGCCAAGTCCTTCGGTACCTATTAATCTACTCATCATGATTTTAATAAACATACCAAGTAATTTAGTAAGTAGTCCACCAATTAATAAGATAATGACTGAATTTATAAATTTCTCTTTCATAGTAAATTATATGAATTAAAAAATAAAAAAATAGTTTCAAAATGAAGAAATTATGATATGATAATTATGAAGATAAAACAGTGAGTGAAACGTCAAGAAGTGTCAATCGAACAATTGTAAAAACTTGTAAATATATTTTGTCAATTTTATAGAAAAAAAGAAAAAGTTGATAGAATTACTTTATTCTTTTTTCTATGGATGTTAGACTAGTAGTAGAGGTGGAAAGAATGAACGGATTAATCAAATTTTTAACAACAGAGGAAATGATAGTGGTGTATGCACTCGTAGGAATTGCATCCGTTTTATATTTAATTATATATATACTTGATAAAAGCTATTATAAAAGGAAACAACGTCAAAATACGAAAGAATTACGTAAGATTGTAGATGAGGTTTCTGAAAAAATAGAACCTGAAGTAAAAGAAGAAGTGGTAAAACAAGAACCAGTAATAACTCAGGTAGTAGAACAAAAAGAAGAAAAGATAGAAGTAACACCAGCGGTAGAACCTGTAATAGTAGAGCCTAAAAAAGAAGAGACAATTGAAATTCTATCAACACCACAAGAAAGCGTAACTATCCCTGAGATAGAACCAGTGCAACAAACAGTAATAGAGAAAGCACAACAAGATGAAAAAGAAAATTTAGTAGAAAACCAAGAAACACCAGTGGTAGAAAAAATAGAAGAAGAAAAAGAAGTAACACCAGAAGAAGAATTACAATACACTAGTATTGAACCAAATCCTACAGAAGCTCAGGCAGAACTAATGCGTCTAACCGAAACATTAGAAAAAGCGGAAGAAGAAGTTAAAAATATTGAATTAACAGCCTTCGAAGAAGAACAAGAACAAAACGCTATCATTAGTTTAGATGAACTAATGGAACGTGGAAAAGCAATGTATGAAAATGGTGAGTTTGATAAATTAGAAGATGAAGGAAACGAACCAATTAGCTTACAAGATTTAGAAGAAAGAATGAAAGAAGCAAAAGAAAATGTTGCTGCTATAGAGGAAGAACCTGTAATTACCGAAGTAACACCAGTATCTCATCAAATGGTATTAGATGACTTCCAAACAGTAGAATTAGAAAAAGAAACCACTACTCCAGTAGAAGAGAAAAAAGAATTATATTCGGAACATAGGAAGTTTAAGAGTAGTCCAGTGATTTCTCCAGTATACGGCATTGAACATCCAACATCTACTAACGCAAATGATATTGAATTAGAAAATACCGCAAGTTATGAAAAACTAGATGAAGAGATTAGAAAGACAAATGAGTTCTTAATGACATTAAAAGAACTACAAAAAAAATTAGATTAAAGAAGCAGTAAACTCGATGAAAAATAAAATCATCGAGTTTTATTGTTAAATAAGTATATTTTTGATATACTATAAGTAGATAAGATAGGTGATAGGTATGCTAAAAAATAAGTTTCATCAAGCAAAAAGCAAGAAAAATGCTCTTTTTTTCTTGGCTTTTTGTATTACGTGCATGATAGTTGCAATATCTATTCCAGTATTTGCTAAAGAAGAACCTGTAAAATCTATCACTATTGAATCAGAAAATTTAAACTATGAGAAAAATGAATCAGGATCATACAAAATAACAAAGCAAGCAGAATGGATTGGCAAAGGAAAAGCAAGAATCACTTTCCAAGTAGACACAAAAGAATTAATAAAGGAAAATACCAATACAGATACGATATTAATAATAGATACCTCTGGTTCTATGACCGGAGATAAACTAGATAAAGTAAAAAGTGATAGTGTTGATTTAATCCAAAAAACTTTACAAGATAACAATAACAAAATAGGAATTATCGAATTTAATGATAACGCATCGATAATAAGTAATTTATCAAATGATATTCCAGACTTAACAAATAAAATTAATAATTTAACTACATTAGGTAGCACAAATTATTATCAAGCTTTAGTAAAATTAGATGAGTTATTAAAAACTTATCAAAAAGAAGAAAATAGAGAATTAACAGTATTATTTCTAACAGATGGCTTGCCAAATATAAATACACCAAACGAAATAGGACAATATAAATATTTAAAGAGTGAGTATCCATACTTAAATATCAATGGAATCCAATATGAAATGGGAAGTAACATCCTAACAGAAATAAAAAACATCAGTGACAAGCAATTCATTGCCGATATGAATACGTTAAACAATGTATTAATTGATGCATCATCACCAAGAGAGACATACAATAATTTTAAAATAACAGACTACATTAATACCGAACATTTTAAAATAGAAGATAAAAAAGCTATCACAGCCACAACAGGAAACTTTACATTAGATAAAGGAAACGGAAAAGTAACTTGGAACCTAGATGGATTATCTTCTGGAACTAGTGCAACTATGACAATAGAAATATATCTAAAAGATGAGTACATCAATAATCCTGATTTATATAAAACGAATATCAAAGAAGAAGTAACAAGTGAAATAAATGGAATAAAAGAAAATATTAATGCACCAGATGGATGCAAAGTAGAAGGAACACTTCCTGAAAGCAAACAATATTCGGTATTTAACCCAGTAGAAATAGAAGATACAACCTTAACCTGCGACGGCTACAAATTCCAAGGCTGGGAAGTAGTAAATAAAGAAAATGTATCAATGATTGGAAATGATTATTTTGTATCTGATGGAAATGATATCAAACTAAAAGCCATCTGGTCAAAAGTAAGTCTAAAAAAATCAATGAATGGTACTATATATGATGTAAAATCTGTAATAAAAAAAGTATATGCCGACCCTGATAAGTGGGAATTTTATCAAGGAGAATTTTGGAACGACAAATATCGTTATAATACTACAAAAATAGTAATACAAAATAAATTAAATCCGATAGAAAATGCGGAAGAGTTCTGGGATATATCTGAATTAGGTGACAAAAGTGTGATGGCATATGCAGTTTTAAATGAAGATGGAAGTACTTATACAATTTATTTACAAGGAAATGAAAAAATAAGTGCAAATGAAGATAGTACAGGATTATTTGCCGGATTTGAGATGGTAGAGTCCATTGATGGCTTAGAATATTTAGATACATCTAAAGTAAAGAAAATGCGAGCAATGTTTATGTATTGTGAAAGTTTGCTTAATTTAGATTTAAGTAATTTTGATACCTCAAGTGCAACAGATATTAGTTTTATATTTTCTTGGTGTGGAAGCATTTCCAAATTGGATTTAAGCAGTTTTGATACCTTAAACGTAACAGATATGAGCTCCATGTTCTACTGGTGTGAAAGTTTAACTGATATTAATATGAGTAATTTGGACACCTCAAAAGTGACTAATATGGAAAGTATGTTTTCTGGATGCAAAATTATTACTAATTTAGATTTAAGTAATTTTGATACCTCAAATGTAACAGATATGAGTTGGATGTTTAATAACTGTAGAAAAATAGAAAGAGTAAATTTAAAAAGCTTTGATACATCAAGTGTTACTGATATGAGTTATATGTTTAGCCTCTGTGAAAAAATAGAGAATGTAGATTTAAGTGGTTTTAATACATCGAATGTAACAGATATGAACAGTATGTTTAGTGGTTGCAGTAAATTAAAAACATTAAACTTGAGTAGCTTTAATATATCCAACGTAACAAATATGGGAGATATGTTTTCAAGATGTCTAAATCTTAGAGAAATAGATTTTAGAAATGCCGAGTTTAATAATAATATTTTTGAATTTGGTATGTTTAATAATACATCCAATCTATCAGTCATAGTAAAAGATGAGACTGCTAGAAGTTGGATACAAGATAAATTAGGAAGTAATGGAACCGCAATCATTGCAAGTTAGGAGGTAAAAGATAATGGAGAAAATTAGAAAACATAAAAAATTAGCTTTAATATCATTAAGTGTATTATCCATTCTATTATT
>CASEGV010000073.1:0-4662 GCA_949287595.1 uncultured Mycoplasmatota bacterium
ATTAATTACCTCCAATGTTAATTCGCACTTACATTGTATCATAGGTAATTCTATGTGTCTTTTTTTGCCCTTTTTGGACACTTAATTTTTCAATTTATACCTTCAAACCAGAAATCATTAAATGTATATTTAAATACTCGGTATACCATATATTTATTTAGTTTAGCTTTAAACTGTCTAATTAAATTATGATCCTCATCATATTCACCAAAAATACCAGCCGTACCAGAATCAACAATAACATTACCATTACTCATAGGTTGTACACTACTTACGATACCAGAATATGGAACATCAAAACTATCTACTAATTCAAATGTTTTTTGATTCTCATCTACTCTATATACATAGTAATAAGATTCGGTTCCCTCAAATGGTTTCTGATTTTCAATACCAATTTCTGAATAATCAAAATCTGGTTGAGAATTAGACTTACCATAATTATTATCAAAGAAAGTAATATAGTAAACTCCATCCGTAGAAGTTCCTTCATAATTTAGACTATGTTGTCCAGCCTGAATCTTAAAGTCACCTTTTTTATCATATACATATTTACTAAATTCGGTATCTTCCCAAATTTTCTTATCAGAAAGAATATATACAATTTCAGGATCTTCTTCTATATTATTAACTCTAAGAATAGAGCTAGTCTCACGACTACTTAATAATACATCTCCACCTTCTAACCATACAATAGAGTTTAAATGCAACCAGTCTAGACCATCTTCACCCTCATCTCTAAAGTTAGAATCATCTACCTTGCAAGTTTTTACATAAGAGGAAAACATATCTTCAAAGTCAATAACTTCTGTAACTGCTTTCGTATCTAAATCAATCTTAATAATACAATCTTCTTCCGTATCCTTTTCTGTATTATTTGCTAAAACGATTAAATTACCATCATCATCAAATACATAGTCATGATGCAACTGATAATGACCTGTACGATAAATCTCTGTAACTTGTCCTAATGAATTCACCTCAGCTATTCTAGTTTGCGATACAGAATAATACATCTTACCATTTCTAAATAGAATACGATGAGCACGATATCCAATAATTTCAGTTTCCATTCTTAAAATTCCATCATTATCATATAATGCTAAATAATCTTGACCATCAGAATCATTACCAAGCATCGTATATAATCCATTAGTAAGTTCTTCCTTACTATCTCCTTCAGTTACTTCTAACTTCTTCTCTCCATTAACAGCAACGTCAGATAAAACAACAGTAAACTCTTTAGTATCGATTGTCTTTCCATCTTTATCCTTCAAAGTTAGCGTAACATCATTTTCTTCTCCTGCAATCAATCCAATTAACTGATAAGCATGATTTTTAGTAAGATTTCCCTCTTCACCATTAGATAAAGTTCTAGAAAAATCTTCAATATCTTTATCATCAACATGAATAGTATAAGATACTTCACTCTCTTGATCAGTAGTAAAATATAAATTAAGTCCTAACGTATTGGTTCCATAAAGATTATAAATCATTAATGGATCATCAAAAGAATACTCATCTTCAAGTAACACATCCAACTTATCTTGAATAACATCTTGATAAACCATATCAAATACTTCTACCGCATCAGGTTTACTTACAGAATAAATATTTTTACCTAAACTACCATTCTTGACTATCCTCACATTACTAGACAACCAGTCTTCATCATTCAACTGACTTTCTATTATCTTTTCGTTTAATCCACGAATAAAGACAACCGCACCATAAGAAAGTCCACTAATCACTAATAAAAACAGTACTACCAAACCTATTTTCTTAACCAAGCCCCAATCTCTTTTCCCATGATTTAACTTCTTTCTCTTTTTCATAACTCCTCCTAAAAAAAGATTATCTACTATTTGTGAAAATTAAGTGAAATTTTTAAAATAATTTTTTTATCACCTTCTCAACACCTTTAGTCTCATTAGAACTAGTTTGAATAGTTGCTATCTTTTTTAGTTTATGACTAGCATTCGCAACCGCCACACTTTGACCAACAGATAAGAAAACAGGAATATCATTATCACTATCTCCAACACATACCACCTGATTTAAAGGAACATGTTCCTTTTTACAAATCTTCTCAAGTCCTAATGCTTTATGAACATCTTTAGAAACTATCTCAATCAAATACTTCTTTTTCTTCTCTTCCATCTTAGTAAAAGAAGCTTTAATACCAAGTTCAATTAATTCTTGATAAGCACTATCTCTTTCCTTTTTAGTTTTAAAATACACTTCTATTTTATAAATATTATTCTTATTTTCTAAATAGAAATCATCAAAAGAAGAATTTCTTTTCTTTACCTCTGAATAAACTCTATCATGACTACATAAATTCCATTCTCTAGCAGTACAGAAATAAATATCACAATCAGAATATAACTTTTTTATTTTCTTAATAATAGAACCTCCTAAAGGCTTTTTGTATAATGTTTTTCGATTGATAACATCATAAACATAAGCACCATCACAAGAAATAACATAATCTAAAAAAGGAAAATCTTTATTATACTCTAAAATTGACTTTAAAATTCTTCCTGTTGCAATAACAAATTTAACACCAAGTTTTCGTATACGATCAATCTCAACCATCGTAGAAAGAGGAATTGCTTCATCCGAATCAATTAATGTACCATCAAAATCACTAACAAATAATTTATACATTTTACTCACCCTTTCTTAAAATGTACTTTTTACTAATTTCAATAAACAAAAATAAATAACATAAAGCTAAGAAGTATCCTGCTAAAACATCACTAGCATAATGAACTCCTACATAAATACGACTAATACCTATACTTAAAATAACCAAAAACAATAAAATTGATACACCATATTTTAATACTTTATTTTTAATTTTAGTAATCGCTAAATACAATAGATATCCATAAACACAAACAGATATCATAGCGTGACCACTAGGAAAAGAATACCCTCCTTGAGAAATCAATCGTAATCCCTGTGGTCGTTCTCTAGTAACAGCCAATTTTACCAAAGTATTTAAAATAACAGAATCCACTGCACAAATTGCTAAAAAGACACCATACCGGTTTCTAGTCATTAAAATAAACATAGAAACTATTAGCACAATCATAATCGTATTACCAAACTTCGTAATCGTCGTAAAAAAAGTATCAAAAAATGGTGATCTTAATGAAATTATTATATCATAGATTACCTGGTCAAAACTTGTCGTTTTAGAAAAAACAACTAAAATTAAAATAACGACAAATAACAAACCAAATACAATAGATAACAAAATATTTTTATTCTTCATACTACTCTCTCTATCTTACAGACGAGATCTAACCTCACTTTTATATACTTCTACTCCTGGTTGATTAAATGGATCTACATCAAATAAATAACCAGAAAACGCAGCAACTAAGAAGAAGAAAGCAGAAACTTCTCCTAAAGTTCTAGGACTCACCTCATCAAGTTCTAAAACAATACAAGGTACACCTCCAGAAACATGAGCAGAAATAACACTATCCTCTACCAATAAATTCATATCATGTAAATCCTTTCCATCAATATCACAAGACTTCATTTTTTTAATTCTAAAAAACGTCTCATATATAATTTTATTCCCTTCTTGAATAAATTGACCTAAAGAATGCAAATCTCTCGTATGAATCATAGAAACAGGAAATACTCCTACTCCATTTTTCCCTTCCGTCTCCCCAAATAATTGCTTTAACCATTCCATATAATAATAAAAATTATTTTCATAAGTAACAAAATTTTCAACAACTTTACCCTGAGCAAACATACTTCGACGAATAACAGCATAAGAAAAAGCATCATCTCTTCTCTTAATTCCCTCAAAATATCCCTCGATTAATTCTTTAATATCAAGACAAAAAGAAAGTGGAAATAAATGAGCTGCTGTAAGTAAAGAATAGCGACCTCCAATATTATCAGGAATAACAAAGGAAGAATATCCCTCTTCTTCTACTTCACATCTTAAATTTCCCTTAACAGGATCAGTAGTAATAATAATTCTCTCTTTAATATCATCCCTACTATACTTCTTCTCCATTACACTCTTAATGGCAGAATAAGTAAGAGAAGTCTCCATCGTAGTACCACTCTTACTAATGACATTAATAGAAAAATCAACAGTCTCTAAATATTCTAATAATTCTCTCATATAACTACTAGATAAAGTAGTACCAGCAAAAATAACTTTAAAATCTTGTTCCTTAAAATAAGGAGTAAACATAGAATACAAGGCACAACTTCCTAAAAAAGAACCACCAATTCCGATAACAACCAAACAACTAGACTGACTACGAACTCTATCTCTAACCTTTAAAATATCATCCACAAAAGAAACGTCTGGAGCAAGCCATCCATTCATATAAGCAGTATCTAATTTTTGAAAAACATCCATCTTTTGACTACTATATTTTTTTACTAATTCTTTATCTAAAAACTTATCCATATAAGTTGTAGTATCTAACTTCATAATCTACCTTCTTTCTAACTTATTAAGTAGTATACCATAAAATAAACTAAATACCAAATAAACAAAACAAAGAAGCAGGATAAATAGAACAAAAGAATTAAGTAAACTTAATTCGCCTTGGTCGTCACCTTCCAAGTTTCCTGCTTCTCAGACTAGGTATCCCTACTTCTCCACAGGCTTAACAT
>CASEGV010000074.1:0-4212 GCA_949287595.1 uncultured Mycoplasmatota bacterium
TGTTAAGCCTGTGGAGAAGTAGGGATACCTAGTCTATGAAGCAGGAAACTTGGAAGGTGACGACCAAGGCGAATTAAGTTTACTTAATTCTTTTGTTCTCTATTTATATTTTTTAGTTAGAAATTATCGAAATTATATGCGAGTTCCTAGTTATCAGAAAGGGGTTTATTTAATTCGGTTGTTTGGAAGTTGTTTTTTTGTTGCTGATGTTTTTTTACTTTTAGTTTTTCAAAAGATGAAATAAATTCTTTGTGTCTAATTTTGTCATGTTCCTTGATTATTTTTGTAATGTGTTTTATTCTAGTACTAGGGAGTGTGATACAAATGATTTATCCTTCTATTGATAAATTACTTAATATTGTAGATTCTAAGTACGAACTTGTTCATATTGCTGCTAGACGTAGTAAAGAAATATCAAGGACAGGGTATTTACAAATGCCAGCATCTTCATATAAGAGTAAGAAAAATATTGGAAGAGCGTTAGAAGAAATTACAGAAGGACTTATTGAGATAAAGAAGGGAGAGAAGTAGTACTTTTCTTCTTTTTTATTGTTTATTTCGTTTACTTAATTTCATAGTCTTGCTATACTGTTCTTGGGTGATAAAGTGAATATATTAAAGTATAAGAAGAAAAAGAATGGCCAGTATGAATTAATGTTGGAATCTGGAGAAGAGTTATCTTTATATGAAGATGTTATCTTAAATTTTGATTTGTTATTAAAGAAGTCAATTGATGATAAAGAGCGTGATAAAATATTGAAAATGAATCAAGAATACGATGTCTATTATGTAGCTTTGCAGTCTTTAAAGAATAGATTTCGTTCAGTTAAAGATTTGAAAGAGTTACTTATCAAGAAGCAGTATCCAGAAGAATATGTGAATATGGCTATTGATAAGTTATTAAAGCAGGGATATTTAGATGATTGTAGTTTTGCGAAGGCATATATTAATCAACAAATGATAACTACTTCTAAAGGTCCTCATAAAATTGAACGAGAATTATTAGATAAGGGTGTTTCTTCTGATATTATTTACCGAGAATTAGCAGTTTTTACTAAGGAAGAGCAGATGGCTAAAATTGAAAAAATTGCTACTAGATTGATTAAGAGTAATCGTAGTCGAGGCGGTATGGTTTTAAGAAAGAAAATTATTTATGATTTGCAAAATTTAGGGTATGATGGATCTATTATTAATGAAGGACTTGCTAATGTGGAATTTTCTGATACTAAGGATATTCAAAAAAGGGAGTATGAAAAACTTTATCGAAAATTAAGTAAAAAATATTCTGGTCGGGAGTTAGAGTTTAAAATTCGAGAAAAATTGTATCAGAAAGGATTATATTATGAAGATTAAACAGCTTTTTCTAAACCATAAATTTATATTTTCTTTTTCTATTTTCTTGTTTTGTTTTGCTTTGTTTTTGATGCTTTTTTTAAGAATGGATATTGATTATTTCTGGCATTTTAAGGCAGGAGAATATATGGTTCGTCATTCGATGATATTAACGCATGATGTTTTTTCTTGGAGTTTATTTTCTTATCCTTGGATTTCTCATGAATGGTTATTTGAAATTATTCTTTATTTTTTATATTTAATTTTTGGTAGATATCATTTGTTTGTTTATGTTTTTTTTATTACATTAGGACTGCTATTTTTTCTTTTTCTTAGTCAAAGAAAAGAATATTTAAAAAATCTACCTTTTGCTTTACTTTGGACGGTGTTTTTTGCTTTGATTTTTACAGGACTTAGTGGACGTCCACAACTTTTTAGTTTTTTGTTTTTAGCAGTTAGTAGTTATCTTGTTTTTTATTATTTTTACCATCCTAACTTTAAACGTATTTATTTTTTACCTATTATTAGTCTCATCTGGGCTAATATTCATGGAGGTTCGTCTAATTTACCATATTTATTATGTATTTTGGCAGTGATTGCTGGATTGTTCCAATTTTCTTTTTCTAAGATAGAAGCAGAAAGAATTTCTAAAAAACAGATTTTTACTTATTTTTTAGTTGCTATTTTCTGTATGATAGCAGTTGTTATTAATCCTCATGGTATTCAGATGCTTTTTTATCCTTATCAGAATATGGCTGATAGTTTGATGCTTTCTACGATTGCAGAATGGCAACCGAGTAATTTAAATTTTATTTCTCATTATGTTTATTTTGTATTTGCTTTTATAACTTTACTTGTTATGATTATTAGTAAGAAAAAAATAAGACTTATCGATGCTATTTTTTATTTATTCTTTTTATACTTGGGATTAAAAAGTATTCGATTTTGGTTTTTTAGTTATATTGTATGGTCTATGTTTATTTTTTATTATGTGTCTAGAAGAAAGTTGGATTCTTATTCTTGTATTTTACTTCTTAGTTTTTCTTGTTTATTACTGGTTATTTTTGCTTCTTCTTTTTCTTATTCTAAAGTTCTTTCTACTAAGAGTTTGTCAGATGATGCTATTTCAGTATTAAAGAAGGAAAAACCTATGAGGCTATTTAATTATTATGATTATGGGGCTTATTTAATTTATCAAGATATTCCGGTGTTTATCGATGGTAGAGCAGACTTATATTCTAAATATATTTATCAAGATTATCAGGATATTTCTAGACTTTCTTACCATTTTCCGGAATTAATGGATAAGTATGAGTTTGATTATTATATTGTTCCTAGAAAGAGTGGTATAGCTAGTTTTTTATTGGTTGAGGACCAGTATAAATTAATTTATAAAGATAAGGAATGCTTTATATTTAAAGCAAAATAAAAAGTACCAAAACGGTACTTTTTATTTTGTAGTATTTGATGATGAAGCTTTAATTAATTGATTCATTAATTCGTCATATTGTTTTTCTAATTCATCATCATTCCATTTGATATTATTTTCTTCTCTAATATCCATTAGTGTTTCATAATGAAGAGTAGAGTTATTATTTAATTTATTGTTTGCTAACGTTTCTTTGATAGAATCTTTTACTTCTTTTAATTTTGGTTTTTCTTTTTGATCTACTTTTAAGATAATATGATAACCATATTGTGTTTTTACTGGTTCTTTGGTGTATTCATTGTTGTTTAGTTTTTTTACTGCATCCATAAAATTTTCATCCATATCATCTGTATTAAAGTAGTCTAGGTCTCCACCATTTTTAGCAGTTGCTTCATCATCAGAATATTTTTTAGCAAGTTCTGCGAAGTCTTCTCCTTTATCTAGTTTTTTGATGATTTTTTCTGCTTCTTTTTTAGCTTTTTCTTCTGCTTTTTCTTTTTCTTCTTCGGTTGCATCACTATCTACATCAGGTGTAATTAAGATATGGCTTGCTTTGATATCTCCTATGATATTTTTATCATAATAGTCTTGGATTTCTTTATCCGTTAGATTGTCAGCTACATAGTCTTCTACTGCTTCATTTCGCTTATATTCCAGTCTAAGCATATCTTCTAATTCGTCTTCTGAGTTTACTCCGAAGTATTGTTGTATTACACTTTGGAAAGTTGTATCATCTTTGTAGCTTTCTTTTAATTGATTAATTTGCTCTTTTACAGCTTGATTTTCTTCATCATTTGATTCATATTTTTCATCAAATAATTGATGATCAATCATATCTACTAATTTAGAAATATTTGATTTTTTTATTTCATTATAGTAGTCGGTTGCTGTTATTTTTATTCCTTTTAGGGAAACAGCTGTTTTGTTATCATCTAGTTCTGCTTTTTTTCCGCAACCTGTTACTGTTAGTACTAAGGCACTTATAAGGCAGATACTAATTCCTAATTTTTTCTTCATATAATTCCTCCTAATTCATGAATATCATAGCAAAAAAAACAATTTCATGCAATAAATATGCAGATATAATCACATAAATTTTCTTTTACCATAAAATATCATGAAAGCATAAAAAAAGGAGGAAAAGATGTGAGTAATTATATTTCATCTTCAGCAATTGTATTAGTTTTGTTCATTCTTTTAATAATTATCTTAGGTGCTTATATTTAAGGAGGTGTTTTAATGTCTTGTCCTGAGAATACTACTTGTCCAAAAAGAAATAATAGTTTTGTTATTATTATCGTGTTATATATCTTATTAGCTATTATTTTAGGCGGTACGATGTGTTATTAATTAAAGGGGCTGTTACGAAATTAAATGATTAATTTCTAACAGTTCTTTTTTGTTTTGGAAAAGGAAATTTTTCTTTTTTTATATTTTTGTCTACGTACCAA
>CASEGV010000075.1:0-4027 GCA_949287595.1 uncultured Mycoplasmatota bacterium
GGTACGTAGACAAAAATATAAAAAAAGAAAAATTTCCTTTTCCAAAACAAAAAAGAACTGTTAGAAATTAATCATTTAATTTCGTAACAGCCCCTTTTTCTGTAGAAAGTCTTGAAAAAAAACAAAAAATATGGTATAATTTGACTAATTTTAAGGGGGAGATAATATGGCAGTATATCTGGTAAATGTATATTCACTATCAGATGAATTTATTAAAAAATTTCCAGAAATAATCATTCATTAAGAACAAGTAAAAAAGAAAGAATATCGGCCTGAATATTTTGGAAAAATATATATTAAAGTAGAAAAAGGAAAAGTAACAGCAAATGAATTGAAAACTGATGATCCAATACCAATATTTGTAAAAGCAGACCAAGAAGATATATATTTTCCGCAACCTAAAGATACAACTAACGTAAAAGACGCAATAAAAACTTATAAAATGTGCTTATATACTCTAGATAGAGATATAAAACCGGAAAATGTAGTAAATAAGAGTCAGATTCCAGAAGAAGAGTTATCAGAAAAAAATTATCTATACTATAAACTACTAGATATAAAAAATAAAAAAGAAAAAAATTTAAAAAATGAAGAGAAAGTAAATCAACAGGTAAAAAAATTATCAAAAAACAAATAATAAGAAGGTGTAGTAATGATAAAGAATTTAAAGGCATATAAAAAAAATTTTACACTAGCTACTATGGTATTAATGGCAGTAGCGATGACTGGTTGCGCTAAAAAAGAAGAAACGCCAGAACAAACAGTAGAACTTTACACCGAAGATCATAGTACTTATTACAGTACCTATAATGAAAATGAACAAGAATTTGTATGGGAAGAAATATCAGAAGAGGAAGCAAAAAATATTAATAAAGATGTAGTAGCAGCAGATGAAGTAGATGAAAATGGTGATAGATATATCGCAACCTCAGAAGCCTATGGTTATGTTGCGGCAAGTAAGAATGAAACAAAACAAGAAGCAATCAAGAATAATCCCAAGTTTCAAGATAATGCACTATTTTTATCAGGGTTTGAACAAGGAAAGAAAGATAAATATCAACAAAAAGCCATGGATGAAAGAAGACAATATGTTGCACTAAGCAAGCATCAAATACCAACATCTATGATGGAAGAGACTTACTATTATCCATTAGAAGAATTGCAAGTAGTATCTTATATTGGAGAAAATGCAATTGTATGGAATACTGAAGAAGAACAAATAAAAACAGGAGCCTATCAAGATGTACTAGGAAAAGATATGACATCCTACATCGGTCAGGATTATAAGGTAGAACCTCTGCAACAATTCGCAACAGAATATATGCATGAAATTACAGACGGTGTATACCTATCATCAGGAAGCCCTGATAGAATTCCAGAAGTAGCAGGAGATACCTTTATTAAACAAAACTCTTTCACAACCAGAAAAGCCAAATAGGAAGTATAGAAATACTTCTTTTTCTTTGCTATAATAAAAAAGAGGGATAAACATGAAAAAATATTTAACATTAGTAAATAAAGAAAACCAAATAAAAAATAATTATCTAAAAAATATAAAATTAGTAGATACCAAATTAGTTGATAACACACCTTGTCAACTAGAAGAGACAACGTATCAAAACTATCTATTATTAAAAAAAGAATTAGCTAGCAAGAAAATAGATATATCTTTAGCATCTACTTATAGATCGATAGAAGACCAGCAAGCAATATGGGAAGAATATAAAGAAGAATATGGATTAGAATATGTAAAAAAATATGTAGCAATCCCTAAAACTAGTGAACATCATACAGGACTAGCAATCGACTTAGCTTTAAAAGTAAATGGCAAATATACTTGGGATAACGACGAACTACTGGAACAGGAAGACATATTTAAAAAGATTCATAACATTTTACCCGAGTATGGATTTATTCTAAGATATCCAAAAGGAAAAGAAGAAATAACCGGCTATCAATATGAACCCTGGCATATTCGTTATGTTGGAAAAATACCAGCTAAAATTATGTATGAAAACCACTGGACACTAGAAGAATATATAACGAAATTTTCAGGCATTTTATATATAAATAAAGAAGTAGGAAAAACTTCTTTTGATATAGTAAATGAAATAAGTAATATCTTTGGTATACAAAAAGTAGGCCATACCGGAACACTAGATCCACTAGCAGAAGGAGTATTAATAGTAACATTAGGTAAAGCAGTAAAAGTAGCCGAATTAATTACTGCTGAAGATAAAGAATATATTGCAGGTGCCTTATTAGGAGTAGAAACAGATACATTAGATATCACAGGTAATGTAATAAAAAGTAAGCCAGTAGATATATCAAAAGATTTAGAACAAGTAGTAAATAGTTATAAAAAAACCTATATGCAAGAAGTACCAATGTTCTCTGCTATAAAAGTAAATGGTAAAAAACTATACGAATATGCAAGAGAAAACAAACCAGTAGAACTTCCTAAAAAAGAAGTAACAATAAAAGAAATAAAGCTACTATCTAGTGATAACGACACATTTATAATAAAAGCTAAAGTAACCAAAGGCTGCTACATCAGAAGTCTAATCAGAGATATCGGAAGAAGTCTAGGTACCTATGCCACTATGACAGCCTTAACTAGAACAAAACAAGGAAAAATTGATATCAAAGATACAAATACCTTAGAAGAAATAAACCAAGGAAAATATAAATTACATAAGATAGAAGAAGTACTAGACTTACCAGTAATAGAAGTAAATAACACCTTAGAAAAGAAAATAAAAAATGGTCAAAAACTACTTAATACATATCACATAAAAGATAAAGTAATCTTTAAAAATGAAAAAAAAGAAATACTAGGTATTTATAAAGTAGAAAAAGACAAACTAAGAGTATGGAAGAACTTTTAAAAAGTTCTTTTTTCTTGACAGTAAACTAACAATTACAATCTAGGAAAGGATAAAAAATTATAGTATAATAGACTAGAAAGTAGGAGATAACGTGCTAGAAGTGATATTTTTATTATTGGGATTTTTAATTATAATAAAGTCTAGTGATATTTTAGTAGATTGTGCTTCCTCTTTAGCAATACGTTGTAAAGTACCAAAAATGTTAATAGCATTAACTATAGTAGCCTTTGGTACTTGTGCACCAGAAGTGGCGATATCGTTTCAAAGTGTCGCCAGTAAAAATGGAACCATGGCTTTTGCTAATGTAGTAGGAAGTTGTATTGTAAATACATTTTTAATTATTGGACTAGCAGCCTTAGTTAGACCAATCAGAGTAAGGCATGCTACCATAAAAAAGGAGTTACCAATTTTATTGATTATCACAACCGGATTCTGTGTATTGATGTTAGATAGTCTATTTAATCCACTAACACCAAATACTTTCTCTAGAGCAGATGGAGTTATTTTAATTTTATTATTTTTAATGTTTGTAGCGTATATTGTACAATTATCAAGAAAAAAAGATGAGGCTACAGAACAAATAGAACCAGTCTATAAGAATATCTTTTTAATTATATTTTTATTAATAGGAAGCATTGCATGTATTAGTTTAAGTAGTGATGTTATCGTAGATAATGCTGTAATATTAGCAGAAAGATTAAATGTTAGTGAAAAAGTAATTACGATGATTCTAATTGTCATAGGTACTTCTCTTCCAGAAATGTTTATGACAGTATCTAGTGCTAGAAAAAAAGAATTTGATATGGCAATAGGAAATATCATAGGTACAAATATATTTAATATATGTATTGTTTTAGGACTACCAATTGCTATATTTGGCGACTTAGTATTAGAAAACTTTAATCTAGCAGATATCACAACAGTATTTTTAACTTCATTCTTATTATTTATCTTTGCTAAAAGCGAAAGAGTAGTATCTAAAAAAGAAGGAATTGTCATGCTTGGAATATTTGTTATGTATTATATTACCATGATTTTAGCAGGATAAACGCATGAAAAAATTTTAAATAAGTCTATGTTTGATTTTCAAGCATAGACTTAATTTTATTGGTGTTAATAGTTTTAAATATTTTTTCTAA
>CASEGV010000076.1:0-4729 GCA_949287595.1 uncultured Mycoplasmatota bacterium
ATTATAATTATTTGCTTGGTTAAATGCAACTAGATAGTTTTACCCGGTTAAATGCAACCTTTTACAAAATCAGGGTTGCGTTTAGAAAAACTTTTCACTTTTTCTTTTCATTTTGTAAATCACATACGTTTTGTCTTGAAAAAAGATACGATTGTTAGTATAATCAATATTAGAATAGATAAAGTGTAAAGAGGGGACAGTTATGTTTGATAAAATTGTTTATATTAGTGATCACTCTGCTAATATACGTTTAAAAGATGCAGAACATCTTGCAGTTAATTTAATGAATTTGCACCTTATATTTGAAGATAAGGATAAAAAAGTATTAGGTGAAGTGGATGATTTGGATAAAGATATTGTTAAAGCTAGATTTTTAGGTGAGATTGTTAATGGTCGATTAATTGGTGGTACGATTCGTAAACCGTCTTTAGATGCCTCTATTCGTGTTATTAATAAGTCTGAAATTCCTATGATTGTTGGAGAAGATAAAGAAGGATATATGAGATTTGGTGTTAGTCCTTTCTATAATGATTTTCCAGTGTATTTAGATGTAAATAATTTCTTTAGTAATCATTTTGCTATTTTTGGTAACAGTGGTAGTGGTAAGTCATGTGGTGTGTCTCGTCTTTTTCAAAATATGTTTCATGATCAAAGATTATTTCCATATAAGGCCAACATTTTACTTTTTGATTCTTCAGGTGAATATTATAATGCTTTTAACAATTTAAATTCTATTAATCCTAATTATCATTATCGTTTTTTTAGTACGAATGAAGTAGATGGAATTGGTGAGAAGTTACGTCTTCCTATCTGGTTACTTAACGCTAGTGATTTAGCGTTGTTATTACAAGCTACTAACCATTCACAATTACCTATTATTGAGAGAATGTTAAAGCTTGCTTTGATTTTTTCTCAAAAGGATATGGATGCTAATAATTATAAGAATCATTTGATAGCTAAAGCTATTATGACTATTTTATATACTAATGAAACATCTCCTAATAAACGTAATGAAATATTTTCTATTTTAGCAAGCTGTTCTACGCCTCAATTTAATTTGGAAGCTCCAGTACAAGGTATTGGTTATACGAGAAAATTCCGTGAATGTTTCTTGATTGACTCTCAAGGACAGTTTTCTGAAAGTGTTTTACTTACTGAATATGTATCATCCTTTATTAAGAATGAGTATGATAACTATGAGCCTAAGGGTGGAGTGTATTATGGTGATGCTGTTACGATTAAAGTTCGTTTACATGCTTTAATTGTTGGTGAAAATGCTAAATTCTTTGATGTACCAGATTATATTTCTCTTGAAAGCTATTTATCATCTTTACTTATTAGTAACGGTCGTAAATATCAATTAGTTAATTTCAACTTAGATGATGTTGATGATGATTTTGCAAAAGTTATTACTAAGATTTATTCTCGTTTGGTATTTGAGTTTGCTAAGGGATTAAAAGATAGAGCAAGTATTCCTTTTCATATTATTGTTGAAGAAGCTCACCGTTATATTCAAAATGATACTGACCGTTTCTTGATAGGGTACAATATCTTTGAACGTATTGCTAAAGAGGGTCGTAAGTATGGTGTTATTCTTGGACTTATTTCTCAAAGACCGGTAGAACTTTCTGATACTGTTATTTCTCAGTGCTCTAATTTCTTAATTTTTAAGATGAATCACCCTACTGATGTAGATTATATACGTAAGATGGTTCCTAATATTAGTGATGAGATTGTTGAAAAACAGAAGACATTACAAGCAGGTACTTGTTTGGGATTTGGTATGGCGTTTAAAATACCATTAATTTGTAAATTACAGATGCCTGATCCGGCACCTTGGAGTGGAAACTGTGATGTTGTTACTATCTGGAATGGTAATAATAAAGGTGCTCCTCGTAATATAAGAAAAGTGGCACCTGAGCCTGCTCCTACTGTTTCGCAATCTTCTTTAACTGATGGTTCGTTTAATCAATTTGATGATATTTCGCCATCTAATGATACATCTATTTCTTTTTCGTTTTCAGGTAATTCTCAAGGATCTTCTAGTAAACCTGCAGGATTTGATAGTATTGGTCTTCCAAAGGTTCAGGATGAGCCTGTAAAAGGCTTTGATGAAGTTGATTCTAATACCCTAAATGATACATCAAAGGGATTTGATGAAATTGTACCTCAAGATGAGCCGGTGATTACGGAGAATACATCTTCTCATAATGAGGATGCTCCATCAAAACCGTTGATTGAATTTACCGATTCTCCTGTACCAAGTTTAGTTATACCAGGACAGTCTCAATCTTCTAATATGGAGGCATCTGGTGATATTGCTAGTCTTGATACGGATGAAGAGCCAGTTTCTATTGCTAGTAATGAATCTGTTAAAATACCAACATTAGTTACAAATTCATCTAATTCAGAGAATACATCTCATTCTACAGATTCTACCTTTGGTGTTACTTCCAACGGGTCTCCGTTAGTATCGATTACACCAGATGATATGTTAGAATAAACAGGGTAAACCTGTTTTTTTCATTTACTTGTCTTTCATTTTTTTGTATAATATTTGCTAGGTGATGATATGTTTGAAAGTTTAGGAGATCGTTTGCAAAATGCGATTCATAAAATTAAAGGTTATGGAAAAATTACAGAAGATAATATTTCTGATATGATGCGTGAGATTCGTTTGGCATTATTAGAAGCGGATGTTAATTATAAAGTAGTTAAAGAGTTTACTAATACAGTTAAAGAAAAAGCACTTGGAGAAGAAGTTGCTAGTAGCATTAATCCAGGAGATTTATTTGTTAAGATTGTAAAAGATGAACTTACGGAATTACTTGGCGGTGAACAGGCTGATATTTGTTTAAAAGGTAATCCTGCTGTTTTAATGTTAGTCGGATTACAAGGTGCTGGAAAAACTACAGCTATTGGTAAACTTGCTAATTTTTTACGTAAGAAGCATGCTAAAAAACCGTTACTTGTTGCTTGTGATATTTATCGTCCAGCAGCAATTGATCAATTAAAACAAATAGGGAAACAACTTAATATAGAGGTTTATGAAGAAGGAAAGAATGATCCGGTAGAGATTTCTCGTAATGCGATTGATTATGCGAAGGAAAATCATTATGATTATGTATTAATCGATACTGCAGGTCGTTTGCATATTGATGAAGCATTAATGGATGAGCTTGAAAATATTCGTACTGCGGTAAATCCTGATGAAATTTTACTTGTTATTGATTCTATGATGGGTCAAGATGCTATTAATGTTATTACTGGATTCCATGATAAGTTACCTCTTACTGGTGTTATTCTTACTAAGTTAGATGGTGATACTAGAGGTGGTGTTGCTTTATCTGTTCGTCATTTAACACATGTACCTATTAAGTTTGTTGGTGTTTCTGAAAAATTAGATGGTTTAGAGTCTTTTGATCCGGAACGTATGGCAGGACGTATTCTTGGTATGGGTGATATTGTTTCTTTGGTAGAGAAAGCAACAGAAGCTATTGATGAGAAGGAAGCAGAGAAGACTGCCAAAAGAATGCAACAAGGTAAGTTTGATTTGGAAGACTTTTTATCTACTATGAAACAGATGAAGAAGTTAGGACCTTTAGAGAATCTTTTAAAATTAATTCCTGGAGCGAAAAAGATGGGACTTTCTAATGTAAAGATTGATCCAAAGCAACTTGCTCATATTGAAGCTATTGTTCTATCAATGACTCCAAAAGAAAGACGTCATCCAGAGATTATTAAAGCTAGTCGTAAAACAAGAATTGCTCAAGGAAGTGGTAGATCTGTACAAGAAGTAAATAAGTTATTGCAACAATTTGAGCAGATGAAGAAGATGATGAAGCAATTTTCTAATGGTAATATGAAGTTACCTTTTTAATTAGGCGTTTGTCGTTTTCTAAAATTATCTCTTACATATGATAAAATATAGGAGGTAATTATAATGTTTGATCAAAATAATTTTGATTTTGATTCTACTGTTCAGGGTAATAATAATGTAGTAGATAATGATATGAATGTGGATATTAATATGAATAGTCAGATGAATGGTATGAACATGAATATGTCTACTGGTATGGGATGTCCTGTTCAAGAAGGTGTTCAACAAAAATGTATTCATAAAACCATCGTTCATGAAGTTCCTCATGTTTGTCCGATTCATACTAGAATCATAAATCATCATGTGTTTAAACATACTTATCGCCCACAATATACTTGTTCTGAAGAGAATGTAGTTAGTAATGTACAATGTGGTTCTTGTTGTCAGTTTAGATAAGTTATTATTTTAAGACGAGCATATATGATATTTTGTTATGCTCGTTTTTGTATTAATTATTTTTTTTAGAAATATATTTAGAGTATGAATAGTGAGATTTTTAGATTAAATTTTGAAGATTTACTTTGGTTTCTTTTTATTGTTTTAGCCGTTTTAAATATTCGAGGAGATTATGATGAGAAAAAATATATAGAGAGTCATTATGATTTTTATGATAAGGAAGCGAATCATATTTTTACTTTGACTCTTACTATTACTTTTTTTATTTATAAGGAATTTGCTCCTCAAAATGCAAATTTGAAAATTTGATAAAAAATAGTTGACATACGAACAAATGTATTGTATGGTGTTCCTATCAGGGGAGGAATATTATGTATAGAGCTTATCGGTTTCGTTTGTATCCCACAACTAATCAAGTAGAGTTAATTCACAAAACATCTGGTTACACATAGA
>CASEGV010000077.1:0-3550 GCA_949287595.1 uncultured Mycoplasmatota bacterium
GCAGACTCATTTTCTCCAATGGTTATGGATAGAACTTCCTTATTACCTTCTTTATTAATTCCTAAAGTGATGTAAGCCGCTTTTTTTACGACACTTCCAGTGACTAAGATAATTAGCAGACTAAAAAGATACTAGGGTTAGTTCTTATAGATATCAGAGAAAACTACTTTTTAAGGTGGTTTTTTACTTTGAATCTTTGTTGCGCTTTATATATAGCTCTTGTATATAGTAATTATCTATAATACTTTGTCTACTTTCTATCCAAGTATTCTCTTTTATTAATTTTGAAGCAAAATACAAACCATTTCCTCGACCCTGACCTTTTGATGATACACCCTTCTTATTCCTATCATTTATATTTCTATGCCTTTTAAATGTATTAGAAAACACAATACTTACCTTATCTTTTAATTCATATATTTCTATTGATACAATTTTCTTTCTGCTCTCTGCGGCTGCCTCGATTGCATTGTCAAAATAAATTCCAATTAACTTACACAAAACTCTTATTTCTTTTTCTGTTAATTTTGTTAATGTTCCTTTGGATTCAATACTAACATCTGCTGTTAATTTTATTTTTTGCTTTTGAGCAATTGCAGCTTTATAATACATTAATCCTTTTATACCTCCTTTTGGTAAGTATTTTAACTGCGTTACAGCCTGTCCTTCGATATTAATATTATCTTCTAAAATTTCATCAATTTTATCTTTTACTTTTTTCTCTTTTGTTAAGCATCTAAGTACAGCCAGTTGATTTTTATATTCATGGCGATTTAATTGCTCTTTTTCTATCCAATCCTCAAAATTTTGAATGTAGGAAAATAGCACATCATAATCTTCTTCTAACTTTTTATACCGATTTTGATTTTCTATAAATATATACGTTATTATTAGAAAAATAATCATTGTAAAAAAGTTTAATATATATTCTTTGTTGAAAAACTTGGATATTCCAATATTATATACTAAGTAACAAAAGCCTAAAATTAGTAACGTAAAAAACAAGAAATTTGTTATAGATCTTTTATTTACTCCTCCATGATAAAAAAGTTTTAAAGTCTTTTTTATCCATTTTATATTAATTAGTGCTATTGCTATAATATTTACTGTAATATTTGAAATTATCATTATTATATTATTTGTTCTTATTTCTTCTACCGTAAATTGTGACATGAAAATTACTGACGATAACATATCTGCAAAAACCAGTATTAGCATATAAATACTACTGCTAATAATACTTTCTTCCAATGACAAGTCATACATTAATTTAAAAATAATAATATTTAATAAAAAAATTAACATTGTATTTAGTCCTATGTATTCAATTTGATGTACTACGACTATTCCTATCGCTAAAATTATTATTAAACCAATATCACTTAATTTCCATTTTCTTTTTTCTAAACTTATTATCTCTTTTACTATATACATTCCTGTTGTAGCTATAATCACTCCACAAAATATTTTAACGAATACCTCTAACACGATTAAACATCTCCCTTCTTTTTTCTCTTGATACGTCTTTAAATTCTTCTTTGTTTTTTAGTTTTGCTGTATTTTCTTTAAAGTTATAACTTTCTACTTTTTCAACATTTATTGCTACTCCTCTACTGCATTTGAAAAATCTTTTATCTAATTTCTTTAATAAATCGTTTAAAGACTCTTGGATAAAAAATTTCCCTTCATCTGTATATATAATACATCTTTTACTTCCTTGTTCTCTTTCTATTTTTACAATACTTCTAAATTCAATGTTGTATGCTGTATTTTTATATTTATATCTTAGTGCCTTATACTTATTATCATAATTTTTCATACAAATTAACAGAGCATCTTGTAGTTTTCGTTCTGGATGTTCTATTTTATTAATAAAATCTACTAGCATTAATCTTTTTCCTAAAGCTTCATACCTATATTCAGGATGACCCGATATCATTATAATCATCGATACCCAGTCATCAAATTCTTCTCTAATCATCCTAGCTGCATCTATTCCTGAGCCTTTTTCTGTTTTTATATCTAACAAATATATTTTAAATCCTACTAAATTTCTAATTGTTGTTTTCCAATTTTTATCATAACAGTCAAATGTATAACAGGTGTAATCCATATCATATTTCATCATAAATTTATCTATTTGTTGTTGATACATATTTAATAATTCTGGTTCGTCTTCACAAATTATATAATTAATCATATTTATTACTCCTTCCATTTACTTCCAAAATTTTCCATTTGTTTTCTAAAGAAAAACTGCTGATGTCAGCAGTTTCGTTCTGTTTTAGGATTTTTTCTTCCTGAAAATGGATATTTTCTCTTCTATTTTTTTTGTTCTTGTTGGTGTTTTATCAGAAATAATCGTTGTATGCAATACAAACCATAATACAATAATAAATATTATAATATATATTATTTTTCCTAAAACTGGATCTTTAATTGTATAAAGAATTGATGCTGCTGCAAATAATAGATTAATACCATATATAATTAAAACTGTTGTTCTCTGTGAAAAATTCATTCCTAATAACTGATGATGTAGATGTTGCTTATCAGCTTTAAAAGGTGGTTGTCCTTTTAACAATCTTCTAATTATTGCAAATAATGTATCTAATATTGGTATTCCCAATATCATAATTGGTACAAAGAAAGATGTTAAGGCAGGACCTTTAAACTCTAGTAATGTAATTATTGATATAATAAATCCCATAAATGTTGCACAGTCACCAGCAAATATTTTTGCAGGATAAAAATTATGTAATAAAAAGCCTAATGTTGATCCTAACATAATAAATGTTAATATCATAACAAGGCTTCCACTCCGTCCTTGATAAAAACCTATTATCCCTATTGTTAAGAAAAATATCGAACAGATTCCTCCACTAAGTCCGTCTACTCCATCAATTAAATTTATGATATTAGTACATGCTACTATAAATAGTATTGTAATAAACGGGGCTAAAATTCCAAAGTTAAATGAAAAGCCAAATGCTGTGATATTATCTAAAGTTATTCCTCCATAAAATACAATAATACTTGCCGCTATTAAATGACCTATCATTTTTTGATATGCCCGAATCGGTTTTATATCATCCATAATACCCGTTAATATAATTATAAAACTTCCTATTAATATCGAATTCATTCTGATACTTTGTTCTCCGAACAACATGTATCCAAATAAAAAACCTAGAAATATGCCTACACCACCTAACATCGGTGTTGTTTTTTTATGAATATGTCTATGGCCTTCATCGGCTCGTGGTACGTCAATTGCTCCTACATGAATTGCGATTCTCTTAATTACAGGTATAATTACTGCGGTAAATAAAAAAGTAATTAAAACTATTTTACTTGCATCCAGAATTTGTTCTTTCATTCACGTCACTTCCTATTAAAATTATATCAGAATTATTTTTAATAGAAAAGAAAAAAACCAATTTTATTGGTCTTTATAAATGGAAATAATAAGTGTCCGCACATCTAATTACCTAAGTGTAAGTGATTTTATTGATTTAATAGTAACATGTTTGAACTTTTATAGTCAAAC
>CASEGV010000078.1:0-3521 GCA_949287595.1 uncultured Mycoplasmatota bacterium
GATAATAAATTTCTTTTTTTAGGAGATTACATAGATAGAGGGCCTTCTAGCGTTGAAACTATGTGTTTATTACTAGCTCTAAAGGTCAAATACCCTAAACATATTTATTTATTAAGAGGAAATCACGAATCAAGAGAAATGGCTGAAACAAATACTTTCGGAAAAGAATGTGCTCAAAAATTATTTCCTTCTGCATTAACTTTATTTTCAGAAGTATTTGATGTTAATGAAGACGGTTCTTTCACTTTAAAAGAAGATTATGGGTTTGAATCATACATTCAATATACCGCGCCGGACTTTGCTTATAATATTAGCAGTTATCTTTATTGTCTTGTTCCAGGTACTTATTCTATAACTGTTCATGATGATGGAACAGCAACATTTGTTTATGATTATGCATATACCTATTATGGACAAACAGTTGAAGGAACTATCTCAATTGAAGTAACAAATATTAATACTACTACCCATGATTATAAATATGTTCCTTATACCGAACCTGATTATACTTCTTGGGATGATTATGGAGAAGGTACCTTAGATTTAATTAAAACTTATCTTGGAGATAACGCTGAAACCTTACTTCCAGTAATCAACATTGATACGATTAGAACTTATACAGCGTTTAATAATCGTTCTTATCAAGGTAATGACTATGGATTCTTTATGGCAGCTTACACCACCCCTACTGACGCTGCAGCAGCTTTTGAAGAATATGAAAGCTTACTATTAGAACTCGGATGGATCAAAGACGATGTTGAGACTAATGGTTATTATCATATAAATGAAACTGGTGATGGTTATTATCATATTAAAGTATGGGCTATCTCTTCATACTTATATATTAACCTAAATCAACCTTCTAAAACTTTAACTGAATGGTTTAATGGAGAATTTGCTACATCAAATAATGCAACTTTAACTTATACAACTACAGTTAATACTTATGCTTATGACTCTGCTACTTCTCAAAAAGGAGAATTAATCTCATCTGAAGAGACTTATAAAAAGACTGAGAAAAACAATGATGTTGCTTTAGAACAAAATGATGATGGATCTATCATGTATTTTAATGAAAATTCCTCAGCTAATCTCTTTGAAATTATTTCTCAACGAAGTGATGGAACCTATGCTTTACTTACTTCTTATCCTCTTGGAGGAGATGGGTATACTTTAGAAACATATGTCGGATTCTATTTATTGCCTTCGATGCTAAAAGATTATTTAGTAATCTTTAATCCTGTTGAAGGTGAAGACGGCATGTATGTTATAAATGATAGCTTAGGTTATACACCTCAAGTAATTGCCAATTTCTTAGGCTTTACAGTATCCGCTGAAGCAACCTTACAAGTGAAAATAGATTTCTATAATAATAAAATTACCTTTGAATTCATCGATGTGAGAATTGAAGGTGATACTTATGTTGAAACTATTAACAAATTAGAAATTTCTAATATAGGGAATACTAGTGTTACCGTTCCTGAAATTACAGAATAGGAGTCGCAAGACTCCTTTTTTTAACTAAAATTGTCCTAAAATATAGTTTCTTAGCAAAAACAAATATCTTTAAAAAAATAATGATATAACCTGAATTCAGGCTCAACCCCTATTTTGAGGTGTTAAACTATAAAAATTAAGCTTTATAATTCAATAGAAAATAAGTTATCTAAATCTCTTGAAAAAAGCTCTAAGTTTCCTAATTTTATTAAACCAAGTTTTTCTTTGATATAAGAGAAAGAACGAGATAAAGAAGCATTATTAATATAAGAATTATTACCTTTGAATGTAATTTTATAATTTCTAATAAATTCAATAATTTGACCAATAGGAAGCTCGTCATTAAATATTTTAAGTTCTAATAAACGGAGAATAGTTAAGGATAAATAACATATTAAGAAATGACCATAGATTGATGCTTCAGTTTGTAAAAAAGCAGGTCTAGCTTCTAGATATGTTTTCATAACTCTAAAGGATTCTTCAATTCTCCAAAGACCATGATATACATTATATATTTCCATAGGTGACATATTTACTTCAGAAGTAACAATAAGATTAAAGCCAGCAAGACTCATGTCCTCATCTATCTTATCTTCATTTATTGATTTTGCAATTTTTGTTTTTTTGCCATTTTTATCTACTGCTTCAAAGGTGACATATTTGGCACAGTCACCAAATTCATCTTTAAGCATTGATTTTAATGTTACTTTTTCTTTAGCTTTTTCTACTTCCTTTTGAATTTCTAGTCTTTTCTTTTTTGCTAAAGTTGGATTATATGTCACTACTCGCTTCTCTTTTACCGAAAAAGGAACTTTCTTACCATCTACTGTATGGTCATATTTAAATGTATCAACACAACATTTATAACGATAAAGAATATTATTCTTCTCATCTCTAACAGTAAACCATTTATTTTCATCGTTATCACTTAATAATACCCACGTTTTTTCTTCTTTTGATAGGTTATTACCATGTACTGATTTAGAAAATATATATCCATCATTAGCTTCTACGGCCGCGGCAAAGATATTATCTCCGCAGTTTAATCCTTTATCCGCGACTTGTATTATTCTTCCCTTAATATCATATCTGCTTTTTAAATCTTCTATATTCTTCCTTAAATATGGCTTCTCTGATTGGTTCCCTGGATACATAGTCATCGCGATAGGAATTTGCTCTGCATCTAATAAAAGGGCTTGTCCTATTATAGGATCTTTCCTATTTTCTTTTGATGGACCTTTTCTTCTAATTTCATCTTCAACATCTATTTCGAAATAGTAATTAGTACAGTCAAAATATAACTTCTTTGTATCTCGTCCCCATACCTTTGCTATTTCTCGATTAAATAACTCAATATACTTTTCGTAATTATTTCCAATTAGTTTTATGCCATACAATATTTGATCATAAGAAAACATCTCACAGTTATATATGCTTGGTATTACATTCTCAAAAGCTTTTAATTTGCTACCAGGTGATAGTATTTGAGCAAAAATTAATGCTTCCATTAAATCTGACATTCTATATTGTAATTTAATATTTGAATTCATTATATCTATCGTCTTTTTAACATTTAATTTATTAATCATTGCTTTGATTAAAAAATGTCCAGCATATTTACATACAGATACATCTCCAATTTGAGGAACTAATTCACAGTTATTATTTAATCTATCAACTTCTTCTTGAAAATACTTAATTGGATCTTTTATTCCTTGAGCAATTAAATCATCAACATAACCTATCTTCTTATAAGATCTATTTCTTTTCCCAACTTTTGGAACATAATATCCTTCATAAATTTGTAAGTATTCTCCACGTTTTGACGGCTTTGTTTTCTTTAAAAAATACGACATAATTTCACCATTACTTTCTTTAAAGTGTCTTTAACACCTTAACACCTCAATATTATCATTTATAAAAACTTTTTTCAAATAAAAATATCCATATTATTAATAATATGGATAAATTCTTTTTTCCTTATCTAAATCCTAAATTTTGAGGTGTTAAATCCTTAAAACGGG
>CASEGV010000079.1:0-3280 GCA_949287595.1 uncultured Mycoplasmatota bacterium
GCTTCTTCTTCAAAGGTGGCTGGCATTTCACCGGCTACTACGCCTTTTACATATTCTTCGAATGGTATTTCGGTAATATTTCCCTGTTCATCTTTGACTCTAATTATATTATTGGTCATGTTTTTGAATTTTATTTCATCGATGGGAACAAATATTTTGACAACTAAAAAAGGTATTATGATTACTAATAGTGTAACTATAATGAGCTTTTTCATACGGTTAGTTTCCTTTCTAGTTATACGATTTTAGTAACACTCCAAAAATCATATAAGAAATTAACTACTAAGTACGATAAAGCCATGGCAACTATTAGATATAATACCCTTGGTGCATAATATCTATTTTTTTTAAATATTCCTGTTATATTAACGCTTTCTAAGGCCCAAACTGTTGTAACGAAGATTATGATATATAAAAAGGCTTTAATCATAGTTGTTAAGCATATCTATTCTTCTTTGATGACGTTCTTCATTACTGAAGTTTGTTTTTAGAAAGACATCTAATATATCTTTGGCCCGGTAAACTGGCATGTCGCCACTTAAGGCGATAGCATTGGCATCATTATCAAGTCTTGTATATTTGGCCTCCTTGATATTGTCAACTTTGGCGCATCTAACACCTTTGACTTTATTACAAGCTATGCTTATGCCTATTCCACTTCCACAGATGGCAATTCCTTTTTCAACTTTTCCATTGCGAATTGCTTCTCCTAGTTTAAAACCAAATTCAGGATAGTCATGACTATTTTTATCGTCACATCCATAGTCTATTACAGTATATCCTTTTTTGATTAAATATTTTGTAAGTTTTTGTTTTAAATTATATCCACGATGATCTGAGGCAACGCCAATTTTTTTAGTTGGAATGTTTAGTTCAACAATTGTAGCTCCTTGATAATCATTTTTGACGATATCTTCTAAGGTTGCTTCTTTTTCTTCTTCATTTATTTTCTTTTCCATTTTCTATCCTCCTTTGATTTATTATTTACATTATAACACGGTTTTATGAAATGTTTAAGAAGTCCATGAAAAAAGAAAGTTATTTTAAACTTTCTAATTTTGTGGGTCAGTTGGAGTACTTGTTGGCATTGATGAGAAAATATCATAAGGTTCGCTAGGTTGCGTATTTGGCTGAGCAACTGGAGTAGGTGATACACTTGGAGTAGCTACTGGAGTTACCGGAGTATTTACTGGAGTTTCTACTGGTGTAGCTACTGAAGCTACCGGAGTACTTACTGGAGTTTCAACAGGTGTATCAAATATACTATTTGTATTATTTGGTACAGTTTCTGAAGTAACTGGAGTTTCTTCCGGAGTTACTTGTGTATTTACTACCATTGGTGTTGGTTCTTCAACAACTGATTCTTGTGTTTGAGCTGTTTGGAAAACATTTTGTGGAACGTTTGGTTCTGGTGAAACTTTCTCAATTCCTGGTGTTTGTGGAACTCCTTGAACAGCTACATTATTATTTATTTGTGACTCAGGTATTGGTTCAGCACTTATTTGATTATTTTCTACTGACTGAGTTAATGACTCAGGCACGTCAAAGCTTTCCGCAATGTTTGGAGTTTGACCAGGAACAACTGGTTGCTCAGTAACTGGAGCTGGTGATCCAATTGGTGGAGTCGGCATTGTTACATTAGGTGTTTCTGTTTCCATTGGAGTGACGCGATTTTTCTTTAATTTAAAGTATTTTACAACTGCCAGCACAAAGATAACTAAGCATACTAATGAATATACTAATAAAAGTATTGAGTTTAATGAAGTACTTGTACTTACTGTTGTTTGTACACCGTTTTGAACTGTTGTATGAGTGTTAGATATGTCAGCACCCGGTATGAAACTAATTATAAATGGAATTATAACCAAGATTATTCCGAATACTTTATTGACAACAAGTTTTCCCATTAAATATGTATTTAGAAGTGGAATCCAAGCCATTGGTGTTCCTTTTCCATAAATTAATTTGTTTAGTTTTCCTAAGAAAACTCCCATAAAGACATACATAATAATTATAAGTATTAAAATTGCGATTAAGAATGCACCGATAAATGCAAATCCTGAAAAAATAACGCTTTCCATTTTTTTCATCCCCTTATTCTAATTAATATTATATCATATATATTTATTGTTTTTTTATTAAATTGTTTTTTTTAGTTATTTTATATCTAAAAGTGTAAAAAAATAGAGATTTTTCTCTATTTAACAAATGGTAACAAAGCAATAAATCTAGCTTTTTTTACTTCACCAGCAATATATCTTTGATGTCTTGCACAGGTACCTGTAATTCTTCTTGGTAAGATTTTACCTTTATCATTGCTGATGTATTTTTTTAAATTTTCATCTTTATAATCAACATGTTTACCAGCACATAATTGGCAAACTTTTTTCTTTTTTCTACGATATTCAGCCATGTTTATCCTCCTTTTTCTATTCTAGAAAATTATCGTCTATTGATACATTATCACCAAAATCAGCAAAAGGATCATCTTCGACATTAACATCGTTTTGTGGGGCAGGTGAACTTGCAGGAGCATCTTGATAATCATATGGTGTTGAGGTTGCACGAGCTTCGGCTTGTCTTCTACTATCTAGGAATTGAACATTATCAGCAACAACGTCTGTTGTATAACGGCGGTTACCAGATTGATCTGTATAACTTCCTGTTTGAATTCTTCCTTCGATAGAAACTTGACTACCTTTATCTAAATAATTAACAATATTTTCTGCTTGTCTACGCCAAACAACAATATTAATGAAGTCAGCTTCTCTTTCGCCTTGGGCATTATTAAATGTACGGTTAACTGCTAAACTAAAACGAGTATATGGAATATTAGTTCCTGTGTAACGAAGTTCTGGCTTGGCAGTAATTCTACCGACTAAACAAACTCTATTCATTTTTTGTACCTCTCTTTTCTTATCCTTCTATTTTAGTAATTAAATGACGGACAATATTTTTGTTGATACGTGATAGACGGTCAAATTCTTTAATTGCTTTATCATCTTCTGATTCAAGATTAAACAAGAAATAGTAACCACTCTTGAAATCATTAATTTCATAAGCTAATTCTCTTTGTCCTAAATTGTCTTGTTTAGTTAATTTACCACCATTATCGGTAATGATTTTTGCACATTCATCGGCAACTTTTTTTACTTCATCCTCGCTTAATGTTGGTTTAACGATAAACATGATTTCATAGTTTCTCATTTTTACACCTCCTTATGGTCTTTTGGCTTCTTTTTGAAGCAAGGAGTAATTAAATTACTCGTTTATGATTATA
>CASEGV010000080.1:0-5986 GCA_949287595.1 uncultured Mycoplasmatota bacterium
CCAGTTACCGCTCCCATTGATTTATCACTAGAAACTTCGATAATAATATTGACCTTATCATCATCCAATTTTACAAAATTTTTACCATCGCGAACATAAAACTCCCCAACTTGTAAATTTTGCAAATTTCTTTGCAATATTCTTTCAATTGTAGCCTCGTGATTAACCTCATTGATTATATTAATGACAACCTCATCGCCATTTATTGCCCCTTTAACATGGCCGGCTGAAACATAATAATCTTTATCTGAACCTTCAACTACGACAAAACCAAATCCTTTAGGATTAGCCACAAAAACACCCTTCTTCTTTGACTTTTCGTTAAATGGTTCATACTTTCCTTTATTAGTTACTCTAATCTTTAAATTGTTTTGTAAATTAATTAAAGATTTGCTTAATGCTGATGCATCCTTTTCTTCAAGTTCATTCATAATCTCTTCATAAGTTAAAGCTTTATTATGATTATTAATTATTTCAAGTATTTTTTCTTCCATATTGCACCTCTTCTTAAATTATAAAGCAAAACCTATAAAAAATATAGTCTTTTTGCCTATAACTTCCTCATTTTACAAATTTTATTTATAAAAAACAAAGCAAAATCATTTTTTGCTTCATTCTTTTAAAATTATTTTTTATTCTTTATAAAATAAACAATACTTACAAAAATAGAACCACCAAATGCCACTATAATATCAAGCATCGTATCTGTAACACCCGTTTCAGCCACTCTTTGGGCATCCCCACCAAATAAAGCATTACATGTAAACTCGAAAATCTCCCATAATCCGGCACACATAAAACTAAACGAAATAATAAACAAAATACTAAACATTAAATTGGTTATCTTCATGTGTTTTAAAATTAAAGTAGCCACATAACCACTAAGTACCCCAGAAACAGTATGCGTCACTTTGTCAAAACCTGGAAGACTATAGTGCCACTCTAAAACTACTCCTAAATAATGTGCCATAAAAATAAATATAATCCAAATAAAAGTAAGTCCGTCGTTTATCCGAACCTTAAATAACTTTTGTAAAATATAAGGTAAAGTTACTGTTAAAATAATACTTGCATTTTTTAAAAACACAACTACTCCCTGATATGGCTGCACAAAAATTGTCACTATCGCACATATAATGGTTGCTAAAGTAAGTAATAAATTAATCTTCTTCATGTTCTATCTTATCCACCTCTACTTGATTAATAGAATTAAATCTCTTCGTAATTTTATCAGTTGTCGTATAAATATCTTTTACATCCTTACTAACCGTTTCGATACTTCTATAAAGCTTATCCCATCTCTCTTTGTATCTTTTAAATTCGACATCCAAAAGTTTTAATTCTTTATGAATAACTTTAGTATACTTATCTCTCTCGATATTTTTAATAATAATTTGTAAAGTTGTCAAAGTACTAATCAAAGTAGTTGGTCCGCAAATCCAAACTCTTTTACTATAAGCATAATCTATTATATCTTGATGATAAGCATTAACCTCCGCAAAAATAGCTTCAGCTGGTAAAAACAAAATTGCCTGATCAGAAGTTTCCCCAGGAATAATATACTTAGAAGCAATCGCATCTATGTGCTTCTTCATATCACTCTTAAACTTTCTTTCCGCTAAACTTCGATTTTGATTGTTCTTATCAACCATTGCCTGATAATCCTCAAGTGGAAACTTAGAATCGATTGCCACCATACCAAGCGGTTCCGGAGTAAATAAAACGCTATCGGCAATTGTTCCATTACTTAGTGTGTACTGTAATTTGTAAATATTACTACTTTCACCAAAAACATTTGACAAAATATGCTTTAAATTAACCTCACCGAAAATTCCTCTTGTCTTTTTATCTGTTAAAACAGACTGTAATGACACAATATCATTTGACAAACTATCAATCTTCTTTTGAGCTTCATCGATTTTAGAAAGTCTTTCCAAAACAGAGATAAAAGTTTTATTCGTCTTTTCAAAATTTTGATCTAACCTTTCATTAACCTTATCATTAATTAAATTAAGTCTCTCATCAATCTTGTTATTTAACCTTTCAAAATCGTCATTCAAACTCTTACTTAAATCACTTTTAAAAGTTCCCATTTCTTTAATCATTTCTGTTTCTAACTTTCCAAGCCTCTCAGTAATGTTTGATTCATTGACATTTTTTGTCAAAGCAATTACACTGACAATTAAAATAATTACAAGTAATCCAATAATAATATACTCCATTTCCTCTCACCTATCCATCTCTACTTCATTATAACTTAAAAACTATCCTTTCTTCAAGTAAAAATCGAAACATTTGTTTTCATTTACAAAAATAGAAACTATTCAAAATCTAAATAGTCTCTATCTACCTAATATATACGCTTCATATCCTCCCTTTATACTAATAACCTTATAACCTTTTGCTCTCAAAACCTGTGAAGCATGTAGTGAAGTCATACCTACCTGACAATATATATAATAAGTATCATCCTTATTTAAATACCTCTCTGGTACGCTCATAAGTGTAGCAAATCTAATATTAATCGCCCCAGGAATATGATTATCATTATACTTCTGTCCTGGTCTAATATCTATAATATTAGGGTTTGGTAATTTTAATAAATCCTCTACTGATATTTCCAAACTATTACCTCCTCTAACATATTATATGTTAAGTAAAAAAATGTAATGAAGGTAAAAGGCTAATATATTTAAACAAAAAATTCCTCTTTTAAAGGAATTTTATTCATCTTCATCAGAGAAGAAATCATCAAAAAATTGATCGTCAGTAACATAATCTCTTCTATTACTAACGTCTGAATTCTTATCCTCATTCTCTTTTATATTTTGAACAACTGGTTTAATATTTGAAATTTTATTTTCATCCTTATTATTGCCTTCCGCCTTTAAATTATCATTCCTCTTCAAATCACTAACTTCAACATCATTTGACTTATTATTTACAGTTTCATGTTTAATTTCTTTATTTACATTACTTGTAATTCTCGCCGCAAAATCTTGTAGAAACCGGCATTTTAATTGGATCAATTTTACCTACAGTCTGACCCTCTCTGGCCTTTTTCTGAGCCTCAGCTTGTGCGATTTTTTCATCCATACTCTTTAGTATCGCTCCAAAATCAAGTGAAGACTTTGGAGGCTCCGGCATCGGATTAGAATTTCTTCCGCTCTCTTGAGTCATTCTACTGATCATCTGATTTATTTGTTCTTGATCGTGTTCTTTCTTCTTTTCATCGACAAACTTCTTTAAATCAAACACTTGAACCTTTTGTTTTTCTCTTGTTGGGTATGCCGCCTTTTCATAAGACTCACCCCAATCAATTTGATAATCAAGCTTTAATTTAGTTCTAAAAGGATTACATCTCGTCCTAAGCAAAATAATTTCTCCAACCTTTAACTTCTGTAAATCACTAATTGTAATTAAAGGTCTTGTCTCTTCTATTGCTTTACCATCCTTATCTTTTTTATCTGTTTTAACTTTAACCTCACCGCACATCTTACTAATCTCTTCTAAGGCAGCAAGCTCTGTACTAATCAAATAAACTATATTTGTACAGTTACCCTTAATAGTATCTCCTTTTTCTTTACCATAAACTTCAGAAAGCTGAGCGAAGTTCTGGATAACAAAGAAGAACCTCATCTTTCTACTACGAGCAGCCGATACCATCGCATCGACATCTTTAAGTGGTGGCATATTTGCAAACTCATCTAGTAAGAAATTTGTTCTATAAGGAAGTTTTCCACCGCATTTCTGAGCATAATCTACAAGTGTTTCATAACACTGTTTTAAGAAAATAGTTACCAAAGAATGATAAGTCTTTTTCTCATCCTGAATAACAATAAATACAGCTGTCTTCTTTTTACCAATATCTTCAAACTCAAAATCGCTATGTGAAAGCATCTCTGATAAATTATCTCTAGCCGCAAAAAGCCTAATTTTTTGTTGAAAAACTGAAATAATACTTCCTCTCGTCTCTGAAGGTGCCGAAATAGTTGAAGACGCACTTACATAAGCTGAAGAAGCCGGATCCTTAGTAAGTTTAAAATACTCATTCGCATAAACCGATCTTGCTCCGCACTTTTCTTCACCAACAGTTGTAAATAAATTAATACTATTTAAATTAATCTCCTCTTGTTTAGCATCTTCAAATAAACCTAGACAAATACCAGAAAAGTAGTTAGCAGACGTATTTTGCCAAAACGGATCGTTATTTTGGCCAGCCTCATCATACAAAATATTAGCAGCAAGGTCATCAGTAAGCTCATTAGCCTTATCGATATTACCTTCTTTATAATACTTATAAGGCAAGTGCAGAGGATTCCAACCACTACCCTGTTGTGGATTACGGAAATTAAGCAAAATTACGTTATAACCCCTAGCCTTTAACATATTAGCTGTCGTCTCATAAATTTCACCCTTAGGATCTGTAATAATCATTGATTCGTCGTGTTTAGCTAGTGAATGAACAAGAGGGAAAATAGCAACCTGAGTCTTACCTGCACCAGTAGAACCAATAATAAGTGTATGAGCCTCACTATTATCAACCCACATAAACTTTCCATCATTAATTAAAGGAAGACCACCCGCATCAGCTTTTTCTGCTTTAACATCAACCTTAGCCAATTCCTTTTTAAGTTCAGAATCTTTCATCCATCTTGAATAACCTTTAGATTCTTTCTTAACATCAGTTCCAAAACCAATACCTTTATCTCTATCGAAGAATCTATCCTTGACACTAAATATACTAGCTCCCAAAGCTATTATATAACAAGGAAGAGTTATTCCAATATAATCTGAGCCTAAAGCTGGGAAAGGATTTAAACCGTAAAATAGATGATCTAAATCACCTTTTGCAAATTGAATTATATTAAGTACAGCTACACATACCACATATAAAAGAATAACGCAAAATCCACCAAACATTGCCCAATCTTTAGGTTCTGCATTTAATTTTAATTTCATCTCAAGCCCTCCTAAAACAAATTTCTAACAATATCAATATTATATCACAAAAAAAGTAACATTTGTTAAATATTACTTTATAATTCACAATCATGAATAACTTTATATTTTCCATCTTCAATTCCATAAAGTTGATAGCACTCATCATAACCTTCTTCATCTAAAGCTCTTTTCTTAACAATCAACTCTTTCTTTCCATCTCCAGTAATATCAATAATTGCATATAAATCGTACCGTTCAATAGCGCTTTCAGCCACAACCTGGTTTATCTTACTTCCATCCCCAACTAGTAAAGAAGATTTTTTTATACCGTTATCTCTATTTTTCAAATTACTCAAAAAATATAAAACATCTTCCTCGTTATCACCATCTAAATCTAATTTAACCTCTTCCACATCAAACTCTGCCAAAGATGAACCTGAAAAATCATCTAAATAAGTTCTAATTATAACATTACCACTTGGCGAAACATTATTAACTTTGTATTTTACAAAGTCAAGTCTTCCAATATTAGTCGCAAGAATATAACCAGAATCCATAAGCTCACTTGACCCAGACCTAGCAACAGATATAGTTCCTGCTCTATTATAAACATCTCCCTCTACCTCATCACCATTGTTCAAAAAAATTCTATAATTTCCATCTGTTTTATTAAAAGATGTTCCCATATCTGATATTTTTCCATTACTATAATTCCAAAAAAGGCCATCAGAATTAACAATATAATTTGGTGAAATTACATCTAAAGGATTTCTTTTAAAAACAAATGTAACAGCTAACAAATAAATAATAAATATACCAATAATTACCATTATTATTTTCAAGTCTTTACGTTTGAGATTCATATAAACAGTCCTGTTTAAGAACCAACTCACCATCCTTTACATTATATATTTGATAACACGAATCAGTCGTTGGAACATTAATTGCATTGTTTGAAACTATAAGCTCATAATCTCCATTACCATCTATATCCGCAATTTCCTGAACATCAAATCCATATTCTTTACCAGTTAAATTTATT
>CASEGV010000081.1:0-2764 GCA_949287595.1 uncultured Mycoplasmatota bacterium
TAAAAAATTGATTTTTTAAAATCTTTTTGTAGTGGAACAAAAATCTTTTTAAGATTTTTGAAGAAAATGACTTGACTTCTTATAGTTAGTCATCTCCTCTTTCTATTATATCATACAATGGACAAAACTTATTTTATCACTTTAAATCCTATTTCGCTTAACACAAATTATTTTATTCATAATCTTAATTCAGATAAAGAAAGCCTAACTATTAAATCTCAAGTACTTTTTGATAAATTAGAAAAAAGCAAGAAACTCATACCAAAAAGACTTCAAGAATTCTCAAATTCTTAAAGTTAAAATAATTTTAAAAATTATTATTTCAATAGTTGTATTAAACTTTAGGATAAAGCAATAATATGGAAAATTACTTATATCAAAAAAACTAAAAAAGCAAGAAAAAAGAAGCCCTAGCTTCCTCTACTTCCTAATTTTATGAATAAACTTAATAAAATAATAATGCCAAGTAATAGGGAGTTCAAACTCACCTATCAACTCTTCCACAATACCATTAAATCCCCGTTTAAACTCATAAATTCCATAATCCTTTGGATGTTCATTAATATTAGCTGGAATTCCATAAAAGTTATGCTTCTTAAATCCATGTTCTATCCCGTATTGAATCATCATCCATTGTAATAAATACTGAGAATTAAACTTCATAAACTCTTCATAATTACCACTAGATAAATAAATAATTTCAGGCTGTATAATCATAAACATCGAACCAGATAAAGTAATGACATCCGTATTTTTTTCTTTCCTAATAGCCTCTGCTTCTTTAATTCTCTTCTCATAAGAAGCAATTTCATTCTCTAGGTTTTTCTTTTGACCTTCATTATATTTCGCATCACTAAGTTTAGATAACTTATCTTCAGCAGCTTTTTTATCTTCTTCTAATTTTTTCTGATACTTTACTAAATCTAACTCTGTAACATAATATTTAACTTCACCTTTATCATGAAAAAGTTCATACATTTTTTGATAGTAATCTACACTACGAATAGAAAAATTCTTTCTTTCTCCAGTTTCCACCATAATATTTTGAAATCGATCCAATTCATCATATCCTAATTCTTTCACAGTAATACCAATTTTTTCAGTCTTACGAATCGTATTTCTAGTATTAGGCTTCATCTCTTTTAATATCTGTTCACAACTTTTTCCTTCCAATGGCAAAGAAAACATCCAACCAACTTGTTCCATCTCAGGAATACTTACTTTTTTAAATCCTAAACTTTCTAGATGAGAAACAACATCACTATGATTTTCTCCACCTTCTACTATATTACCATCAATATCTCTTTCTTTATAAATAATATAAGGATCCATTCTAAAAACATAACCATGATGCTTTTTAACAAAATTCTTAATTTCCTTTAAAAAATAATCTAATAACTCTTTATTCTCATAATCAACTAAAACTCCTCTAGGAGAATAAAATTCATATTTACCAAAATGACGCCTATGAGAAACAATCATCGCTGCTGCGACTACATCATTATCATCTTTAACTCCAACAAAATAAACATCCCAACCATTACTTTTTCTAAGCTCACCAATCTCAGGTGCTGATAAAAAAGTTTTTAATGGATGATTCTCCCAAAACTTACGATATTCTTTTTCTGTAATCTCTAAAAATTGCATAGTATCACCTTCAATATTAGTATATATGAAAATAAAATTTTTATCAAATTACTACTTTCGAATAGAAAACATTTTCTTTTTCTTATGATAAACATCTTCTACTTTTTGATATACAATCTTATCTCTATCAAACAAAGTAAGAATAAATAAGAATAAGACAATAATTAAAATAATTATCACAATACAAAGTACAACACTAAACTGTTCTCTTTGTGGAATCGTAGTATCTAAATAACTATTTGTCAAATAAGTATTAAAATTATCATTTGTAATAACTACTTCATTTTCTGCAGGAACAAAGTTAGTTATATTTTGAATAGCTAATTGCTTTAACTCATCATCAATAACAACGGGATATCCATATACTTTGACTGGTTCAGGTACTTCAGTAGTACGTTCATAAGTATAGTCAATAATGGCTTTATATTTATCATAATCATCTGCATCAATAGCAATTAAATACGCATGCCAAAGGCCAGTATCTTCTTGTTCAATAACAAAATGAATCTCCTTATTAGAATCCTGATAATAAGCAAACTTCTCACTCATTTTAGAAATAGTAATATAACTATAATCATCGACAGACTCTACTTGACTCCACGGAAGTACTTCCTTCTTTTCATTATAAAGTTGATAAATACAAACAATCAAAATAGTAATAACAATTAAATATATTAAACAAACAAAACTTTTAAAAATTAATCGTTTCTCATACCACTTTTGATGAATATAATTTTTCTCATTTGGTTTTACTTTTTTCATCTTCATATACTTACCTCTATTATAATCATATCACAAAAGAAAAAAATGGAAAATATCTATTTCCATTTTTATCTTTTAAAATCCTACTAAATTATCACAAGAAGAAACACCGTTAGCAATACCTCCGAAACCACCACCACCAGAAGAACTAGTAGGTTTTTGAGAAATCATATTGTTGTAGCAAGCAGAACCTTCCCAACATCTAAATCCTCCGTAAAGACTAGTACCAAACCAGTTAAATCCTTTATTAGAACCAGTATAACATTGCCAGTTAACACCAGATTGTGTATACATAATAGTAACATCGAAATCAAAATCACCATTAGCATATTGTGCTGAGAACTTTTCTACCGTA
>CASEGV010000082.1:0-3404 GCA_949287595.1 uncultured Mycoplasmatota bacterium
CACATAGGAACTGATATTATTTCTACCATGAATCCGAGAGCTAAAGGTAGAATTGAACGTCTATGGAGAACTTTTCAAGATCGTTTATATAAAGAACTCAAAAAGAAAAATATCACAACAATTGAAGAGGCAAATCGATATTTAACAGATATATTCATCCCAAAATATAATGCTAGATTTGCTCTTCCAATTGATAATAACAAAAATAAGTTTATATGTCTAGACAAAGATTTTGATTATAACAAAGAACTCGCTGTTTGGAGTGAACATAAAGTCTATCATAATTCTTATTTAAAATATGATAAATCATATCACATTATTATGAAAGATAATAAAAAATATTACCTTCCAACATCTGGAAAAGTAAAAGTTTATACTTTTCTAGATGGAACAAAACATATTTTATATAATGAAGAATGGTATGATATTAAAATAATAAAAGACTTAAAAATAATCAATCAACCAACCATGAAAGAATCCAAAAGTAAAGAACAAATCAATTTATCAAAATCACATAAGCCAAACACATCACCGTGGAAAAAAGGACTGCCACCAGTGGTATCACATCAATCTATGTACTATGCATTAACTCATGGATGTTAGTCAAGAGTGCGAAAGCATTTATCTTGACTCTTGACTAACTAGTATTTGTACAATATAAAAACATCAAAAGTTCTCCTTTTGATGTTATCTAAAATAGACAATACTGACATTTTCTAAAAATTAAAGACCTGACATTTTCAAAAAAATTTGACAGGGCGATACGTTCATTTTACCCTTGACAGAGATAAAAATGATACAATTTTAAAACAAATAAAGTTCACCTTTATTTGTTATCAACATTAAATCATATATGAAAAATGATAAATTACAAATCCAATAAAAGCAATGATTAAAATAATTAGAATAATATGTGAATACTGACTCATCATTTGTTCTATCTTCTTCCAATTTTCTCCTACTTTACTTCCTACAAATAATAAGACAGTATTCCAAATAAGAGAACCTGTAATTGTATAGATTAAGAATTTAGACATAATCATTTCACTCATACCGGCTGGAATAGAAATTAAACTACGAACAACAGGGATAAAACGGCAGAAGAAAACTGTTTTATTTCCTTTGGTATCAAACCATTTATCCGCTTTTTCTATGTCACTGGCTTTTAGGCGAAGTATTTTACCAATTTTTCCTGATACAATCTTCTTTAATCTTTCTTTATTTAAAATTTTTCCAATATAATATAATACGATTGCTCCAACTGTAGATCCTAGTGTTGAGAAAATAACCATTCCAAATAAATTTAATTTGGAATAAGTAGTCATGAAGCCACCAAATAATAGTACTACCTCTGATGGTATTGGTGGAAATATATTTTCAATAAATATTAGAAAAAATATTCCAAAATACCCGAATTGATTCATAATTGATATAACAAACTCTTCCATAATTCCTCCCAATAAATATTTAGACTATATCATTATAGCATATCTTTTTTCTTTAACCAACATGCAATTAAAAAAGAAAGAAGAAAAGAGATAATGCAGACAGCTAAAAAGGCAAACTCAAAGTCTTCTAGGAAGCCTAACGGTACATTCATTCCTAAGAAAGAAGAAATCATGGTAGGAATAGAAAATACAATCGTAATACCAGCTAAAACTTTCATAATTACATTTAGATTATTAGAAATAATCGTACCATAAGTATCCATCGTAGAATCTAAGATATCACGATAAATAGTTGACATTTCTATACACTGTTTATTTTCAATCATAGCATCTTCTAACAACATTTTATCTTCATCATACATAGGTAATATGTCTTCACGATGTAGTTTTTCTAAGACATGACCGTTAGCTTGAAGAGAAGTAATAAAATATACTAAGGTCTTTTGAATATTTAAAAAATTAATTAACTGGCGATTACTTGTCGATTTATAAGTTACTTTTTCTTGTTTTTGAATATCTTCATCAATAGATGCTAAAGTATTTAAATAAACTTCTGCAGATTTTAAGAATATTTGTATTAAGAATCTAGTTTTTTTATAAGTAAAAAATGTTTCTACTTCACCATTTACAAAACTATTTAGGAATTCATGTTCTATTAATGATACGGTAATGATATGACAATTATTACAAATAATAATTCCTAAGGGATAAGTAATATATTTGTTTTTTATACTTTTGTCTTTCATATAAGGAACATCTAAAACGATTAAAGTTCCTCCTTCTACTTGTTTAATTCTTGGTAATTCTTTTTCTACTAATACTTGAGAAATGATACTAGCCGGAATATTTGCTTCTTTTGATACTAAATCTATTTCTTTTTGTATGGGATTTACTAGACGTATCCAACAATCCTTTTCTATTTTCTCACAAGATAGGATCTTAGGATTGTCCAATTCATGTTTATAAATTTTCATCATATAAAACACCTCTATTCTATCTTATATAGAAAATATAATATGAATCAACCAACATGTCAAGAAAGGAAAACAAAACAATGAAATAATTCTAAAAAAAATCACTCCATGTAAAAAAGACCTGATATTCAAGTCTTTTTCTAAAGAATAACTTTATAATATACTTATACTTTTTATTCATAATAGTTGCTGTTCTTTTATATTTAAAATATTTTATCGATATCGTTTTACTCTCATTTTTGATTCCTCTATTTTATATGATCTAAGATGTTCTATTTTTTGTTTTAGTGTCATATAAGCATCTATTGTAGATGTTTTCTCTTTTGTCATTTGATATACTTCGTATAAACTATCAATAGTAGAAGAATCTCCTGTTTCTAAAAAACGTTCATTAATGTTACTCAAGTTTAAAAGCAAACCTGTATAATATGGAGTATCTAATCTTCCATAAACATTAATTACTGCCATCAATTCTGCAGACTTTTTTAGTCCCTGTTCATACTTTTCTACTTCTCTTTGTCTCATTATTTCTATAATTTTTAAATCATCCATTTTATTGCTCCCTAATTTTTTTACTTCATTTTCACGTGTATTATATCATAAATGCTATAAAATTCACACTATTCTCTGTACAACAATATTTTCTCTTCAAAAAGATTCACAGCAAAATTGATGATAAAAAAACTCGACATCTCATAAAAGTGCCGAGTATATAAGCATATGGTACCCTGTACGGGGTTCGAACCCGTGTATACTGCCTTGAGAGGGCAGCGTGTTAAACCACTTCACCAACAGGGCAAATAATTGGCCATTCACATGACCATTTAATAGTATCATAAATCTTTTGTTTTTACAATAGAAAATTGAATTAATTCTCATCTCTTGTGATTTTTCAGGGAAAATGTTACAAAAATAGTATGCCAATTATCAGGGAAAATGTTACACTTTATTTTGAATAGATAAAGATACTGTTAGTCAATTA
>CASEGV010000083.1:0-2524 GCA_949287595.1 uncultured Mycoplasmatota bacterium
ATAATCACCAATAATACAGTAAGTAATATTGCTTTTGGTTTTAGTAATTTTAAGTCTCATAGTATCACTACCTTCTAATCGCATTATATCACTTACGCATTAGGTACGCAATAGTAAATAATAAAAAAACTAGATTTTATAAGGGCTAATCTAGTATTTTTTTCTCAAAGTGTCAAAGATGGGATCAAAGACTTAATGTTAGAAAACCTAAAAAAATAGTGGTAAATAGTGTCAAATAAAGAAAGTTCTCCATATGATGACTTTCTTTTTATGTTATTATTATACTGGTGATAGTATGAATCAAGATGTAATTAAAGAAGATTTTGGACCAGAAGATACTTATAAATTATATCGCACAGTATATGAGATAATTCATCCAACAATCTCTAAAAAAAATATATCAAACTATAAAATTATAATACAAGAAGATTTGTTACCATTAAGAATTTTCTATCCTAAGAAAATATCTAAAATAGAAAGAGTAATGATATATATTCCTGGAAAAAGATGGATGGTAAATGGTTTTTATTCTTATAAAGAGGTATGTGAAAGATTCGTTCAAGAAATGGATTCTTTAGTAATTGCAATTGACTATGAAAATGATGCTTATCAAAAATTGGTAAATAAAAGTTATCAAACAATCAAATATTTAAAAGAAGGATTAAACAGAATAGGTATTCAAAATATTATTGCTATCGGGGATGCACTTGGTGCTAGTATTTTAAGTAATGTAGTTTTAATGGATAAATCTATCATAGAAAAAGAAATTTTATTATATCCAGCCTTAGATTTTAATTTTAAAACAGAGTATTTATCTCTTACTCAAAATAATAAATTAGATTTATTAACAATTCCTCATTTGCATACTTATTGCAATAAATATATTGATTTAAAAAAATATCATTCGGTAATGAAAGAGGAAAACTACAAAGACTGGCCAGATACTTTAGTAATTACAGGAGACTTAGATCCACTACGAGATGAAATAGAAGAATTTAGTAAGAGACTACGAAAGGATAATAGAAAATCAAAATATATAAATATTAAATTTGCTTCTCATGGCTTTTTAAATAGTAAAGATGAAGAAGCCAAAGAAGAGTGCTTTAAAGATATGAAAAATTTTATAATAAATAAAAGAAAGGTGGTCATACCTGAAAATTAATGGTATACTATATTGGTGATAAATGTGGAAAGAAGAAGAACAAAAAAAGATATTGTAAAAATGTTACTTAGAAATAATGAGTTAGAAGAACAAGATGAAGAAGAATTATTAAATCTGTTAATCGATCAGCCAATCGCAATTGATGTAGATAAACAGGAAGAATCAAAAATGACCAAAGGAGATAAAATTGCGGATAAGTTAAGTGAAGTTGCTGGTAGTTGGACATTTATTATTTTATTTGTTGTATTTTTGTTAGGGTGGATTGGTCTAAATACGGTGCTATTATCAGGAGAAGATGTTATTGATCCTTATCCATTTATTTTATTAAATTTACTCTTATCATGTATCGCAGCTCTACAAGCACCAATCATTATGATGAGTCAAAATCGTCAGGCTGAAAAGGATAGTTTGCGAAACCAAAATGATTATCGTACAGATTTAAAAAGTGAATTAATTCTAGAATCTTTACATGACCAAATGAATACAATTTTAAAAAATCAAAGACAAATATTAAAATATATCAAAGAGCAGGAGGAACGGGATGAAGAAAAACAAGTTAAGTAAATTAGTACTAATAATGATGATGGTAGTATTACTAACTGGTTGTGGAAGTAATGAAAGTAGTACTACTGCGAATAATGCCAATAGAAATAGTAATAATATCAGAAGCAATGAAAGTACGACACCTAATTCAAGCGTATCTGAAAGTGATACTACAGGAATGAAAAAATTAACTTGTTCTAGAGAGGCAACTGCTGGTAGTGGAGTAGACGTAAATCTAGATTATGAAATCTATTATCAAGGAGAGTATATCCAAATACTTCATTCAACAGAGCAAGTGGTAACAAATGATCAAGATACCCTAGATGAGTATGAAGATGCATATAAAGGAATTTATAAAAATTATGAAGGATTAAAGTATTATGATAATACAGTAACTAGAACAAACGATTCTGTAACAAGTGATACAGTAATTAATTATGGCAAAATAGATACGGATAAGTTACTAGCTATCGAAGGGGAAGAAGATAATGTCATCAAAGATGGAAAAGTAAAATTAGATGACTGGTTAGATTTCGCAGAGCAATTCGGAACGAAATGTGAGTAGTTCCCGATACGTTCAAGTAGTTCAACGGATAGAATCTCTTCCTCCGACGGAGATGATACGGGTTCGATTCCCGTCTTGAACACCATATTGTTATTGAATTAGTATTCATATTATGATAGAATACTTTTATCTGCCGATATAGTTTAGTGGTAAAACAGATCCTTGGTAAGGATCAGCGGACAGTTCAATTCTGTCTTTCGGCACCATTGGGAAATCTGTTCGAACTATTCGAACTTTTGATATAGGAATCAATC
>CASEGV010000084.1:0-2108 GCA_949287595.1 uncultured Mycoplasmatota bacterium
TTTTAAGTGTATTTATACTCGCCTCAATCTATGTCGTAGCTACATTGTCAGTGCCTCATAAGACATTAGTGACGAGGATATTAAAAAAGAAACTATCTTTTACCTTTCATGGTAACCTGCTTTAATTAATGTTTCTATTCCTCTTGAAATAAAGTCTTGACTAAATGGGTAAGGATTAACATCTTTGTTCATTTTTGATATTTCTTCATAACTTTTTAAAAGCTTTACATTTGTTTCTTTTTCTACAAACATCGAATTAGAGTATTCATAAATAGAATCAGTATAAGAAAATAGATCGCAAGAAATTCTTTGATATAAATCATCTGTTCTTTTTTTGATATAGTCCACATAAATCCCTGACTGAGATATTTTCATTTGTCCATTTTCTGATATATGAAATATACAAGATAATTCATAAAAAGATGTTAGCTGAAAAATAAAATCGTTTCGAATATAAAATAAAAGACTAACATCATTATCGACATGTTTAACAAGAACCAATTTATTTTTTGAAAATATATATTCAATATAAGTTGTAGATTTTGGTTTCTTAGTAGAAAGGCAACTTGAAGGAACAGAAATATTTGTGCAGAAGTCAATTAAATAGTTAAAGTGCCCAAGACCATAGTAATTTTTCTTGTTCGAAGTTTTAGTAAATAAGGATAACGAAAATTTTTGTTTGTTTATTTCATCACCAAAATCAATAGAAGAAAACTTCTTCCAAATAGAAATTCCTTCCATTTGCAATTTTAAATATTCATCCATTTAACTCACCAATGTAATTATATGGCATTACCTCATTCTATACAAAGCATTTCGATTTATGCCTTGTTTGATGTGCTTTTAAGTGTATTTATACTTGCCTCAATCTGAGTTGTAATCCATGTATCAACATCACCAAAGTTAGTCTTTATATAGTTTTTGATATCTTCGCTTAATTGAGAAAGAACGATATCTTTAGCTTTATTAAGAGCGATTAATTGAGCGTCTTTTCCAAAGTTTCCTTCTTTCTTTAAAGCCTCAACATAGGTTTGAAAGACACATTTAACAGCATCTAAAACAATTGTGGTTGCTTCTGTTATATATTTTTCCGTTTTCTCATTATCAATCTTACTAGAAATCCATTTGATAAGCTTAGATCCTAATAAGGTAATAAGAGGAATTACTACTGCCGTAACAACACAACTTAAAACATTTAAAAGTATCTCATTCATGATTTGATCCTCCTTTTATTTCATCATGTAATTCAGTAATTCTTTTATGAGCGTTCTTAGTTGATTCTTCGACTTTAACTAACCTATTTGAAAGGTCAGTATATCTTTCTTCTAAGTGATTAAGTGACTTTTCAATTCTATCAATAGAAGATTTGATATAACCTATCTCACTAAGCATTACTCCTTCATTTTTACCTTCATCTTTATGTTCTTGCTTGTTACTTCTTTTAAAAGCTAAATAGGCAAATAAAATGCTAGAGATAGTCCCTAGCACTGAGATGATGGCTAAAACAATTTCTGTGCTATCCATCTTTTAATTCCTCCTTAAATTCGTATATTTCATCTAGGTATTTTTCTAATTTTGTATTCAGTTCTTTCCTTCTATTCTCGTTATTCCAATTGAGCTTATAATCGATTTCCTCATCAAAATAAGACTTAGGAAGATCTAAAGAAAAGACACCTGTTTTCTTATAATTTTCTATTTGTCCTCTCATTCTAATAACGTGATAAAACTTTTTACCAACTTGAAAGTCACCATTAAAACAAAAAGCAAAATATTCATAGAAATTTGTTAAAAAACCCTTCAGATTCTTATTAAAATCAAAGTTTTTGTACTCTTCGTAAATATCTTTATACTCTTCATTAAGGCCTATCAAAGTATCAGGAAGTCCTAAAACATCATCGATAAAGCTCCTCTTATATTGTGATATAGGACTATTTGGATTTAGCCTATCTAATATTGAACTCACGCCATAAATAAAAACATCAGTTCCGCTTATATTAGTCTTAAAGGCTCCTTTTAAATCATCAACCACTACATTGATGTCATAGTCACTCTTACCACTTATGAAAGTTCCATAACACACACTTCCTCCAAAATACATAAACGCCATC
>CASEGV010000085.1:0-2904 GCA_949287595.1 uncultured Mycoplasmatota bacterium
ATATTATATACATTTTTTTATTAACGTAGACCATAATTAGCAGTAAATTCTAAAAACAAAAATTTTCTACTTAAATGCAACTAAGTAGTTTTTACCAGTTAAATGCAATTTTTTACAAAACAAGGGTTGCATTTAGAAAAACTTTTCACTAAAAGTGTTTTTTTTATGGCTGAAACTATTATGGTATTGACGATAATAAATAATTATGATATAATTGAACACAATTTAGGGGGGGATATAATGACAAATAATGAATTACAACAAATAAAAGATCCAAGAGAAAGATTCTGTATGACAAGAAAAGAAATCGTAGGGGACTCTTGCAAAAAGGTTGCAGAAAAATCAAGAATTTATAGAGCATATTTAGAAAGAGTAAAAGATATGGAAAGTCGATACAGTGTAGAAGAATTAGCAACAAATTATAACTACCAACGATATACAAGTACTTTATATCATTTACCAAACCCAAGTATTAGAGAATGTGCCTTAGACTGTTTAGAATGGATTGGATATCAAAAAGAAGATAAAGGAACGCAGTATCTAGCAACATTAATTACCATTTTTTATCATGAAAAAAAATTATATTATAGAAAAGACTTTCCAGACAAAAGTTACTGGAACCTAGACGATTGGAACAACGAACACTACGGTATGATGGGAGCACCAAAAAAAAGAGTAATTTATGATATTCTAGAAGCAAATAGTCACAATACAGATTTATCTTGTCCATTTGAAGAAACTGTATATGAAATTGCAGATTATTCACTAGGAGCTAGAAAATATGATGAGAGCACGAGAGAATGTGTAGGATATGTAGACTTACTCTATCAAAATGCAAGTTATCAAAAAGGTACAAAATATAAAAGATAATAAATGTAAGTGTTTATAGACTTACATTTTTTTATAAATAAAGCTGAGATGAAAAAGTAAATGCAACTTTGAAAAGTTAAATGTAACAGACTGAGTTATTTGTTGATAACAAACAAGGATTAACCTTGTTTGCTTGACTATTTTACTCTGGTAAAAAATGCAAGGGTCAAGATGAACTCACTATGTTCGCCCTTGCATTTTTGTTTAAAACACAGGGTTTTATTAGTAATTTGTAGTAATATACTAATAAGAAATCTATTATTTTTATTAGAACACGATTAAAATAGGTTGAATTTAACGTAGACCATAATTAGCAGTAAATTCTAAAAACAAAAATTTTCTACTTAAATGCAACTAAGTAGTTTTTACCAGTAAATGCAATTTTTTACAAAACAAGGGTTGCGGTTAGAAAAACTTTTCTCTAGTTAATCATAGATATAATTAAAATGATAAAAAAATCTATACAAATTATTAGTTTTAGTGTATAATTATATCTGTTTGAAAAGGAGTAGTGAAATATGAAAAAGACAAAAATAATTTGTAGTATAGGACCTTCTTCTAATCAACCAGATGTTATGGAACAAATGGTTTTGGCTGGAATGAATGTTGCTAGAATTAATTTTACTCATGCTACAATTGAAGAAAGAGAACAAGCTTGTGCTTCTGTACGTGAAGTTAGAAGACGTACTGGTAAGAATGTTGCAATATTATGGGATACTAAAGGACCAGAATTCCGTAGTGGAATGTTAGAAAATGATTCTATTGAATTAATTCCTGGTAAGATTATTCGTATTGTTAAGGATAATGTTCTTGGTAATGAAGAAAGATTTACTGTTAATCATCCTGAAGCACTTGATAGCTTAAGTGTTGGTGATATTATCTTACTTGAAAATGCTAAGATGAAACTTGAGGTTATTAGTGTTGAAGAAGATGGTGTTACTTGTAAGGTTATTAATGGTGGAACTCTTGGAAATCGTAAGAGTATGAGTGTTCCTGGTATTAAATTAAATATTCCTTACGTTAGCGATTTAGATCGTGCTGATTTAAAATATGCTTGTGAACATGGTGGAGAATATTTAGCAATTTCTTTTGTTTCTTCTAAAGAAGATGTATTAGAGATTAAAGAAATTTTAAAGGAATATGGAAGAGAAGATTTACAAATTATTTGTAAAATTGAAAGTGACTTAGGAATTAAGAACTTAGAAGAAATCCTAGAAGTATCTGATGGTGTTATGGTTGCTAGAGGAGACTTAGGTACTGAGATTGCTAGTGAACGTTTACCTATTGTTCAAAAGGATATGATTAAGACTTGCCGTCGCATGGGAAAAATCTGTGTTGTTGCAACTGAAATGCTTGAGACAATGATGGAAAATGCACGTCCTAAGAGAGCAGAAACTAGTGATATTGCTAATGCTGTTTTAGATGGTACTGACGCAGTTATGTTAAGTGGAGAAACTACTATTGGTAAACATCCAATTGAAACTGTTGCTGCTATGGCTAAGATTTGTGAAGTTACTGAAGAATATGCAAGATTTGATTATATTTCTGGAGTTAAGAGTGTTGATGATGTTCCAACAGCTATTGCAGAGAGTGTAGTTGCTAGTGCTAATCGTTTAGGTGCAAAACTAATTTGTGCTGCTACTATTAGTGGTAGAACTGCTAGAACAATTAGTAACTTAAAACCAAATGCTATTATTGCAGGACTTTGTCCTTCTGAAAAAGATGGTCGTCGTCTAGCTTTAAACTGGGGAGTTTATCCAATTGTTATGCCAATTTGTAACTCTACAGATGAAGTTTTAACTGAAAGTACTAATAGAGCTAAACAATTTATGGATTTACAAAAAGGAGATATAATTGTTACTACTGGAAGTTTCCCTAACACTGGTGAATCTAGACCAACTAACTTAATGAAAATTGAAGAAATTAGCGAATAAGGGTTCAATGTCAAATAGTGTTGGTGAAACCAAAACTTATGATAAATGAACTACGTAAGAGGACTAGAAATTAGTTCTCTTTTATTGTGTAATCAAAGGA
>CASEGV010000086.1:0-337 GCA_949287595.1 uncultured Mycoplasmatota bacterium
AGCTGCTTTCTTAGGTTCTTCATTAGCATAGCCAAGAGCAAGAGCTCCAACGCCTCTTAATGTTGTAGGAAGATTCCATTCTTTAAGAAGCTCTTTTCCTTCTTCACTATCGAATATCTCACGTTCTTTAGCAACCCAAACAGTGCCAAGTCCAAGAGAATGAGCAGCAAGCATCATATTCATAAGAACACAACTGCCATCCTCGACAAAATTAGAAGCATTACCATCAGCTAAAACCAAAATAACAACAGGTGCTCCGTAATATGGATCATTGCTTGTCTTTCTAACCTTTTCATTAAGCTCAGTTATTTTTTCACGATACTTAGAACTAGTAACA
>CASEGV010000086.1:342-2270 GCA_949287595.1 uncultured Mycoplasmatota bacterium
ATAAGTTCCAGCTTCAAGAATCTTATTTAAATCCTTTTCTGATACTGGTTCTTTCTTATAGCTTCTTATACTTCTTCTAGTTTCAATTAATTTGATAAATTCAGTTTCCATGAATATCATTCTCCTTCCAAAATCATGATAAATATAAAATTACTTATTCATCACTAGGTTGTGTGGCAAAAAGATGATGACTCAGGAAAAGTCCACGCTCGTTTTCTCTTTTATTATACTGCTAAAGAGTTGAATATTAAATAATTGAGAAATAGATTAATTATCTATTCTCTTATGTTCTAAAAGGCTCACGTTTACACCACATTCGCTTATTCTTCTTTCTTGAGTAAAATGAATATGAATTTGAAACACTTGAAGATTTAGAAAAAGCTATGCATAAATATATAAGTTATTACAATAATCAAAGAATTATAACAAAATTAAATGGATTGACACCTATAAAATATAGACATCAATCCCTAAATAATGTAATAATAAATTAATTTTGCTTTAGTCCAACTTTAAGGGTTCACCCTACTTTACATGGATAATTAATATTGTAAGTTTTTATCATACTAAATTTAATTAGTATGTATGATTATTGCGTTGTAAGAACCTTCTTCTGCCCAATTTACTGCTGTAGTAGTTTCAATACATATTTTTTCAAAATCAGTAGAATTAAACACTAACTCAACAGTGGCCACTTCATCAATAAAATCAACAATATAAATTTGTTTTGCGCCGACTGGCGATTGAGTTGTGACATAATCTTTTTCAATGCCATTAATACTTATAGCTTCAAAAGATTTATTGTAAACAATACCTAAATTCTCATCGCCAAAACGAATAATTTCTAATAGTACTGTACTATCATCTTTTTCCTTAAAAACAATATCGTAATAGCACTCACTACTAGAAAAACTAGTTTTAAACGATTGACCTATCTCCAAATAATTATGACTATTGGAACAAGAAGAAAGCAAAAATGAAATAGTAAACAAAAATAATGCTTTAAATTTCATTTTTATTCCTCCTTCCTTACAGCGCAATTATACCATATAAACTATATTTTATGTCCTCCTATTATTTTTTTATTTAGTAAATACGCGAAGAATTAAACCAATGATATTATTTTGAATAACAATATTTTTATGACTGTAGTTGACACCAATAACTTCATAATATTGTCTATAATTTTCATTTGAACATGCTTCTCCATTGATTCCTTCAATTAACGCTTTAATTACAGGCAATTCTTCAAGTTTTGCTTCTCCTTGTTTTATCATTGATTCTAGCGCAGAAAGACCGGATTTTAAAATAGCAGAAGAAATTGTTAATCACAGATATAAAATGTACATAAGGGGAGCGCAGACAAAAACTTGGACTAAATAGGAATGGATGCTCTCCAGACAATTCAATGTGTGAAGGATTCTTTGGAACTATAACTTGTGATGATTTTATTGATGAATTAGAAAAATATTTAAACTGGTTCAAAAATAAAAAAATAAGAAAAGATTAGGATATTTATCCCCAAAAGAATTTATGTTAAATTATAACCAATATTAGTCCAAAAAAATACTGCTTTTACTAATGAATCAATATGATATTTGATTTAAACTTCTCTAATAGTTAATCCGTTTTTAATATGGTTGCACTCCCCTAGGTAATTTTGCACCCCCAAAACTTTTTTCATAGTTACAAAATAATTATGAAAAATTTTAAGTATATTATTTAATATTTGAATAGAAGAAACATTTTGTATCATAAAAAAGTTTTAATTAAGTGTTATAAACTTATAATTATTTTTATTTTATAACACTTATGATAATGTTAAATCGACTTTATTTAAAAGCCAATCTTCAATATTAAAGTGAGTAATTCCATCCTTTGACATATCATATTCATCTAGACTAAACACATACTTTGGCGATGGATCA
>CASEGV010000087.1:0-2134 GCA_949287595.1 uncultured Mycoplasmatota bacterium
GGATAATTATTTATCCAATCTTCTATTTCTTTTATAAAAGAGTTCTTTATGTTTGCGATATCTGTCCCTTTGGGAATCCATCTTCTAATCATTCTATTATTATTCTCGTTTGTTCCGCGTTCTCCTGAACAATACGGGTGTGCATAATAAATTTGAACTCTTGTACCTTTCCTTCTGCAGGATTTCTCTATTCCCTCATATCCCATAAATTCCACTCCATTATCAAAGGTTATAGTCTTAAATATTTGATAAAATCTATTACCATATTTTCTTTCTAGCTTATCAAAGGCTTTCGCTATTGTTTCTGTCTTTTTATTTTGTAGTTTCATTATAATTTCCTGTCTTGTTTTTCTTTCTGTTAAAGTTAGTAAAACTGCTTTGCTTCCTTGCTTACCAACAACCAAGTCCCCTTCCCAATGCCCATATACTTCTCGATTTTTTGCTTCTTTTGGCCGATGCTCTATACTTTTTTCTGCTGGTATTAGTTTTGAAACTCTCTTTTCTTTATTTTTGTTATTGTATTCTTTTTTATATATTATTTTTCCGTGCTTTATATTTTCAAATATTAAACCGGATTTAATTGCGTTTCTGATTGTTTTCCCAGTTATTTCAATATCATATCCTTTTTCTTTTAATTGGATAACCACCACTTCTGGTGACTTTTTATTTTCTTTTATTTCTTTTTCTATATGTCTTACTAATTCTATATCTTGATCTAACTTTAATTTTGGGCCTTTGCCTGTCATTCCATAATCATATTTTTCTTGGGCTACCCTAGCACTATATTCTTCTTTTTCTGTAAAATCATAATCTCTTACTATTACTTTTCCTCTGTTTATTTCTCTTCTTATTGTTCTTTCACTTTTATGTAATAATTGGGCTATTTCTTTCTTACTTTTATGGTCTGAATTATACCAAGTTTCTATCATTGTCCTTTCTGCATAGGTTAGGTGTTTATATTTTTTATTTTTTTTGTTATTTTTATTTTTTTTGTTATAATTTAAAAGACACATATTAATTACCTCCAATGTTTGTTCGCACTTACATTGTATCATAGGTAATTCTATGTGTCTTTTTTTTGTCCTTTTTGGACACTTAATTTTTCAATTTATATGTATTGTCTATAATCACATATTTATATCTATCAGTTAACTCTGTAATTTGATTTCTAAATAATCCATAATAGTTAACAAAATAAAGATATGTCTTATCATTTAGTTCATCCTCATCAATACCTATAGGCATAAAATTATCATCAACGTGATAATAAATAATCTTTACATTTTCATCCAAAGCTACTTCACTTAATGATTCGCATAAAAAATATGGAAGAAATAAAGTTATTATTCCTCTTTCTTTTATGATGTACCTTAAACAATTTCTTCTAGAACTTAATAACAAATCTGTATTGTGATAAACATTACCAACTATTTTTTCAAATTTAAAATGGGCACCTATTTCCTCCATATTATTTATCTTCCTTATTTTTCAAGAAATTACTCAATTCAGTATATGCATCAGTATTCCAAACATAGCATCTTTCGTCATCTGGATAATTTCCCATGGTTTTATCATAACCATCAGGTATGAAGATAAAATCCCAACTCCAACCATAAGTTCCAGATTTTTCTTTTGCAATTTTACCTTTCGTTATTGACTTAAATACAATAGGCTCTTTTCCATATTCACAATAGGCAAAAGCCTCTATAAAGCAAGCATTTCTATTTTCTTCATTTTCAAGAAGCTTTAATAATCCATCTTCTCCAAGTTTTTCATCAACATAATGTGTATATGGGCCAGGAAAACCACCTAACGCTTCCACATATAATCCTGTGTCATTTTTTAATACTGTACACTTTAGTTTATCACTAGCTTCTTTTGCAGAATGCATGGCAACTTCTTCAACAGTGTCTGCTTGAATTTCTGTTGTTTCCATCTTAATGTTATCCACTTCAATCCCTAATGGTTCTAATATTTTTTTTGCACTTAATATTTTAGACCAATTACCTGTTACATATGTTATTTTTTTCATCTCATCACGTATAATCTAATTATGTGAATTTTTCACATATATTAGAAACTCCTTTCTTTATAATTTTTGTACTATAACTGAATTGAGTTATAATATTTAAGC